>CAYTAJ010000005.1:50845-57879 GCA_964435725.1 uncultured Algimonas sp.
CGCCTGAACCTTCTCTTTGCCTTGACAGTCGTGGATATTCGCTCCGTTGGGCCGGGTATCTGGAATGATTGGAAAGGCGTTTTATTGCGCAATCTGTATCAGGCCACAGCGAATTATCTTGAAGGTAAAGATGAGTTAGACCCAGCGGCCCGCGCCAATGCCGCGATTGAGCAATTAAAAGAAAAACTACCCGAGAAAATGGCCCATCGCATTTCGCCTATTTTTGAAGACCTACCTCAAAATTACTGGCTAAGTTTTGATATGGCGGATCTCATCAGACATGCCCGTTTCTTTGACCAAGTGACCGAAGACGGTGTCGAAACTGCCGTACAAACCCGTCTGACGCGAAAGCGCGACATTACAGAGCTTTGGGTTCTAACCCGCGATCGTTCGGGCCTTTTTGCTGATTTGACAAAAGCCATTTCATCTTGCGGTGCCTCTATTGTTGGCGCACTTTTAAATACCTCAGACTCCGGTCGCGTGATGAATATTTTCTATTTACAAAACACCGAAGGCCTCGCCTTTGGACGCCAGAGCAATCATGCCTTAGAGCTCTTGCGAAAACGTGCCCAAAGCGCGGCAGAAGGCGATGTTGAAAACCTCTCGATTCAGCAAGCGCGCAAATCGCTTCGCGCCGGGGCTATCCCCGTCAAACCAAAGGTTCGTTTTCCCAAAAATAAATCTTCGGACACGACCATCCTTGAAATTCAGGGTCGTGATCGCCCCGGTCTCCTACATGACATCGCCACTATTTTAAGTGAGGCCGAAGTCGAAATTCTATCGGCCCATATTGAAGTGGTCGGCACGACGGCCATTGATAGTTTTTATCTTTGTATACCGGGGCAAGATTGTGAATTACCGGAGCGCACAAAAAAGACATTGAAAAACCGTTTGAAAGCCTTGCTCATGCCGCAAGATGCCCAAGCCGCATGATTAATAAGTACCGGCTATGAAACAGGCGCGCCTCATACAATCCACGGCGATTATTGCATCGCTGACTTTGGTCAGTCGATTATTGGGTTTGGCACGTGATATTTTAATTGCAAAATTTCTCGGTGCGGGTGCGGTCAGTGACGCCTTTTTTACCGCTTTTAAACTCCCCAACGTCTTCCGGCGCATGTTTGCAGAAGGGGCGTTTAACGCCGCCTTTGTCCCGCTTTATGCCAAACGCATCGAAGAAGACGGCGAAGCGGCAGCAGATGAATTTGCGTCTGAAACCATGGCGGCCCTCTTTACCCTTGTTGCGACAGTCGTCATTATTTTCGAACTCACAATGCCTTGGTCGCTGGGCATTATCGGGGGTGGCTTACAAACAACTCCAGACTCAGAAGGCATAGCGCCATACACACTGGCTGTAACCTATGCGTGGATTACCATGCCGTACCTGTTATTCATGTCCATGACCGCGCTATTCTCCGGTATATTAAATACGCGTGGGTTATTTGCTGTCGCAGCCGCCGTACCCATAGTGCTGAACCTTTTTATGATTTCGGCGCTCTTAGGGCTGCCATATTTGGGAGTTGATCAAGCAGGATTAGGGTTAGGCTTAGCTGCTGCGGTAACACTTTCAGGTGCGGCACAAATGGGCTGTGTTTTATGGGCGTGTCGCAAAGCAGGTGTTAAAATTGGCTTACGCCGTCCCCGCCTCACACCCGGAGTGAAACGCCTTTTTATTTTAGGTGTGCCGGGGATTTTTTCGGCCGGAATTACACAAATTAACCTGCTCATTTCGCATTTGATTGCAACCTTTCAACAAGGCGCAGCCAGTTGGTTGACCTATGCAGACCGGCTTTATCAATTGCCGCTTGGCATGATTGGTATCGCCATGGGCATTGCGCTTCTTCCTGCTTTGTCTCGACGCATTCGGGCGGGGGATGAAGAGGGCGCAAAAACATCACTGAATCGCGGTATAGAAATTGCGGCTTTCTTGACGCTCCCTGCCGCAGCAGCCCTCTTCATTATTCCTGACATTCTAATTGCCGGTATTTACCAACGCGGCGAATTTGTCTCGGACACAACATTACAGGTAGCGAAAGCACTTCGTTTTTTTGCATTGGGCCTTCCCGCCTTTGTTATGATCAAGGTTTTAACCCCAGCCTTTTTTGCGCGTGAAAACACAACGTCCCCCATGATTTACGCGGCCATTTCCGCCGTCATTAACATTGGTTTTGGTCTATTGCTGTTCTGGCGCATCGGGTTTGAAGGCTTGGCCTTGGCAACAACGATTGCAGCTTGGGTCAATGTTTATTGCTTGTCGCGCACCTTGCTCCGCTCGGCCCATTGGGTGCCTGATAGCCGCCTTATGAGTCGTACACCTCGTATTGCCCTAGCCAGCCTCTTAATGGGTATCGCTTTATGGTTCGCAAAACCTTACATGCCGGACTTTGGCGATTTGAATTTGATTGCCGACTTGTTTTTCTTAGCCCTTATTTGCGGGACTGGCGGGATAATTTACATCATTGCGGCTATGGCCTTGCGGGCCTTTGGTGTCAGTGATATTCGCGACGCGTTTTCACGTAATCGTGCATAAAGGAATACCGTGACCGAAACTCAATCTTATAGCGGGCCAAACCGTGTCTTTTCCGGGGTGCAGCCCTCCGGCGCACTCCACCTTGGAAATTACCTCGGCGCGCTCAAAAAATTCGTTGATTTGCAAGATGAAATGGAATGTATTTTCTGTATTGTCGACTTGCATGCGATTACGGTCTGGCAAGAC
Organism: uncultured Algimonas sp.; assembly: GCA_964435725.1. GTDB lineage: Bacteria > Pseudomonadota > Alphaproteobacteria > Caulobacterales > Maricaulaceae > Litorimonas. Next base: position 53,562 of record CAYTAJ010000005.1, read on the forward strand.
CCAAAACAACTGTCGGCACAGACACGCGAAATTGCCGCAGCCTTTCTTGCCTCAGGCGTCGATCCTAAAAAAGCGATTGTCTATAATCAGTCTGCTGTCCGTGCCCATACAGAACTCGCGTGGTATTTTAACTGTGTCGCCCGCATGGGGTGGTTACAACGCATGACGCAATTCAAAGATAAAGCCGGTAAGAATTCCGAACGCATGAGTGTCGGGCTTTTTGATTACCCCGTACTTCAGGCTGCAGATATTCTTGCCTTCAAGGCCACACACGTCCCTGTCGGCGAAGATCAGAAACAACATCTTGAACTGTCACAACAAATCGCCGCTAAATTTAATCATGATTTTAGTGTGCCGAATTTCTTCCCAGAGCCCGAAGCCCTCATCAAAGGTCCCGGCGCGCGTGTGATGAGCCTACGGGATGGTCTGTCAAAGATGTCGAAATCTGACCCTTCCGATAACTCACGCATCAACCTGACAGATGATGCCGATAAAATTGCGAAGAAAATCAAAAAAGCCAAAACCGATGGCGGGATGATGCCTGAGAGCGTCGAGGAAATGGAAGACCGCCCCGAGGTTAGAAACCTAATCGGTATTTATGCCGCATTATCTGGGCGAACAAATGCCGATATTGTTCAAGAGTATGCGGGTCAGGGTTTTGGCGTGTTTAAGCCTGCCTTAGCAGAGTTAGCAGTTGAAAAACTGGGCCCGATTACAGATTTGATGAACCGCTATTTGGCGGACCCTGATGAGTTGGACCGTATCCTGGCATCCGCCGGAGATAAGGCCGCAGAAATTGCTGATCCGATTGTGGCGGATGTTCGTCGCATTATCGGTTTTACAGGAGCTTAAAGTGAGACATATAATTTTAGCTGCTTCCGCCTTGGCGATTATCGGCTGTGGCAACACCGAAACGGACGCCACGCTGGAAAAAGCCGCTGACGCCGCACATGACATGGCGCAAATGAGAAAAGGCATTGAAATATCCTCGGCCTATGTCCGCCCGCCTATGCCGGGCAGAGATATAGGCGCAGGCTTTCTTGACATTAAAAATCACGGTGCGGATGACAAACTCATTTCAGCCAGCAGTCCCGTAAGTGACACTGTCGAAGTGCATAATCACATCAATGAAAACGGTGTTATGAAAATGCGTCAGGTTGAGGCTGTTGACTTGCCCAAGGGTGAAACGGTGAGTTTCAAACCCGGCAGCTATCACCTTATGTTTTACGGTATGACCCTCGCAGAAGATCAGGATGATATCTCTGTCACGCTCAATTATGAGAATGCTGATCCCGTTACATTAATAATTCCTGTCGGCGAGCCAGACAAAGGAACAGATCATAGTTCCCACGGTTCAGGCAGCGAATATAATTAATCCGCTAATCAAAACCTAAATCTTCACCACGCGCGCGAATGTCTGATATTCGGGCGCGTTCTTTTTTGAAGTTTTCAAATCGAGCCGTAATGCTGGGGTGGCTCTCTGAATTATCTTGCAGGTCGCGATGCGGATGAGAGGCCTCGGCCCAATAAGCAATCGCCGCATCAATATCATAGCCTGCATTCTCCATCAGAACGAGCGCCATGCGATCGGCTTCCAATTCCAAAGCTTGAGACGGGGTCTCGTCGATATGTCCTGCAATCGCATGCGCCATTTCATGCGCCACGATGAGCGCGAGGTTTACATCATCGGGAACCGCTTGCATCAAAGCGGAAGTAATAAAGACGTCCTCTCCATCGGTGTGGCCGTTTATCTCTTGAGAGAAAAAGACGCTGGCCGGATAATCACAGGCCGTATCAGACCGCAAAGAGGTTTCGTAATCCTGACCTTGGGGCGTTCGCAAGGTCATACGTGTTTTCATACCGCCAAAAGCGCCTCGCGACAAAGCCGCATAGAATTGTTTCATCGTGCGACCACCGAGAACATATTGCCCGTTTAGTCTAACGACACGGTCTCCGATTTCGATATCTGCGGCATCGGCGGGCGAGTCTCGCCGCACGGATCGAACATAAATGCCGTCAGGCTTTAGTCCCATAACAGCTTCCGCCACGCCTTGCAGTCTTTCCGGATAGTCTGCGAGCGCATGGGCCGTAAATCCCGGATCGCGGAATACATGCGGGCAAAGATGCGCATTGGCCAAGCGAAGCGGCGCGCTGACTCGCTCTAGCCTGTCATTCATACGTTGGTATTCAGTCAGCACCTCTTCAAACTGCGTGTCACTTGGTCGTTCTAACGGAAGGTCCGGCAATATGGAAACAGGGGTCTCACTTATAGTTTGAGCCGAAGACTCGGGCTGTGATGCCGCAGAGCAGGCCACAAGGAGTCCTGCGATTAAACCTGAAAATACCTTGTACCCTGTCATGACCTGGAAGGTTTCTTACCAATAAAATTGGGTAAAAGCGGCTCACCCTTCGCAATTTTTTCTTCAATTTCTTTACGCGTCGCTGCTAATCTTAAATAGCGGTCAGGGAAATTCGGATGTGTTTTGGCACGGCCTATATTTTTAGGACTGACCTTCGCTAATCGCCGCCAAAACCCTTCGACACCATCAATGTCATATCCTGCGCGTTTAGCGTAATAGAGGCCGACATAGTCAGCTTCAGATTCGAAAGGGCGTGTGTAACGTGTCGCTAGTCCGGACAGAATATAATTGCCAATAATCTTTCTTATATGACCCATTGTGTTGTGGGCCAGTTCATGACCGACAATCAAAGCAAGCTCTTCATCCGACTCGATGAAATTCATCATGCCTGTCGTCACTGTGATGTTGCGGCCATCGGCATAAGCATTAATGGCGGCACTTTGTGACAAGCGTAAATTATAGGCGCAGGCCATATCACCCTTAAGGCTTAAAGTGGATAAAGCTCCATCCCGATCAAGTTGAAGAGTTTCACCCGCTTTCAACGCTTTTGAAATCGCGGCGCTTCGTAAGGCACGCCCCTTTTCATCACGTATAATATCGCCCCGCCTCAGCCCGGCTTCATGCGCTGGGCCATTAATCGCAATGTGGAAAATTTCGGTATCTTCGCCCACACCCAGCTCTCTCTGGCTGCCTTCGCGGAGACGTTTGTCATAGGACTTTTGATTATGGGTCAACGCGCCAATATCAGGATGTATCTTTGGGCAAAGCCCTTCATTCGCCAAGAGGATGGGCCGCCCAACGCGCAAGAGCCGTTCCGCCATAGAATCCCATTCGGTCAGGGCCAGTTTTTCCTGTGTGATTTTTTCCTGTTGTAATTGCTTGGTTGCAATTTCAGGTAGGCGGGTGTCCAAACCTGCACACCCTGAAACAAGGAGGAGCGTAGCGGCCAAACCAGCGATATAAAAGCGCCGTAACATAAGCGTGTCATGCAAATTTGTGCGCATCACGTCAATGAGTCTGCTGCATTGCATCTTGCACAATGAAAGAAGAGGCCCCAGATAGCCGCTATGTTTATACAAACCGAAGATACACCGAATCCAGCCACATTAAAGTTTCTGCCCGGACGTGATGTCGTGGGCGAAGGCGGGACAATTGTCGAAATCGCACGTGGCGGAGATGTCTCTCGCGCGCCTCTAGCAGAAATGCTCTTTATGATACCCGATGTTGAACGCGTGTTCTTCGGCACGGATTATATTTCCGTGACGCGGAATGAAGACGCACAGTGGAAACATCTTAAGCCCGCTGTGCTCGGGGCCATTATGGATTTCTACGTGGCGGGCGGACAACCGCTCTTGGAGCAGTTACAATCCGGTGAGGTGGAAGAACATGTCTATGAAGGCGAAACTCTGGAAATCGTAGAGCAAATCAAAGAGCTGATTGAGCTTCGCGTTCGTCCGGCTGTGGCACAAGATGGGGGTGATATTGTTTTCCGTCATTTCGACGAGGAAGATGGATCGGTTTACCTTGAAATGCGCGGGGCGTGTGCCGGATGCCCAAGCTCAACCATGACACTTAAAAGCGGTATCGAAAACCTTTTGAAACATTATGTTCCCGAGGTCACCCGCGTCGAACAGGCCGCCTAAATTGCTGACCCTTGGGCTGGATACGACAGGCAAAGCTTGCTCCGCGGCTTTGGTTGATGAAGGGCGCATCATCGCTCATGCCTCTGAAGACATTGGCCGAGGGCATGCCGAACGCTTGGCGCCACTGGTAAAAGACATGGTCTATAATGCCGGGCGCAACATCACAGACATTTCGCGCGTCGCTGTTTGCACAGGCCCGGGTAGTTTTACCGGCCAGCGCGTCGCGCTTTCTTTTGCCAAAGGGTTTGCCCTGCCCCGAAAGCTTCCTGTGATTGGTCTTTCCTCACTCGAAATATGGGCCAAAGAAGCTGACCC
>CAYTAJ010000005.1:57979-59195 GCA_964435725.1 uncultured Algimonas sp.
AGAAGAGATGAAACGCCACATAGAAAAAGACCTGTGTTTGGGTATCGGCACGCCGATTGAAGCTTTCATCCTCGTCCAAGCCTCCGAAGATCAGGCCGATATTCTCACGATTGCAACGGACCCGAACCACCGTCGCAAAGGTCATGCCCGCACTTTATTAGCCGCAACAGACGCGGCTCTTGCTGAAAGAGGTGTGAAGACGCTGTATCTGGATGTTTCAGAAATCAATGAGGGCGCCATTACGCTTTATAAGTCCTGTGGTTTCCAAGCCATCGGACGCAGACCCGCCTATTACCGCACATCCGCAGGACGCGTGGCAGCAATAACTTTTTCGAAAACGCTTTCATCCTGACTGGACGTCAGGCCTTTACCTCGCTAGGAAAACGGCATGCCAAATTGGATTGAACGTAAATGTGTGGAACGCGGGTTAAGGCTGACGGAGCAGAGGCGTGTGATTGCGCAAGTGCTGTCTGAAGCGGATGATCATCCGGATGCAGAAGAGCTTTATGCTCGCGCGTCAAAAATCGATCCGAAGATTTCACTCGCAACCGTTTATCGCACGGTGCGCCTCTTTGCGGATGCTGACATCGTTGAGCAGCATGATTTTCGCGACGGGCGAGCCCGCTATGAAGCCGCGGACGCAGACCACCACGACCATTTGATTGATGTGAACACAGGCGACGTTATTGAATTTGTCGATGAAGAGATTGAAGCTCTGCAACACCGCATCGCGGAAAAACTCGGCTATGAATTGGTAGACCACCGTCTGGAATTATACGGGCGGAAGAAGAAGTAATTATTCTGTCGCGACTAAAGTTTCAGTCTCTAGAATAGCTGATATCTTTGTTGAATTCGCCTTCTGCACGCCATGCGGTTGGGTGTGTAGAATTTCCCATCTCCCGTCATGATGCTCGACGAGGGCCGTGCAGCTTTCGACCCAATCACCATCATTCATATAGGTGATACCGTTAATCTCGCGCATTTCGGCAACATGGATATGACCACAAATGGCCCCGTCAAAGCCTTTACGTTTGCAATAATCTGCGACTTGTTCTTCGAAACCATGGATGAAGTTCATGGCGCGTTTCGTGCGTTTTTTCAGGCTCTTGGAGAGCGACCAATATGGCAGGCCAAGTTTGCGCCGCACGAAATTGAGTTTGGTGTTCACCCAGAGCAAAAGATTATAAGCATTATCACCCAGATGCATGATCCATTT
>CAYTAJ010000006.1:0-10632 GCA_964435725.1 uncultured Algimonas sp.
ACGTATAGACAACATCGGAACCGGGCAGATCATAATCACCTGCATTAAGAGGGGCGACTGTTTTTGCGACGGTTAAAGAGGCGGGATTGGAGGTGATCGTCGTGGCACTGAGTGAAAATTCAGATGTTATATCGAAAGAACTGGCGGTTTTGCGTGTTGTCGTCGCAGATATTACATCATCAACATCGATGGGCACATTTGTAGACAGAGTTCCTGTGAAGTTAATATCGCCTCCGCCATGTGCAATGTCGAGAAATCCGAGATAGACTTCGCCTTCGCCGTATCCCGTCGAATGAGCGCTATCATTTTTGAAAAATTCTATACGATATCCATTTACATCATTTGGAACATCTAAATTAAAATCATAGTCAATTGAATTTGCACCCTCAGCTCCAATCTCATTTATAACGGGGAAATTTAAAAGATTATTCGAACCTGTATCCGTATCATTCTCATCATTCAAAGTGAGGGCATTGTCGCCTAAATCTATACCGATACCGATATTGTCTCTGATCTCATTTGCGAGGATAGCCACGGGACCTGAGGATGTGACCGTAATCCCGCTATTAGTTCCATTTGCGATAATATTCTTGCCGGATGTTGTGCCGTCCCCAATAAGGGTTGAGCCAGAGCTGGCTGCATAGATAGCAGAATATTGTAAACCGAGGAGTGTTGTTTCATCGGCAGAAACGCCGAACTTATTGTTTTCTATTGTACTGTTTGTGGATCCACCCAAAAATATGTTCGAACAGCATGTTGCGGAGTTTACAAAAATATTCCCGGCCACAGAGTTACCAATAACCAGATTATCAATATTGTCGGCGACGACGCCATTAAAATTATTTCCGATTTCACTTGTTCCACCGGCATTCGTGCCAATTGAATTACCCAAAAGGCTAATGTCATTACCTGTGTCTAAGTAGAGGCCTGAAAGGTCATTACCTGATATAATATTACCGTCATTAGACCCTTCGCCACCAATATTTAAATCGGTCGCAGCAAAACCTCGAATGCCGTATTCGCCATTACCTAAATCACTATTTCCGGTGCTATCAAGGCCGATGTAATTTCCGAGAATGTTGATGTCGGAACTGTTTATTATTTCTATCCCATTTCCGTCATTTCCTGAAATAACATTGCGAGTGGCAGAGGTGATACCACCGATAGTTATTCCAGAAGCGTTATTGTCAATCAAAATACCCGTATCCCCATTTCCGAGATCGCTCGACCCCGTTACATCAAGGCCAATGATGTTTCCTTCTATGATGCCGCCTGAAGCGCCGAGAAATCTTAACCCATCATCGCTTGCATCCGTATCATTTCCAGAGATTAAAGAGTTGCGAATAGTTGCATTATCACTCTCTATGCGTACAGCAGGGTTGACGCCGCCATCCTGTGCATTTGGGCCTTTAGTTATACCATCGGGTTCTACACCTAAGTAAGAACACTCTAAGACAAAGTTGTCGCTGCCAGTCTCTGCGCGAACGCCGTACCTTTCGGCATTAGTTATTGAGAGTCCGGCTATCGTGACATTACTCGCATTTGTTTTGAGACCTGTTCCGTTAGTTACGGCGGCAGATAAATCCAATTGAATCATGATAGTGTGTTGTGTGCCCGTTGTCAGTTGACCGCAACTGGCGCCTGGTTGGGATGTACCATCAATCGTCACCCCAGCGTCTGTAATCTTAGGTAATTCAGAACTAAGTGCAAATGTGTGAGGTCCAGCTCCTGGAATATCAAAAGTGATATTATCATCTGCCGCATTCGCATTGGCATGATTAATGGCGTAGCGAAGTGTACCGATCGTATTGGTATCAGCTGTGCTGGTGACAATTAATGGGGAGGGCGGTGCAGTGGCTGTATAGGTTTCGGCAAATTCAGATGTAATATCGAAAGAACTGGCCGTTTTTCGTGTTGTCGTTGCTGAAATATAATCATCTGACGAAACAATAGCAGTTGTCGCCAAAGTGCCTGTGAAATTTAAGTCGCCGCCCGCATGAGCAATATCTACATATCCTAGATATGTTTCGCCCTCTCCATAACCTGATGAATGAGCAGTGCTGTTTTTAAAAAACTCAATACGATAACCGTCAGCGTTGTTTGGGACATCAAGGTTAAAATCATAATTAATTAATGTGGTTCCATCCGCTTGAATTTCATTAACTTCTGGAAAATTCAAAAAATTGTTGGTGCCAGAATCTATATCATTCAGATCATTATTAGAAATATCGTTTGATCCTAAATCTATACCTAATCCAGTATTTGAAAATATAGAATTGCTAATAATACTGACCCTTGCCGCAGGGTCATAAAGGTCAATCCCGTTGTTTCCTGATCCTGAAATTGAATTGTTTTCAATTGACCCATTTGTAAGAGCGCCAATTGATAATGCACTGGCCAGACTATTCGTTACAATATTTCTTTGGAAGGTTACGTTTGAGATTTGATCACTAAAAATACCAAAAGCACGGTTAAAGCCGTCAAAACTATTATCTTCAATGATACAAGAAACACAGGAGGTTCCCCCTGTGGAGAATGGGTTTATCTCGACCCCTATATCACTGGAACTGCTTGGTGCTACGAAACGATTTCCAGAAATCGAAAGTGTTGGGGAGAGGTTTTGTAATATTTCAATTGCGCCATTTGATGAATTCCTAGCGAGTCCATTATTGATGAAATGTACGGACTGAACTGTGAGACTATTATTCGAATGTTGTCCCGCAGTGCCGACCGATATAGCGCGCCCTGTATCTGCATTTGCGAAGACACTATTACGAATTATGGCGGTGGTATTGTTCTGTTCAATAGAGACACCACTATCAACTCTTTCGCTGGCGCCGGGGTCACTTATATTATGAGCTTGGGCTCCAACCACCATGTCTTCTATGATTGTATTAGTTGCCCCGTTGCGAACGCGTATGGCCGTTTGCATACCTAAAATTGCCATGCCTGAAAGCGTTACATTATCGGCTGAGTCGATATTAAGGCCTGTCGACATCCAATCGAATCCATCTATTTCAATTTCTGGGGCTGCCACTGCGGCGATTGATGTATTATTTACGCCGACAGTTGTTACACTGACAATATTTCCAGTGTTTGTGTTGCCTTGATTTGTGGTTTGTGAGCTGCCGTTGATTGATATACCGTCATCAGTAATCGCTGGAAGGTCATAGGTAATAGGAATAACGAATACACCACGAACACTGTCATATCCGCTGTCAGAGGTTGGTATATTGAACGTTATCTCATCATCAGCGGCGTTAGCGTTGGCATGAGTAATCGCATATCTTAACGAACCAAGTGAGTTTGTGTCTGCTGTACTGGTCACAACGAGCGGGCTCGGCGGTGGTGCGCTTGTAAAGTTAAGGTAATGACCGTGGAGTGACCCCGTATCAGTATTTGAACAATCCTGAACGGTTAGTGTCCAATTCCCCACTGAGCTTTCACCGTCGAAAGCATTTAAGGCGTTTGAGGGCAGGCGCGTATATTCAGGGTGGGTTTCCGAAATATTATGATCGATATTGCCAATAGAAACTGATGCTTCATCATCTAAGGAAACATTATAATTTTCAAAACTCGTACCTTCCCGGTCAATAATATCGACGGATGTTCCAATTGGCGAGGAAAGGCTGATTAAAAGGTCTTCTTTATAAGGGTGCGTGGCAACAACACCGACGTTTAAATCCTCAATCGTGAAGCTGTCGGAGACATAGTACGTTCGTGTAATAGCTGTACCGCAGACATTAGAGCCTGTTCCATCTGGAATGGACGAGCTCCAAGTCGTGGAATATGAATATGAGGCTCCATAAGCAGCCGCCAGTTGTAGCCCCCATAACGAAAGGGTTGTTATCAATATTTGACAAAGGCGAAACATACGCCTTTGTAGTGTTAAAAATTAAATACAATCTAAATGGTGTTACACAAATTGCCCACCAGAAGAGGATGAAAGTCTATTGACTTTCCGGTGTAGTCACTTTGATGCCGTCGAGGTCATCGCTCATAAGGATTTGGCAGCAAAGACGAGAGTTGTCCTGCACATTTTCGGCGAAATCCAACATGCTTTCTTCCATGTCGTCTTTGTCTTTCAATTTAGACAGCCAAGCCTCATCAACATAGACATGACACGTCGCGCAGGCGCAAGCCCCGCCGCAATCGGCATCAATTTCAGGAATCATATTCTGCACAGCGGCTTCCATAATGGATGTGCCGGGTTTGGCCTCTACTTCGCGAGACGTACCGGAGCTGTCCGTATAGATAATTTTTGCCATGAAACTGCCTTTTAGTCTGTCTATTACGGCTACTATCTAAGGGCTTGCCATGAATTTACAAGACGCTATCACTGTGCTTGTGACACAGTATCTATGCAATAATGAAGCTGAAATGTTGGCTCTTGGGGGTCGCCTTGGCCGCGTTTTGAAAACCGGCGATGTGATCGCGTTGACGGGTGATCTGGGGGCCGGGAAAACAACGCTGATACGAGGGTTGATACAGGCAGAGTTGCCGGGTGAGGAAGTCCCGTCTCCAACCTATACCTTGGTGCAAACCTATGACCTGCCGGATTACGAATTGTGGCATTGTGATCTTTATCGTTTGAAACATCCGGATGAGGCCTTTGAGCTGGGTCTGATTGACGCCTTTGATGACGCTGTGTGTGTGTTGGAGTGGCCGGACAAAATTGGCAACCATTTGCCGGAGGATGCGCTCACAATCCACATCGCCTTCACCGAGACGGGCCGTGAGGTCACTTTAGGGCCGGAATGGTCTGGGCGTGATGTCTGAGACCTCTTTGTTGGAGCGCCAAGCCGAAATTTCCGACTTCTTATCTGATAGTGGATGGGCGGCGGCTAATCGTCAGCCCATTCAGGGGGATGCGTCAACCCGCAGCTATGAGAGGCTACAATTAGGCAGTCAAAAGGCAGTCCTGATGAACGCGCCTAAGGGAGCCGAATTACCGGGAGAGTCGGACGGAGCGACGGTCAAAGAGAGACAAGCACTGGGTTACAATGCGCTTGCGCGTCTGGCTGGCCCGAATATGGAGAGCTTTGCCGCTATTGCGTCGGAGCTGTCGAAGCGGGGCTTTTCCGCACCACAGATTGTCGCCGCTGATTTAGATGCGGGCTTATTGCTGCTCGAAGATTTCGGTGACTCTGTTTATGCCAAGGTCATTGCGGCGGATGCGGGTAAAGAGAAGACGCTTTACTCAGCCGCTATTGACACACTGGCTGCGATATATCGCAGCTCTTTCCCACAGGTTTTCAAATATGAAAACCACTCTTGGCGGGTGAGAGACTATGACACGGCGGCCTTACTGGCCGAGACGGATTTATTTTTGGATTGGTATGCAAAGGACTTCGGGAGAGAGTTTGATACGGGCCAACGCGAAGGGTTTTACGCGCTTTATGCTGAAAGCTTTAAGGCTCTATCCGCTCATGCACCGGGCTTGTGCTTACGCGACTTTCATGCTGAAAACTTATTCTGGTTGCCTGAACGTGCTGGCGTTTCCAATGTCGGCCTCATAGATTTTCAGGATGCCTTATTTGTACATCCGTCCTATGATTTGATGTCGCTGATTACGGATATTCGTCGTGATGTTTCCCCCGATTTGAAAGATTATTTGATGGCGCGGTTTTGTGACAAAGCGGGCCTAAAATATGACGAGGCTTTTCGCGGTACCTATTCAGTGATGAGTGTGCAGCGCGGCACAAAGCTTTTGGGCTTTCCCGCGCGGGCAGATTTAAAATTCGGAAAGCCCCAATATCGTGCCCTTTTACCACGTGTGAAGCGGCACTTAAATGAAGATTTAGCGCATCCGGCTGTTGCGCCCATTCGCGATTGGTTCGCGAAGAACATGCCGGAGGTGTTAGAATGAAAACTTTAATAAAGACAGCCATGGTCATGGCGGCGGGGCATGGTACGCGCATGCGGCCCCTGACAAATGATCGCTCGAAAGCCATGGTCGAAGTTGGCGGTAAGCCTCTGATTGATCATATGCTCGATCGACTGATGGAAACCGGCATAGAGCGGGCCATTGTTAATGTGCATGCCCATGCTGATCATTTAGAAAACCATTTACGGAAACGCCCGAGCCGTCTTGAAATCATTATCTCAGATGAACGGGACGCCTTGCTGGAGACGGGCGGCGGCGTCGTGAAGGCTCTGCCGCTTCTAGGTATTGAGCCTATTCTCATTTGTAATATTGATGCGATATGGGTTGAGTTTGCGCCTGTCTTGAAACACCTCCAAACCGCTTGGGATCCGGCCAAAATGGATGAGCTGTTACTGCTGGCGCGTAAAGACATGACCTTGGGCCATGATGGGGCAGGGGATTTCGATTTGGCGCCTTCCGGGCATCTATGCCGCCGCAGTGGTGAGATGGCACAATATTATTATTCGGGCGTTCAAATCTTTAAACCAAGCTTGGCACAAGGATTTCCGGAAGAGAAATTTTCTCGTAACGAAATTTGGGATGCCAGTTTGGCGGCCCGCGGTTTATTTGGCACGGTGATGCCAGCGTTCTGGATGCATGTGGGTGACCCCCGCGCAAAGATTGCGGCTGAAGCCGTTTTAAAACAAGCGCATCACATATGAGCTTAAGCGGTGTCTTCAATATGCCCTCCGGTGTCCCGTTTCTGGGCTCACTCGCGCAAGGTTTAAAAGCCGAACTCGGAAGTGATTTATCTCGCGCGCTTATCCTTTTGCCGACACGCCGTGCGGTGAGGGGGCTGACGGATTTGTTTTTACAATCGGCCAGAGAGAGCGAAAGCGGCGTTATGTTTCTACCGCGTCTTAATACACTCGCTGATATTGATCCCAATGAACCACCCTTTGAGCCGAATGATGTGGCGGGGCTTGTGCCGCCTGCCATTGACCCGGTACAGCGACGCTTTGAAATGGCACGGGTGATTGAGCAATTTTATCGGCGTGCCTCTGACATGCCTTTGGACGCCGCTGCAGCTTTGTCCTTGGCCGACCCGCTTTTATCAATACTGGATGATGCGGCTGCGGAAGAAACGAAAATCTCAGACCTCTCTGCCTTGGCGGAGATACAATCTTTTGCCGCCGAGCATTTTCAATACCAAGCCGAGCTTTATAAAATTATTCAAACCTATTGGCCGCGGCGACTGGCGGAGATTGACGCGCTTGAACCCAAAGCGAGACAAGTACGTGTTTTGGATGCGTTGACGAAACAATGGATGCAAAACCCGCCTGACTATCCGATTATCATTGCAGGTTCGACCGGAACGCTGGGGGCAACAGCGCGCCTTATGCGATGCGTTTCACAGCTGTCTCAAGGCCTCATTATTTTACCGGGGCTTGATAATAATCCGGATCGATCTTGGGAAAAAGTCTCCGAACAACATCCGCAATATTCTCTCAAAAACTTACTGACTAAGTTGAATGTAGACAGGGGTGATGTCAAACAATGGCCTTATGTCCAATCACCACTTGGTGAAGATAATTGTCTGGAATCCCGCCGTTTATTATTGGCAGAGTCGCTTGTGCCTGTTGATAATACGAGTGACTGGTTGGCCCGCATTGAAACCATTCGCAGAAACGCCAAAGGTCGCGAACCCTTCGTTGAGGCTATGGAGGGGCTATCTGTTCTCGAGGCTGAAACGGATGAGGAAGAAGCCCTAAGCATTGCACTCATCATGCGGGAAACTCTTGAGACGCCCGGTGCAACTGCGGCCTTAGTTACACCTGATCAGGCCTTGGCCCGCCGTGTTAAAGCCCGACTGCGACGATGGTCTGTCGATGTGGATTTGTCACAAGGTGAGCCCTTAGAAGAAACAGCCATTGGCGGATTTTTAACTTCAATTGTGGACCTTTTGAAAGATCCGCAAGACCCGGTCGCTATGGCGTGTTTATTTAACCACCCGCTTACGCAGCTAAGTCGACCCTTTGGTGAAGCCAAAGCGGAATGGCAGGTTTTAGAGAAAAAAATCTTCCGAGGTGTCAGACCCACTGAGGTAGAAATTTCTACAAAAGATGAGACGCAATTAATCGCGTCTTTGCAAAGGGCTTTGAAGCCACTTTTGGACAAGCCTGATTTGACGTCTGTTCAAGAGTGGTCTGAGGCGCTTTGGATTGTCGCAAATGATATTGCAAATACCGAAGACGAGGAGAGTTTATGGTCAGTGACAGGAGGACCCGAAGCCCAAACCATATTTAAGTCTCTATTGGACTATGGTCATAACCTCCCCGACATAACGCCCCGCGGTCTTTCGAAATTATTGGCCGTCATGATGCGCGGCAAAGTCGTGCGACCACCCTTTGGCACACATCCAAGATTGTCTATTCTTGGCCCGCTTGAAGCTCGTATGCTCTCTGCCGATACCATTATTTTAGGCGGTCTCAATGAAGGTGTATGGCCTGCTACACCCAAGGTGGAACCTTTTTTGTCACGGTCAATGCGCAAGGCCGTGGGGCTTTCCTTGCCGGAAAAACGCTTCGGTCTTTCGGCCCATGACTTTGCGGAGCTAGCGGCCAATCCGACTGTTATATTAACGCGTTCCAAACGCAGTGGGGGCAGTCCTATGGTGGCCTCGCGTTGGCTCTGGCGCTTAACCACTTTGCTTGAAGGGGCTTTGGGTAAGGTGCACGCCAAAGAGTTATTAGCCTCGAAAAGTTATTATATCGATTGGGCCCAGCAATTAGATGATGTCACGGAAACCGAAATCAAAGACGCTCAGATAAATCCGCCGGAGCCCCGCCCTGCCAAAGAAGACAGATGGGCCTTCGGTAAAGGACGGTCAGTGTCTATTACACAAGTTAAAACCTGGATAAGAGATCCCTATTCCATTTTTGCGAAACATGCTGTGGGTCTTAAAAAGCTTGATCCTCTGGATGCTGATTTGAGCGCAGGTGATTTTGGTACGGCTATTCATGACGGTCTTGAACAATTCCTGCGTGCTCGCAGAGCGGATTGGGTCACGCAAGATAAATCGCAATTAATTCAATGTTTGAAAACGGCATTTGCCGAGGCGGGATATGCCCCGGTCGAAATTGCGAAAGAAACATCACGCTTTGAAAATATCGCCAAAGCCTTTTTGGCGTGGTTGAAACAACGCCAGACGGACGGATTTGATATTTGCGCGATTGAGGCTACTGCGAAATATAAAATTGAAGCGTTGGATTTTTCACTTAGAGGGAAGGCGGATCTTATTGAACGTCGCCCCGATGGCTATGGCGTGATTGATTATAAAACTGGCGCACCTGCGACTGTAAAAGTCGTGAAAGCCGGATTCGATCCGCAATTGCCGTTGACGGCTTGGTTGCTCGCAGAAGGTGGTTTTGAAGGCCTGCCAAAATTAGGCACGGTGCAAATGGGTTATGTGCGTGTGAAAGGATCAAATGATGATTTCGAGCACAAACATCTAACAACGCCGGAGGAGAAGAATGGTCTGTCAGGTGAAGACTTTGCAGACGGCGCCTTCTCAAATTTACGCGAGCTTATTCTACAATATGATAATCCGAACACGGCCTATTATTCACAGCCCCGTGTTCAATATACCCATGATTATGGTGAGTTTGATGATCTGGCACGGCGCGGAGAATGGGCCTCACTTGGGCGGGATTCTAACGCATGACAGAGGCGTATAAAAAAGCTGTCGCCGCCCAATCAGAGGCGGCCAACCCGCAAGACACACGACTTGTGTCTGCCAATGCGGGCTCGGGCAAGACGCGCGTTTTGGTAGACCGAGTCTCGCGTATATTGCTGCGAGGTGTTGAGCCTGAAAACATACTCTGCCTAACCTATACCAAGGCCGCCGCCACCGAGATGCAGGACCGCCTATATGACAAGCTAGGCGATTGGTCGATTTTAAGTGAAGAGAAACTTCGAGAGGCATTACAAGAGCTTTTGGGAGAGCCATTTGAAAATATCGCTTTGGCCCGCCGTTTATTCGCTAAAGCGCTGGAAACACCTGAGGGTCTAAAGGTTCAGACCATTCATGCATTTTGTGAACGCGTCCTCGCCCGTTTTCCAATTGAAGCGGGTATTATGCCGGGTTTTGAGCCAATTGAAGATGTTGAAGTCGCTAAATTAGTAAAAGATGTGCGCCTGCAAATTTTACAAATGGCAATGGATGCTCCGGATGGTGAGATCAACCAAGCGCTACAAATCTTGACGTTGAAAATGGCTGATCAAACGCTGGACGCCTTGTTTTTGAAATTTGCTTATCAGGCAGAAGATATTGAGCGCTGGGCAAAGGCGGGAGGCGTTCAGGTTTTGGCTGATCTGCTTGAAGTTACACCTATGACTTTAATAGAACAAATCAAAAGAAAGGTTTGGCTCGAAGCTCCTATTGAAAGTCTCAATGCTGCTGCAGATGGAATGATAAACAGCGGAAAACCAAAACAGGTCATAAGTGGGGAGAAGATACATGAAGCTTTACTTGAATCAGATAACTTACTGGCAGCACAAATTTATCTGTCCGCCGTTACCACCAATGAAGGTGCTGTAAGCAGTCAAATATGTTCGGCAGCGGCTGGACCAGATGCGGAAGAAGTCTTCGGAAAATGGGGCAAGAAGGATACTCAAGAAATATTCAGGTTAGAAAAGCTATTAGATGAAATAAAAGCGTTTGACGTTTTTGAATTGACCAAAGCTGTTTTCACGCTCGCTGAGCC
>CAYTAJ010000006.1:10732-22776 GCA_964435725.1 uncultured Algimonas sp.
TAAAAGCGTTTGACGTTTTTGAATTGACCAAAGCTGTTTTCACGCTCGCTGAGCCTTTCGCAACGCTCTATGCGAAAGCCAAGCGGGACCGACGCGGGCTTGATTTTAATGACCAGATAATTCTCGTCAAAAACTTGCTGACTAATAAAGCCGTGTCTGAATGGGTGCGCTATAAATTAGATGGCGGTATTGAACATATCCTTTTGGACGAAGCGCAAGATACATCACCTGAACAATGGACAATTATCAACAGCCTGTCCGAAGAATTCATTCAAGACAGTCCGGACCGTGACCCCAATAAACCCCGTACGCTTTTCGCTGTGGGGGATGAGAAACAATCGATCTATAGTTTCCAAGGGGCAAGGCCCGAACAATTTCTGACAGAAATTCAAAAGCGCCTTGTGGGTGAAGCCAAGCAAGTCCGTATGTCAATGTCTTTCCGCTCATCGCAAACCATTCTGGATGTGGTGGATGCTTTCCTAAACAAACAAGGCGGTCGCCAGGCGATGTTTGATACCGAAAACTTCGCACCCGGGTCTGATATCGAACCTCATGCGGCCTATTGGGGTATTCCCGGTCAAGCCGAGCTTTGGCCTTTATCACTTAAACCTGAGAAAGGCGAAGAGAAGGCCCCTTGGGATACGACGCCTGTTGACGCCATTGGTGAGGGGGATGAGCGCGAGGTTTTAGCGCGCGAAATTGCGGCTAAAATTCGAGATTGGTTGGATAAAGGCGAAGCGATTTACGACCGTGATAATAAAACATGGCGTCAAATCGATGCGGGAGATATTCTGATTTTGGTGCGTACCCGCGGCGGACGTAATAATTCGCTTTATGATGCCATTATTCGTCATTTAAAACGACAGGCGATACCTATTGCCGGAGCGGACAGAATTAAACTTGCCGACGCTTTAATTGTCAGAGACCTGTTGGCGTTATCGCGTTTCGTTTTATTGCCGAGCGATGATTTATCTCTGGCCGAAGTATTGAAAGGCCCGATATTTGGCCTTGATGATATGGCGTTATTAGAGCTGGCCAAGAATCGCAGACAGGAGACGCTCTGGCAAGCGGTCCGGCAAAAAGATCGCGCCATTTCAGATCAATTAAAATGCTTTATTTATTTGTCTCAATCCCATGCACCTTATGAATTTTACAGTGCGGTCTTGGATTCTCTGGATGAAAAAGGCGAGAGTGTTCGGCGTAAGTTTTATAAACGCTTGGGGCTTGAGTCTGATGAAGCTCTAGATGTGTTTTTAAACCGCGCCATGGATCACCAACAAAAAGGTGTACCCAGCCTGCAACATTTTATTCGGGGTTTTGGGGATGATGGCGCCGAGGTCAAACGCGACATGGATGCCGCCAAAGGCCAAGTCCGCGTGATGACGGTGCATGGTGCAAAAGGACTGGAAGCGCCTGTTGTTATTTTACCGGATACGACCCAAGTCCCGACTTTTAAAGATACGTTGATTAAGATTGATGATGGATATTTCTTAAAGCCTTCGAGCGGTAATACGCCTGCAGCTTTGCAGCCCTTCATTGACGCAGGGAAAGCCCGTCAGGATCAAGAGCAACTTCGTTTGCTCTATGTCGCTTTGACTCGTTCGGAAAGCCGTTTGGTGATTTGCGGACATCAAGTCGGGAGCGAAAAAAATCCTGTCAAAGAAAACTCTTGGTATGATTGGATGTCACGTACATTCGAAGGATTACCGACGAAAACAATTGAGACACCTTTCGGGGATGGTCTGTGTTTTGGTGATATGTCGGAGGAGGTCGGTGAGAGCCTAAAGCAATCTTCAAAAACAAAAATCGTTTTACCGGAATGGATCCACAAAGCGGCATCAGAAGAGGTGGAGGCTCGCAGAAGATTAAGCCCATCACATCTTTTGGCGGGTGCCGATAGTCAGACGTTTGCACCAATCACAGTAGCTGGCCTTACACCCCTACAGCGTGGCACCCTTATCCATAAATTGTTAGAGATTTTGCCTGATGTGGCACCCGCGCAACGCATAGAAAAGGGACGGGCTGTCATTCAGTCCTTTGTGGAATGCACGCCAGAAGAGCAAGAGGGTGTTCTCTCAGAAGTGCGCTCAGTTCTGCAAAACTCTGACTTTGATTTCCTTTGGCAAGAGGGAAGTCAAGCGGAAGTCAATTTGGCGGGCTCTATCAAAACACTGTCTGACGATGTGGATTTCAGTGCGCAAATTGACAGGCTATCTGTGCAATCAGACCGCGTAGTGATCGTGGATTTTAAATCGAATAAAGAAGTTCCGATTTCGGAAGACAATATAGACGACCTTTACTGGGGACAGATGGCGGCTTACCGCGCTTTAGCGCAACAAGCTTATCCAGACAAAGTGATTGATTGTGCGCTCCTTTGGACATCAGAGCCGTCTCTCATGTGGTTGTCTTCACAGAAACTTGACCATGCCTTGACGATGATAGCCTCTCTTCCTACCTTCAACACAGACACAGATTCTCGTTATTTATAGGAGCCACACATGGCCACAGTAAAAGTATCAGATGCCAGTTTCAAAGCGGATGTCATCGAGTCCGATCAGCCGGTCCTCGTCGATTTTTGGGCCGAATGGTGTGGTCCGTGTAAACAAATTGGTCCGGCGCTCGAGCAAATTTCCGAAGATATGGAAGGTCGGATTAAAATCGCCAAAGTTAATATTGATGATGATCCGGAAACACCGGCAAAATTCCATGTGCGCGGTATTCCGACGCTCATGATTTTTAAAGGTGGCCAAGTGGTTGCGACTAAAGTCGGCGCGATGACAAAAACAAAATTGGAAGAGTGGGTCGCAGAACACGCTTAAGTGTTTACGATATTCTTTACTTAAGAGCCTTCGGCTTTGCCGGAGGCTTTTCTTTGCGTAATCTTTCCCGTTCAATTTGCCTTGC
Organism: uncultured Algimonas sp.; assembly: GCA_964435725.1. GTDB lineage: Bacteria > Pseudomonadota > Alphaproteobacteria > Caulobacterales > Maricaulaceae > Litorimonas. The sequence continues at coordinate 13,637 of CAYTAJ010000006.1, forward strand.
TTCTTTGATGGCTTTTTTGGCTTCAGCCTGACGTTTTCTTCTGTCTTTGATAATCGCAGATAATTGTTTTCTGGCTTCGGAACAGGTCTCACTATCATCGCGTTCTGCGAGCACATTTCGTCTTTTATCCGTGCATAGAGTGTCAACTTTCTCACGAGCCGCCAGTAAAGTTTTAAAGCCCTCAACATTCGGATCTATTTTGGTAAGTGCGCCTTTGGGGGGTAGGCCGATTACGACAGGATTCGGGTATAAATTTAAATTCGCTCCTGTTGCCATGTCCGTTAGGATCATTGCACCCGTAACAGCGAGAGCTGGCGGAATGGCACTTGAAACAACAGAACCTGTTGTGGTGGGTGTCGCTGTGAATAATGAACTTGAAGCCGATAAGGCTGTTTCAAGCGGGACTAATCCTATTGTTCCTATGTTGACTGTTGCTGCAGTTGTAGCGCTTAGGGTTGCCGCAGCAAGTTGAGACGTCGCCGTGGCTAATCCAGCTGCAACGGGCGCTGTTACTGCCACCGTTCCAGCCGTCGTAGCAACATTATTGACCGCACTTGCTGAATAGGAAGCTGAAGACCCACTATTTGTGATAAATAACTCGACTGGTTCATATCCATCATGTTCAAGTGTCACAATAAATTCTGAGCGTCTGGGTAAAGCAATAGCACAGGGCGTTGGGTCGCAAGATTTATAGCTGGGTTCTAAATCTGAGTTTTTCTTCCTAGCCCTTTTACTCTCATGCGTTTCAATCGACGTTATCGCTTTGGCACCTTGCGGTACCGTATCAATCCGAAAATAATCTGTGGCACCACGGTTTACTGTTGAGCAACCCGTTAAGAAAACGCCTAATATTGCTAATAGTAAGATGTAACGTAACATTATTTAGCCTCACTCTCTTCAGTGTTCTCTTTTGAACTCTTGGCTAAATATGCCGTTACAGGATTTGGTGATAAGGATCTTCCGGCACCGGTCGCGGCATCTAAAAGAATACCGCCCCCCAAACTGAATAGGCCACCTGTAATGATGGCTCCGCCAATTGGGATTCTCTTTAAAAGGTCAGGTGAACCCGCTTTAACATGACTTCCTGTTTCTAACCCTGCAACGATTGCGCCTGTTGGAACCGATGTGGCGCTCGTGGCATTACTCGATATGATTTTGAATTTGATAGGGTCGTAACCGTCCTTACTGACAGTTACGACGGGAGCGGCACGCCTAGAAATATTCAGACCACAAGGCGTAGGCGCGCATCCTATAAAGCCATTAATAGAATTTTTTGCATTATTGCTCGGTATATCTGAGACAGCTATCGCGCCTGGTGGTTCGGAGCTGATTTGAATCATTTCGTGTGTGCCGCGAGTCGCAGTGGCACAGGCAGAAAGTGTGAAAAAAAGAAATAAATATGGTACGCGTCTTAAAAGGCTTCTCTTCATATAAGTCTCCTCAAAGTAAGGCTTATGCAAATAAGAGAAGACTACAATTCAGCTTTTGTGACTAATTATTACATTAATCAGCTTTTTAAAACCTCACCGGCGAGATAGAGCGATCCGCAGATAAGGATGCGGGGGGGGATGATGGGTTGGTCCGTTGTTTCTCGCGATAAGGCTTCGCCGAGATTTATGGCTTTTTGCACCGCATTCGTGATATTGCCTGAGACAAAGCCAAGCATGTTCCGAGTCATGGCGAGTTCTTTGAGTGTTTCTGGTGCCAGAGATTCATGATCTGGAATACTAACACCAATCACGGCACTGGCGAGGCCTTCAAACGCATCCAAAAAGCCACCGATGTCTTTATTGGCCAAGATACCCGTTATGAGGATAAGCGGTCGTTCCGTGACTTGCTCAAGTTCTGCCATAGCTTGTGCAACGGCGCGCGCAGCATGCGGGTTATGCCCGCCATCAAGCCATAATTCTGCGTCGGCCTCGCGTGCCATATCGGCATAAACACCCTTCGTCAGATTTTGTAGTCGCGCAGGCCAAACCGCCCTTTGTAAGCCGGCCGCAATCGCCTCATTTGACCAACCCATATGCTTAGAAACCGCCACGGCTAATCCTGCGTTGAGGATTTGGTGCTGACCTCTCAGGGCAGGCAAAGGCAGATCTAACATTTCATCACCTTGTTCAAAGACCATGCGGCCATGCTGGCGATAGGCCCGAAAATCTTGCCCCCAAAACCGGGCTTCGGCACGGGTCTTTTGTGCTTCTGCATCCAAGACGGCATTTACAAGGTCTTGGTTATAGCCACAGAAGACGGGTGTGTTGGCTTTCATAATGCCGGCTTTTTCCCGGGCTATACCGGCAAGCTCACGCCCTAAAAATTCAGCATGATCAATATCAATGGCTGCTATGGCACAGCAGGCGGGCGTGATGACATTTGTGGCATCATAGCGCCCACCTAAGCCCACTTCAATAAGGGCAATATCTGCCGGATTTTCGGAAAAGGCCAGATAAGCCGCTGCTGTTGTGGCTTCAAAAAAGGAGAGGGGCGCGCCGCCATTAGCATCTCGCACGCGTTTTAAGACATCCACCAGCATTTGATCGGATATCTCTTCGCCCGAGATAACGATGCGTTCTCTGAAATGCACGAGATGTGGTGAGGTATAAACATGCGCTCTCAGCCCTTGCGCTTCGGCTATGGCCCGAAGATTGGCAATTGTTGAGCCTTTGCCATTCGTGCCCGCTACATGAATGATGGGCGGCATATGTCTTTCAGGGTTGCCCAGCTTATCCAAAACGGACTGAATACGCCCTAAACCCAAATCAATTTTTTTTGGGTGTAAGGCGCGTAAGGTTGCGAGCGCTTGCTCAACCGTTTCGGACATATCAAACTGTTTCAGATTGCTGTTCAGGTGCGGTACGAATGGCATCCGTTTTCATCAAAACGGCAAGGATTTGGCTCAGAGTTTTTCTCATCTCTTTGCGATGAACCACACGGTCAATCATCCCTTTTTCTTCGAGGTATTCTGCGCGTTGGAAGCCTTCAGGCAGTTTCTCACGAATTGTATCTTCAATAACGCGTGGGCCTGCAAAGCAAATTAACGCGCCGGGTTCCGCCAGATGAATATCTCCGAGCATGGCGTAACTGGCTGTCACGCCGCCTGTTGTGGGGTCACAAAGGACGACGACATAAGGCAGGTTGTTTTCACGTAATTGCTGCACTGCAATTGTCGTGCGGGGCATTTGCATCAAGGAAAGTGCACCTTCTTGCATCCGTGCGCCCCCGGCCGCGGTGAAGGCTATGAGCGGAAGTTTGTTTTCAACGGCATATTCGGCGGCTTTGATAAATCCTTCGCCCGCAGCCATGCCGAGTGAGCCACCCATAAAAGCGAAATTCTGAACCAGAACAACCGTGCGAATACCGTTGATAGTCCCGACGCCGATGCTCATAGCGTCATTATCGCCAGTTTTAGCGCGCGCTTTTTTCAGACGGTCTGTATATTTTTGATCATCTTTGAATTTCAACGGATCTTTGGCGACGTCTGGCACGGCCACAGTTTCATATTTTCCGTCGTCAAACGTGTATTCCATCCGCAATTTTGGCCCAATCCGCATGTGATGTCCTGCGGGGGTGACATGCAATAAACCCGGCATGTCGGCAGAGAAAACCATCTCGCCGGATTTCGGGCATTTGATCCAGAGATTGTCGGGTGTGTCCTTCTTAGAGAAGATTGATTTCACACCGGGTGGAGTTAATTTTGTAAGCCAGTTCATGGGCGACCTAATGCCCTGATTTCACAATGGGCGCAAGCTAGAGACTGTTGTTTACTAGGGTTGCCAGGTCATGAAATAACGGGCTTCATCAAGCCCGTTATTGGTAATAATTTAAATTATGCTGCGAGGGCGTTGGCAGCCGTCTCTTCGGTCTTAAATTGGGCGAGGAGCTTAACCAATTCCTCTGTTTCTGAATCAATGCGATGCGTTGCGGCGGTTGACTCTTCGACCATCGCTGTATTGCGCTGTGTTATTGTACCAATGTTGTTCACGGCGCCGCTTATTTCTGTCAATGATCGGCTCTGTTCTTCAGAAGACGAAGAAATTTTCACAAATATATTTCCGAACTCAGAGAGTTGTTCCACGAGAATGGAGAGGGACTCATTCGTTTGTGAAACCAATTCAGAGCCGGTTTTGACGTTGTTCTGACTTTCAGAAATGAAATCCTTGATTTCGCTCGCAGCATCTGTCGCGCGTTGAGCGAGGGCGCGTACTTCTTGTGCCACAACGGCAAAACCACGGCCGGCTTCACCGGCTCTTGCGGCTTCAACACCTGCGTTAAGCGCAAGAAGATTTGTTTGGAATGCAATTTCATCAATTACATCTGTGATTTTCGAGATTTGGTCCGATGACGTTTTAATCTTCATCATCGCATCACTAGCCCGTCCCATAGCGGCATTTAAGGATGACATACCCGTTTCTGTCTCATGGACTTTATTGCTTGCACTTTGAACGGCACTGTCGGTCTCACTAACGGTACCGCTGATACGTTCGAGATTCACAGAGGTTTCTTCTAACTCATTGGCTTGATGTTCTGTCCGGTTAGATAAGTCAGAAGATGATTTAACGAGTTCATTAATATTAGAACGGATGTTTGATGATTTATCTTCTATAGAACTCACAAGTTCGTTTAACATGGCCGTAGCTTTGTTGAAATTACCGCGTAACATCTCATAGTCGCTTTCAAACCTGTCTTCGATTTTCGCTGTGAGATCTCCATTCGCCAGGGCTTCAAGCCCAAGGGATAGTCGATTAACAACGAAGTTTTGGGCGGCCGTTTTCTTCTCAACTTCTTGCAGAGCGGCCTCAGCTTTCTGTTCGGCTAGTTGCGCTTTTTGAGCTTCTTCGCGCGCTGTATTGAGGGCGTGAGTTGCCTCAGATTGCGCGAGTTTTGCCCGCTCGGTCTCTTTTTGCGCTTTGTCCGCTGATGTGACAGCCTCTGTTTCCGCAAGAGCTGCTGCGTCCAGGGCCTCTGTTGCTTTTCGGGCTTCTTCTCTGGCTATTTCACTCGCATTATCGGCTTGATGCAGCGTTTGTTGTAGTTTCATGGAAAGTGTTACGAGAATTGCCGTTTCTAAAACAACAATGACGGCATGGAGGACGACACGTCCAAAATCTGCACCGCCAGGGAATACCCAAAGGGGAACGGTAAAGTTCAAAACCAAATGATGAACTGCCGTGACGGCGGCCGCCACAAGAATACTGCGCCAGTCAAATAAGGCCGTCACAATCGCTAAAACGGCAAAGAAATACATATGCATATCAATTTGCCAGGGATGACTGTTAAACAGCATCACTAAAGTAGACGCCTGAAGGACATAGCCTGTCGCGATAAGGTGACGTGTCGTGGCACGACCTTTCATAAAGGCGAGACTTAAGAGACCAACACCGGCTATGACGGCCGAAATAATTGCAGCGGTGACCATATTGGTCAGTCCCAATGTAATGCCCAAACCCGCTATAAGGGGCACATGTAAGAATTGCCCGTAAACTAGTGGTTTTAACGTTGTTTGACGTAGTTTTTTAAGAGACTGCATGGGATATCCAGTTAAGTAATGTCAGAGTAGGCAAGGGCTGCCGGAAAGGTGTCTGAGTTTGTGGAGCAACCTGCCGCGCCGAAATAATTCAGCACAAGCCAAGCCCCTTGTGATTTGAGGCGTTTCGGTAGGTGAATCATGTCACTTCTGATGACATAGCTGTTTTCAGTCGGGCCTTTGGTCATCAAAAAGTCAGTTGTGCTGTTAATACTCATGATAACGTCATAATCACTCATACGAGTATCGAAAAGCGCAATCACGGTTCCGCTTTGTGGTGGCTTTAATTGTGCCATGCCAACAGCAATGATCCCTGTTAGAGTAAGCGCAATGCAGGGGATATAGGATTGATAAAATTGCCGTAAAAATAAATGCACACCAAATAGGTGTTCTATAATGGTTAATATGGTCTTTATGGCAAGGAATTTAGACCGATGAACTCAACGTCTATTCGAGTCAATCGTACTCTCTCGATTTAGAGTGGCGTCATGTGCCAATCTAAGGTCGCACCGGCATGAAACGGAATGATATCGGCTTCCGTCAGGGAAATAGACGCGGGTACCTCCACAGGACGTTTTGACAGAGTGATTTTATCCTCATTAAGCGGGAGGCCATAAAAACGCGGACCAAATTCTGAAGCGAAACCCTCTAACTTGTCGAGGGCGTTTTCTTCTTCAAAAGTCTTAGCGTAGCTTTCCATCGCATAGGGTGCATTGAAAATACCGGCACAGCCACAGGCGCTTTCTTTGGCGTGGATTGTGTGGGGTGCGGTATCTGTGCCGAGGAAGAATTTGGAGGAGCCGGAGGTCGCGGCTTTACGCAAAGCAAGTCGATGTTTTTCGCGCTTGGCAATGGGGAGGCAATACATATGTGGACGAATGCCGCCTTGGAAAATTGCATTACGATTAATTTCCAGATGATGGGGTGTGATGGTGGCGGCGACATTATCTGATGCCGCAGTGACAAAATCGACAGCTTCGAGCGTCGTAATGTGTTCAAAGACGACGCGCAAATCAGGGAAGTCCGCAATGACTTTACCCAAAATATCCTCAATAAAACGCGCCTCACGGTCGAAAATATCAACGTCGCTATGCGTGACCTCGCCGTGGACTAAGAGCGGCATTCCAACCTCGGCCATAACCTCTAAAACGCCATAGATATTTTTAATGTCGGTCACACCCGCAGAGGAATTAGTTGTTGCATTCGCGGGATAGAGTTTGAAGGCCGTAAAAACGCCTTCCTCTTTGCCTTGGCGAATGACATCGGGGTGCATGGCATCAGTCAGATAACCGACCATAAGGGGTGTGAAGCCGAGGGCAGGGTCAACCGCTTTTAAAATTCTCTCTCGATAAGATCGTCCCATTTCGACTGTTGTCACTGGTGGGGTCAGATTTGGCATGACGATGGCGCGCGCAAATTGACGGGCTGTGTAATTGACAACATCTTGTAGAATGGCCCCGTCGCGTAGATGTACATGCCAGTCATCAGGGCGGCGGATGGTCAGTGTTTCGGTCATAAGAATCTCAAAGGGCTACTTGGTTTTGCCCTATCACTAGAGTTTCCGTGTCTCAATCCCAATCACGGCGTTGCAGGCGCAAAACGGTCTCGCCCTTATCGTCTTTTAGAGACATTTCTAAATGCGTGGCCTCAAAAGCGCGGGCGTTTTGAACAGCGTTCATGAAGACCGTTTCCGCTTCCATTTTTCCGAGGCAGGCTTTCTTAGTTGAGGCGAGGGGGCCGAAGGTGAGTGTTTCACCGTCTTGGCTATAGGTTCCGAAAAAGTTGTTACAGCCCCCATTACCGATAACTTCGCCTTTGGTTTTAAAGGCAATGAATTGATCCGTGTCTTTGAGGCCCCATTCAGAGCCTTCGAGCATGGCGAGGGGGCGTGTTTTACGCACGTCGCTGACGACTTTGGCGCATCCGACAATGGCGACGGCTCCAAGAGCCAGTGGTACGATTGGAAGCACACGAGCCACCCGATAGGCTGTGATGGCAGTTTTAAACGAAATGGCCATAAGGAACCCTTTTCTAAAAATTCTTTGCCTAAAAATCCCGATAAGGATCGCCGAGCATAGACGAAATATGCCGACCATTTTCTGAGAGGGCAGCCACATCAACACTCACATTTTTATTGCAGACGCTATGCCGTGATTGCTCTTCATAATATCCGGCATTGAAGGCGCGAATAAGCGAACGGCGTGTTTCATCATCGCCTTTGCTCTCAATTACCATCATTTGTGAGGCATAGTCTCGCCATTTTTGGTCGCTGGGTCCAAAACAAAGTGTGCGCAGGTAATGAAGTTGCCCGAGATTTTTAGATAGAGCTTCGACCAGAGACGTCATTGTCACCATGTCGGTTTCAATACGAAGCTCGGCTTCTTCGCGCGCTTCAACAGCGGCGCGGCGTCTTTCTTCTTCACTCAATTGTGTAGGTTCAGCGTCTTGCGCGAACCCGATCTGAGGGGCGCCCCAAATGAAAAAAGATATAAGTAAAACCCGCCACATAATACGAAACTATCCCGAAATATCGGGCTTGGCTATGTCGGAGTTCAGTGATGCTGTTTTCAACGCTTCGCGGGCAGTTTCGATAACCTCACGCGTTTTCGGCCACATGCCCAGCGCATCGAGTTTATGGGGCGGCATAAAGACGGCTTTGGCAGCATCGTCTCCGGCTTTCGGTTCGCCGCTGTGCCATTCAGCCACATAGTCATGCAGCATATAGTTAAACCCTTCAAACAGAGCGGGAATGGTTGCCACCTTTGGGCCGAGTGTCGCGGATATGGATGTTTCTTCCATCAGTTCACGAATAGCAGCCTCTTCTTCGGTCTCACCTTTTTCAATGCGCCCGCCCGGAATAGACCAGTCGCCTTTGCGCGGGGCTTTACCCCGTTGGATAAGCAGGACATCCTCGCCGCGAAAGCAGATAACGCCAACACAGTCGACAGCTTTTTTATGGGTAAGGCTTTTCGATTCCATGGAATTCTGTTTATAGAGTCTCATGTGCGGACGCCATACATTAGCAGGAACTTTAGACGAAATTCGGGCGGCCTTTAAGGCAGAAGAAAGCCGAACAGAAGATTGGTCTTGGGAGCCAAACTTCAATATCTCGCCGGGGGCGGTCATGCCCGTCGTGGCCTTTGACGCGCAGAAGCGGCGCAAGGTTGTGCCCATGCGGTGGGGCTTGCATCCACACTGGCGCAAAGAACCGCCGGAGGGGCGCCCGCTTTTCAATGCCCGCATGGAAACGGTGGCTGAGAAGGCGAGTTTCCGAACCCCGTTCAGGCGGCGACGTGCGATTATCCCGACCAGTGGGTGGTACGAATGGGACGGGGTAGAAAAACCGAAAATCCCGAATTTCATTCGCGAAAGTCATGATGACATGTTCGCTTTTGTGGGCCTCTGGGATAAATGGCGCGTGGATGAGGGGATAGAGCTCTTATCCTGTACCATTCTAACCGCGCCTGCGACGGGGCTGATTAAAAACCTGCACCACCGCATGCCTGTGCGTTTGCCCATGGAAAAATGGGACGCTTGGCTTGACCCTGATTCAAATCCCGCCCGCGTTTTAGAACATAGGCGAGGCGGTGAAGACCTCGAATTTTGGGAAGTGGATAAG
>CAYTAJ010000006.1:22876-24042 GCA_964435725.1 uncultured Algimonas sp.
TCCATGAAAAAGGTAAGGGCAAAGGCAAAGCCAAAACCGATGCCTAAACCGACGACGGCCGTTTTTGTCGCTTTGCGCATGAGAGATAAATCCCCGAGCGCGGCTGCGAAAGCGAAAGCCAAGATAGGGCCGAGGAGCGGTGCAATCACCATGGCAGCAATCACAATGGCGACACTGTCTCCATTTAAACCGATGGCAGCCACGATGGAGGAGAGCACAGTCAGGATAACAAAATCCCAATTCAGTTTCGTGCCATCCGATATTTTTTGATAAAGCTCTTCACGCAGGGCAATGGTTTTGGCTTTTTTCTTGGCGTCTTTTTCGGCCTTTTCGATGTCCTCATCAGGGCGCGGCAGAGTGGCTTCAATGGGGAGGACAACAACGCGCCAATCAGGAGACGCGCTTAGCAAGCTTTGGAGGTCATCCACGAGGTCTTGTCCGCGCCCTTTCGCGACGACGATTTCAACCGCTTTTTCGTAACGGCCATAACCGCTATCGATTGACCAATCGATGGGATTGGCCTTGTTTAAAATCTCGATAACCGCGTCGGATTTTTCGGCAGGAAAGTTGGCTTTGATGAATCGCATAATCTATCTTTAGCCTGATTTTTTACGCTCCGTCACGTCAAAATCGCCGATGTCAAAGTCAGAAGGAACATAGTCCGCCATAGCCGCGCCGCGCTGGCCCAAAGGTCTGTCCGGGCCGCGCGTCGTATCAACCATTGTATGGCGTTCCATCTCGGCATTTAATTCCGCACCGACTATGACCGTAAAGGCGGTGAGCCAGAACCAAATCAATAAAATAATAACGGCCGAGAGCGAGCCATAAATCGCATTATAATTCCCAAAGGCAGAGACGAATTTTGAAAATCCAAAAGAGATCACCAGCCACGTCAGTGTCGTGAAAACAATCCCCGGAAAAACCCAGCGTTTTTTAGCGGGGCGACGGCTGGGTCCAAAACGGTAAAGTACGCCAGAGGCAAAGCCGAACATAGAGATAAGCAAGACCCAAGGCAGGGCGCGTGAAAAAGCGCTGATAGCGTCATCTAATTTCAACAAATGCAAAACGGCAGGAACGCCGATAATGATTGCGAGGGCGACCCAAACAAAGATTATCATGGACAGCGTCATAGAGGCGGCGATCGCATAAAAGGCAGCCAGATTGCG
>CAYTAJ010000006.1:24142-27052 GCA_964435725.1 uncultured Algimonas sp.
CCATAAAGCGACAGGCAAGCCGTAATGAGCGGAAATATTGCGAGTAAGGTGAAAAAGGCAACGCCGGCGGCAACAATCGAGACGTTATCCGCATGCGTTTCCGACCACGTATTTTTAATGATAATCCACCAATCGCGCACGGAGAACTCAAGCGGGCTCCGCGCGTGACAGGGTTTAGATGTAAGGCCCACTATTTCTTTTTGGGCGGTTGTGGACGCGTAAACACGAGCTCTGTTTCAGACGATAAGTCTTTGTCAAAACGATAATTTTCAAGATTGAAATCTTTCAACCCTTCGGCTTTATCAACACGGTTTTCCATAATCCAACGCGCCATGAGGCCACGGCCGAATTTCGCATAATACATCAAGTTCCGTGTTTGACCGTCTTTGATATTGAGGAACTTGGCTTCGATTATCGGCTTGTCCAATGTCGTTTTATCCACCGCTTTGAAATATTCATTTGAGGCTAGGTTTACGACTGTTTGATCGTCATGACCGGCCATATCCTCATTTAATTTTTCAGCGATTTTATTATCCCAAAACTCATAGAGGTTCTTACCGCGTTTCGTGCCGAGCTTTGTCCCCATTTCAAGGCGGTAAGGCTGTATCGCATCCATGGGACGAAGCACGCCATAAAGCCCGGATAAAATTCGCAAGTGATCTTGGGCATAGGCTAAAGTCTCATCGGACAGGCTCTTGGCTTCTAAGCCCCAATAGACGTCACCATCAAAGGCCAGACCCGCCGGCTTGGCCGAATTGGACTGTCCATCAAGATTAAAGGCTTTGAAACGGTCGACATTCAGCGTTGCCAGATTTTCTGACAAATGCATGAGTTTTTGCAGGTCGGAGACAGATTGTTTTTTGGCGACTTGAGCGAGTTCGCGCGTATCAGCCTCGAAGCGGGGACGCGAAATGTCTAGGCCCGTATCCGCCGGATCCATATTTAATTTTTTTGCAGGGGAGAGTAGCGTAATCATGTGTCTATCCTTTCCTCATAACGCCTGTTTGGGGAATCCAAACACGTCCGCGTGGGTTCATGATGACGCCTACATAAGATGAGGTTTGAGGGGTTTCAAGTGCAACTCTGTCCTAATGCGGTGTGACACAATCACGTTGTCGAGAGCTGTAGATAGAGTCATCCGAAGGTATAATTTTTGCGTATTAGCTATACAAGCGCGCGTCTGAACGCACGCTCTTTTAAACGATGATAATCGGAAGATGAGGATATAATGAACCTAGCCACTTTGGAACGAAAAGGTATTAATGTTGTCGAAATTCCGACTTCGCCCGAGGCCGTAAAAGTTCGCCAAGCCTTAGTCGAAAATGGGTTGGAAACACCTCTCATTGATAATGGTCTGAGTAATGCAGAAAAATATGAGCGCATTAAACGCGCTATGACGGAGGTGGTGTCTACGCTCGGTTTAGACCTCAATGATGACAGCCTGATGGAAACGCCGCATCGTATCGCCAAAATGTATGTGCAAGAGATTTTTTCCGGTTTGGATTACAGCACATTCCCGAAAATCTCTGTCATCGATAATAAAATGAGCGCCGATGAGATGATTACGGTCAATGATATTTCTGTGACTAGCACTTGCGAACATCATTTTGTGGTCATCGATGGTGTCGCGAAAGTGGCTTATATCCCTTCGACGAAAATCATTGGACTCTCCAAAATTAATCGTATCGTCAATTTCTTCGCTCAACGCCCCCAAGTGCAAGAACGCCTCACACGACAAATCCTCGTAGCCTTACAAACAATTTTGGAAACTGATGATGTCGCCGTGAGTTTGAAGGCGACACATTACTGCGTAAAATCACGCGGGATTAAAGACTCTAATTCTCAAACCGCAACAACGGCTTTGGGCGGGTGTTTTAAAGACGCCAATACGAGGTCAGAATTTTTGAGTGTTTAGTGAGTTTTAATTTCTATGTTTTACTGTTAGATGATAACAAACGTTGCTGTATACTCAGTTAACTAGCATGGGAAAATGTTTATTTATTTACTTGCGGTGTGAAAATATATTTGTACGTTTATATTAAATTATTTGGGGTGTAGATTTAGATGGCGAAAATTACTACTGTAAAGGGCTTCCTTACTGCTTATGGAGAAAGCACGTTAGACCAAAGAAGTGGCAATAAAAGGTATAGTTATATATCCATTACAGATGAAGACGGCGATGAGGTATACATCAAAAAAGTTACTGTCCCACAAGATGTTGATAGATTAATCACAACTGGCGATAATGTAACGATTGTTGTTGCTAAAAATATTTTTGGCAGAGAAATTCATTCTGCTCGCGTGGGAACAAGAGAAGCTCATTCCAAATTTATAGAAGGTAATTGGGGCGTCATATATGCCGCTTGTATCGGTCTTTTAATCTGCGGCTTGGTGCTATCATTTATAATCATTGGAATTCCTATTGTTTTGATTGCTATATACGCAATGGTGACATTGCCAGGAACTCGCAGGAAAATTATTGCCGCCGCGAAAGCAGAAGGTATGACAATGAAAAAGGCGAAAAGGATTTAGTCGGTTTTCCTGTTGTAACTCTTATTAAACCATAACTCGAGGGTTCATAATCCTATCGGGGTCCATCGCCGATTTAATCGCTTTCAATAGCGCCATTTTTGTGGGGTCTGCGCGTTGGGCTAAGTCTTCGCGTTTCATCGTTCCGATACCGTGTTCGGCAGAGATTGACCCGCCGAGGTCATCAACAATATCGAAAACGGCGTTTGAAATATCATTCCATTGACCGAGGAAAGTCTCGCGTTCCATCGCTTCGGGTTGAGCGATATTATAGTGGATATTACCGTCTCCAAAGTGACCGAAACCGACGGGGCGGCAGTTGGGCACAACCTCTTGCATTTTCGCATCCGCGAGACGGAAAAACTCCGGAATTTTATCAAC
>CAYTAJ010000006.1:27152-57212 GCA_964435725.1 uncultured Algimonas sp.
GCGCGGAAATCTTCGAGCAAAGAGACTGCCGCGGCCGCGCTGTCGAGCGCAATCAGGGCGCGTTGCACATAGCCAGGTTTAGGGAAGAGTTTGAGCGACGCCGCCGTAATAATGCCGAGTGTGCCTTCTGCCCCGAGGAATAGGCGGTTCAGATCATAACCCGTATTATCTTTGCGAAGGTTCGTCAGCCCGTTGAAAACCTCGCCACTCGGCAAAACGGCTTCGACGCCAAAGACTAATTCTTTAGTCGTCCCATATTTCAGCACATGATTGCCGCCCGCATTTGTCGAGAGCACGCCTCCCACTGTGCAACTCCCTTGGCTTGAGAGCGTCATAGGAAACTTCCGGTTCGCGGCATTGGCGGCGTCGAGGACGTTTTGTAAAATCGCCCCGGCTTCAACAATCATATTATTGGCCGTGGTATTCATCTCTCGGATTTGGGTCATATACTTCATGGATATCAGCACTTCGCCCATTGGCGTATTACCCCCTACGAGGCCCGTATTCCCGCCTTGGGGCATAATCGCAATTTTATGCTCGGCGCAGAGTTTAACCGCGTCAGACACATCCTGCGTGCTACGCGGTGTCAGCATGAGAGGCGTATGGCCGAAATATTTATCCCGCCATTCCGACAGATGCGGCGCGATAATATCGGCGTCTTGCGTCCAGCAATTTGCGGGGAGGGACTGTTTCAACATTTCTATTTTTGGATCAGTCGTCACGGCTCCACACCCCAGCGTTTTAAGGCTTTGGCAGGCAGAGCTCCTTGGCGCAGAATTTTCGGTGTGTCTTCTGCGAGAGTGACAATAGTTGATGGCACCGCTTCTTCGCAATCCGGACCAAACCAAATTGCGTCTACATCGATACCGATAGCTTTATTTGCTTCCACGGCTGTTACGGGGTCTTTGCCGCCCGAGCGGTTCGCACTGGTCAAGGCCACGGGATAAGGCACGCCGCGATGTAGAATGAGGGGGCGCCACTCCGTTTCAGGGCAGCGTATGGCAATCGTCTGCTCCCCTTTAGAATTAGTCGCATACATTTGTGGGGCTAATTGATTAAAAAAATCAGGCTCAGAGGCAGGTATGACAAGGGTCAGGGGGCCTGGCCAATGCTTTTTCGCCATGGCCACCGCCTTGCGGGAAAATTTGCCATATTGTTTCGCGGTTTGAAGGCTATCGACACAAAGCGCTAAGGGCTTGTCAAAATCTCGGCCTTTAATGGCGTAAATGCGATTAACGGCTTCGGGTCGATCGGCACGTGCCGCGAGTCCATAGACAGTCTCAGTTGGCAGAATGACGACACCGTCATAATGTAAGACGTTCAAGACTTCTTTGGGTGTGCTCACTTATTGCGCCTCGTTGAACTCGGTTTCGATGCGTAAAGTGATTTTATCGCCAATATTGGCTAAGCGGATAAGATAATCCATGCCCCAATCGGAGCGGTTAAATTCTGTCGTCGCCGAAAAGCCCAAAGTCTGTCCGGGATTGCCAAAGCTCTTACCGGCACCATTAAAGACGGCATCGAGAACGACTGGCTTGGTTACGCCGCGTAAGGTTAAATCACCTGTTATCAGACCCGTATTCTCACCTGTAATCTCGATTGATGTCGAAACAAAACGGATTTCCGGGTAAGTGTCGGCATCGAAATAGTTTCCGCTTGTGGCAAGGGTCTCATCAAAATCCGGCAAGCCCGTGTTCACACTTTTCGGGTCTATGCGGATATCGACGCGGCTATTTTCTGGATTGTCCGGATTAAAATCCAAAGCCCCTGAAATTTCATCAAAACGTGCCGTGAAATTAGACAAGCCGGAATGAGACAATGACCAGAGGACACTCGTATGGGTGGGGTCGAGCGTATAGGCACCAGCAGGAGCTGCGGTGGGGGACTGCACAGGGGGCGTGGCGCAACCCGTCAAAAACGCCACTGTTGCAAGGGAGAGTAAAATACGTTTCATCCCGCTCATATAGAGTGTGAAAGGAGGCTTGGGAAC
Organism: uncultured Algimonas sp.; assembly: GCA_964435725.1. GTDB lineage: Bacteria > Pseudomonadota > Alphaproteobacteria > Caulobacterales > Maricaulaceae > Litorimonas. The sequence continues at coordinate 29,143 of CAYTAJ010000006.1, forward strand.
TGATTTTGCGCAAGTGCGACGCCACACAACTGCGTGTATCCTGCGTGAGCGCACATTTCTGACTTGATAAGGGGGGCATAGCGCGGCATTGGACACAGAATGACGCAAGAGCCTGACAAAACTAAGTCTGCCCAGAGTGATGCAGAGAAGAATAGTGTGGAAACCGAAGCGCCCACACTTATGCAAAAAATCATGTCGGAGGTACAGTTCTTTGCGGGGCTGTTTGCTTTCATTCTGGCCATGATGACAGGCATTTGGGGGCATTTTAAAATTCCGAGCGAAAGTATGTTGCCGACCTTAGAGGTGGGTGATCATCTTTACGTGTCAAAATTCGCCTATGGCTATTCACGTCATTCCCTTCCGTTCTTTTTACACAATCTTCCTTTGCCGGAAGGACAAATTTTTTCGCGCTTGCCCAAGCGTGGGGATGTCGCCGTTTTTCGTAATCCCAAAAATGATGTGATTATGATTAAGCGTGTTGTGGGGCTTCCTGGAGATCGCGTGAAGGTTCTTCGCGGCGAGCTTTATTTGAACGGTGAAAAAGTCGGGCGTCAGAACGTCACAAATTATCTTTACCGTGAACATAAGGGCCGCGTTGTCGGTGTCGATGTCTATGCAGAACGCTTGCCTGGTCAGCAAGAAGAACACTTGATCTATGAGCGTACGGATCAGGATAATCTGGACAATACAGAAACTTTTATCGTCCCCGAAGGCCATGTGTTCTTTATGGGAGATAATAGAGACAATTCGGTCGATAGCCGTGCGCCGCAAGGCCCGGGTTTTGTGCCACAGGAAAACCTTATCGGCCGTGCTGATTTAATGATGTTTTCTTTCAAGCGTTGTAAGAAAGAAGAAGGCTTGCGTTGCCCGCCGCGACGCTTCGCGAAGGGGCTCTAGCGTGAGTGCGCCGCAACAGGTTGATACGCTTGTAATTGCTCGCCACGGCAAGCCCGCGCTTTCGCGTAAAGTTCAGATGAACTGGCAAGGCTATCGCGAATGGTGGAAACGCTATGATGAAGGCGGGCTAAAGGCAGGGCAAAAAGTTCCAAAGAAATTATTGCATTGGGTAGAAAAAGCCGATGTGATTATCTCCAGCCCCTTGCGTCGTTCTGTCGAAAGCGCAGAACTGGCTTCCGGTAGGGCGATTGATTTGACGGATATTCGGCTTGTGGAGGCAGCTTTGCCGTCGCCGCATTTGGGCGGGTTAAAACTTCGCCCGAAAACTTGGGGAACTTACGCCCGCATAGCCTGGTATTTCGGTTGGTCCGATGGCATGGAAAGTCACAAAGAGGCACGAGCTCGCGTGAATGAGATGTGTGACGTGTTGGCTGAACATGCGTCGGGTGGAAAAATTGTCTATGTCTCCGCGCATGGATGGATTAATCGTATGCTTAAAGGGTCGCTGCAAAAGCGCGGGTGGAAGATGAAATCGCAAAATGGTGATCTACATTGGTCATTTCGCCGTTTCGAACGCCCCACAGATTATAAGGGTTAGGATATGAGTGACACTCCCATCAAAGACATGTCTTTTGAAGAGGCGTTGAAAGAATTAGAGGACATTGTGCAGCGCCTGGAACGTGGTGATGCGCCCCTTGAAGAAAGCATCACCATCTATCAACGAGGGGCGGCTCTGAAAGCCCATTGCGATGCCAAGTTAAAAGACGCCCAAATGAAAGTTGAAAAAATCGTGCTCGATGCCAAAGGCGCGGCCGGCACAGAACCATTTGATGGGTAGGCTTTGCGCCTGATGTCCAATTTTAAAACGCAGTTAGGTTCGGTCGCGTCTGAGGTAGAAGTGGCCTTAGATCGCCTCTTACCCGAACCCAAGGGTGAACACGCTATTGTCGCGGAAGCTATGCGTTATGCCGCTCTGGGCGGGGGGAAGCGTTTGCGGCCTTTTTTGGTGATTGAAACGTCGCGTATGCTCGGCGGCAATCTCGATAATGCGATGGTCGTGGGCTGTGCTCTCGAATGCCTGCATGTCTATAGCCTCGTCCATGATGATCTGCCGTGCATGGATGATGACGATATGCGCAGGGGGCGTCCAACCGTTCACAAAGCCTATGACGAAGCCATCGCCGTTTTAGCGGGGGATGGCTTGCTGACACATGCCTTTGCCCTTTTGGGCTCACCGGCAGCACATCAAGGCGCTGAAATTCGGGCCAAATTAGTCTGTGAACTCGCTGAAAAAGGCGGCGTTCCCGGTATGATAGGGGGGCAGGTGATAGACATAACAGTGTCCGAGACAGATCGTGATGAAGATCTGATCACACGGTTGCAGGCCATGAAAACGGGCGCATTGATTGATTTCGCTGTCCGTGCAGGCGGCATAATCAGCGGGGCGGATATGGCTACGCTCGAGGCGCTTTCATCTTATGCGCGAGATATGGGCCTCGCTTTCCAGATTCAGGACGATATTTTGGACGTTGAGGGGGATGCGGCCCTGATGGGCAAGGCTGTGGGTAAAGACGAAAATCTTGGCAAAGCCACATTTGTGTCACTCTTGGGTCTTGAAGCGGCGAAAGAGAAGGCGCATGAATTGGGGGTAGTGGCAAAAGCGCATCTTGCTCCTTTTGGTGAAAAGGCGCAGACCCTAAAGGATACTGTGGATTTTGTGCTCCAAAGACGGCATTAAATCGTATTCAGACTGCGAATAGGAAGTTCTTAAATGGTCGACACACCCTTATTGGATACAGTCAAAACGCCTTCAGATATGAAGGGGCTATCAAGAGAGCAGTTAAAGCAACTCGCCGATGAAGTTCGCGCTGAGGTAATTGACGCTGTTTCTGTGACGGGTGGACATTTGGGTGCTGGCTTAGGCGTGGTCGAATTGACTGTGGCTATCCATGCTTTGTTTAATACGCCAGAAGATAAGCTGATCTGGGATGTAGGTCATCAATGCTACCCACACAAAGTTTTAACGGGGCGTCGTGACCGTATCCGTACGCTTCGTAAAGGCGGTGGGCTTTCTGGGTTTACCAAACGCGCCGAGAGCGAATACGACCCCTTTGGTGCGGCGCATAGTTCCACCTCGATTTCTGCAGGTATGGGTTTTGCCACAGCCCGTGATTTGGCGGGTAAAGACGGTCATGTGATTTCCGTCATTGGCGATGGGTCGATTACGGCGGGTATGGCTTACGAAGCCATGAATAATGCTGGCGCAACGGATTCGCGTCAGATCGTCATTTTGAATGATAATGATATGTCGATTGCGCCGCCTGTTGGCGCGATGAGCCATCTTTTGTCGCGCACCGTAAGCTCAGGTGGTTATCAAGCCCTGCGCGGTGCAGCGAAAGCGGTTGTAAAAAATGCACCACGTCCGATTAAATCGACGGCGAAAAAGACAGAAGAATATACGCGCGGCATGTTTACCGGCGGTACATGGTTTGAGGAGCTCGGCTTCTTTTATGTCGGTCCCGTGGATGGGCATGATTTGGACGCTTTGATACCTGTGCTTGAAAACGTCAAAGCCATGAAAGACGGCCCCGTCCTGGTTCACGTGGTGACACAAAAAGGTAAGGGTTATGCGCCCGCCGAAAACTCGGCTGATAAATATCACGGCGTGTCCAAATTCAACGTCGTGACGGGAGAACAGAGCAAGTCTATTCCCAACGCACCGAGCTATACCTCAGTCTTTGGTAATCAACTGGTCAAGCAAGCCGAAAAAGATGATAAAATCGTCGGTATCACGGCGGCGATGCCGGGTGGCACGGGCATGAATATCTTCGGGAAGTCTTTCCCTGATCGCATGTTTGATGTGGGAATTGCCGAACAACATGCCGTGACCTTTGCAGCCGGGTTGGCCGCCGATGGATTTAAGCCATTTTGCGCGATTTATTCCACATTCTTACAGCGCGGGTATGACCAAGTTGTACATGATGTGGCGATACAAAATCTGCCTGTCCGATTTGCGATGGACCGTGCAGGATTAGTCGGCGCCGATGGGCCAACCCATGCGGGCGCCTTTGATATTGCCTATCTCGGCTGTTTACCGAATTTCACGTTGATGGCGGCGGCGGATGAAGCCGATTTGGCGCGTATGGTGGCCACAGCCGTGGCCCATGATGGCGGCCCCATCGGGTTCCGTTACGCGCGGGGTGAAGCAACAGGCATTGAGATACCGGAAAATCCTCAGCCGCTTGAAATTGGCAAAGGGCGGATTATGAAAGAAGGCTCGCGTGTTGCGATCCTCTCTTATGGCACGCGTTTAGGCGAAGCCATGATGGCGGCGGAGTTACTGGATGCCCAAGGTCTCTCGACGACTGTGGCGGATGCCCGTTTCGCTAAGCCGCTAGACAAAGATCTCGTGCGCCGCCTTGCGGATGAACACGAAGTCCTCATTACGATTGAAGAAGGCGCGGTTGGCGGTTTCGGCGCATTTGTCTTGCATGAACTCGCAGACAGTGGCCGTCTCGATAACGGCCTGAAAGTCCGCACCATGACTTTGCCTGATATTTTCATCGACCAAGACACACCTGCGCTCATGTATAAGCAGGCCGGATTAGACGCGGACGCCATCGTCGAAACCGTATTCAAAGCGCTAGGTCAAAAGTTCAATGCGCGGATGAATTTGGCTTAGTTCAAGGATTTATGCGCGCTGATCAATATCTTGTTTCCCATGGCTATTATGATTCCAGAGCGCGGGCGCAGTCTGCGATTAAGGCGGGGAAGGTAATAGTCAATGGTATGGCTTTGCGAAAAGCCTCTCAAAATATTCCCGATGGTGCGGAGGTGGTTGCCGATCAGGAGCACCCTTGGGTGTCACGCGGCGGGTTGAAGCTCGCCCACGCGCTGGATGTATTCGACGTTAATCCAACGGGATTGAATTGTTTAGATGTCGGGTCTTCGACAGGGGGCTTTACGCAAGTTTTGATAGAGAAAGGCGCGACGCATGTTTGCGCGGTCGATGTCGGGCAAGGGCAACTGCATAAGAGCCTACAGGGTCATCCCAAAATAACCTCGCACGAAAACCAAGATGCGAGGGAATTGACTCAAGACATTATTGGCTATGCACCGCAATTAATCGTCTGCGATGCCAGCTTTATTGCCTTGTCCAAGGTGCTTGAGATCCCATTGGGTCTAACAAGCGAAGAGGCAACACTCATCAGCCTTGTGAAACCCCAATTCGAAGTCGGGCGGGATGGCATAGGTCGCGGAGGCTTAGTCAAAAGTGAATCTCTCGCTTTACAATCACTTGCGGATGTCAAAACCTGGCTAGGTGACTTAGGGTGGTGCGTGAAGGGCGAAGATGTCTCGCCGATTAAAGGTGGTTCCGGCAATACTGAATACCTTCTTTGGGCCGAAAGAAACTAGGGCGCTAGGCTAGTGAAGACTGCGTGTTATGACTTTTGCTAATGCGTCATAATTTTCATGTGTTGAGGGTTTGACGTAATATTCATCAGCCCCAACAGATTCGGCTTTTTCTCTATCTGAAGGGTTCGTGGACCCCGATAAAATCCACACTGGATGTTTTTCCAGTTCGGGATCATTTCGAATAAGCTCTAGCACCTCAAACCCGTTTGGCGCCGGCATTGATAAATCCAACAATGTGACAACAGGTTTGTGATCTTTGATGGTTTGTATAGCCTTTATGCCGTTCCCAAGCTCAATTAGCTCTAGATCATTATTTCTAGCAAGTAAGGCACGTTTAATTGATATTCTATCGATGATATCATCGTCTATTATGAGAATACGTGTTTTGTCAGAAAGACCAGCAGACTTTGCAACAGATAATATCTCTGCGTTTTCCATCAGTTCTTGTGCAATTGCGTGAAGCGTTTCTAAGATGATCGGATCTTCGTAACCTTCCTCGATGAGTTGCGCTATAATTGAAATCTTCAAGCCAATTTCATATAGAGATTTAGGACGATAGCTTAGTATAGCGGTGAAAATATTATTCCAAGTTTGGGATGCCTGACGTTCGGCGTTTCGTAATTCTGATAATCGGGAAGAGTTGTTTTCACCTGTCTTGATAAAAGCGTCGAATTCTTTTGTTGCAAAATTGAGATCCTGCTCCGCTTTGCGTCTTTTATAAGAGAGCGTTTCTAAAAACGATGGCGTTTTGCTTTTCATTTTGTGTGTCCTACCGCTCGTTTAAAACGCGTTATATTATGTTATTGTGTTTTTATACCTCGTTTATAACACATCTTTGAATTTACGACAAACACTGTACTTTCGGTTCTTTCAATAAAAAACCCCGCCGAAGCGGGGGTCTGTTAATTCTAGTGACGCTTGTTCTAGTGACGACGACGATAATGTCTTACGCGCCGTACATTGTGCCCACGATTTCGATATACGCGATTTCCGTACCCCCGATTATTGTTCAAGTTAATGAACACGGATGTTCTGGGTCTCGAATAATAGGTACGAGGATAATAAGGTGATGAGTATACGACCCGTGGCTGAACATATGTCGTGGTATGATATGTGCGATAGGCTGGTTGCTGGTATCCATTACTATAATGCGTTGTTGTCCGTGTTGGATAACCGCCATAATAACCTGTATTTGGGTTGTAATAGCCGCCATTATGATATCCGCTATTATGATAACTTACATTATTGCTTCGCCCGTCGCCGGCAATTGCGGCTCCGGCAACACCACCAATAACAGCGCCGAGCACAGACCCTTCTGTACGTGCACCATTTGCCGCGAGCTGGCTGCCGATAACAGCACCTGTAACAGCGCCAATAGCGCCGCCGACAAGCTGATTATCGCCTGAGCGTTGATGTGTGTGATGATAGCCATTGTCATGAGCGGAGGCCGCTATTGGGGCTATGGAAACCGCTGTAATCGCGGCAAGTGTAAAACCAATTTTAAAACGCATGTGAGACTCCTCAGTTAATCCATGATTTCAGTGCTTCGTCCCAAAAGTACCGAAAATCTAAGATAACTCTATCTTTACCAATATGAATGGAGTCGGAAGATGACGTTCATTTACATTACAAGACTGTCACAAAAAAAACCGCCCTTGTTTCCAAAGGCGGCAGAGTGATTAAGTCTGTACGAAGGCTTAGTGCTTAGATTTACACGGTTTATCTTCGTAGTGATGTCCACCCACAAGTACATCGTCGCCGACGTAACGGCCTTTGCCATCATAACGCTTATGGCTGTCGGAATAGCAGTAAGTATTCGCCGCTGGCGGTGTATATTCAATAACAGGCGCGGGTTGGACTGTACGCGGCGGAGCTAAGCATGTTCCATCGGCTTGCATCATTGTGCCAGATGGACAATCAGATTGTACGACAACAGGTGGCTCTGAATAGACAGTTTTCGCTGGTTCTTTGCAAGTGCCATTACCTTGATCAATCGTTCCCGATGGACACTGAGCCGGAATAACAATAGGTGCTTGCCCAATAACAGTTTTGGCGGGTTCCAGACATGTACCATCGCCTTGATCCGTCGTGCCAGCAGGACAGCTTGATGGGATGACGACAGGTGGGGGTGCCATAACTGTTTTAGCGGGCTCCATACATGTCCCATTGCCCTTATCGATTGTGCCAGACGGACATTGTGCCGGAATTACAATCGGCGCTTGGCCCATAACGGTTTTTGCCGGCTCGAGACACGTGCCATTACCTTGGTCTGTTGTACCTGCGGGACAGCTTGACGGAATGACGAAAGGCGGAGGTGCCATCACAGTTTTCGCAGGCTCCATGCAGGTTCCATTGCCCTTATCAATTGTGCCAGATGGACATTGCGCAGGAATGACGATGGGGGCGGGTTCAACAACACGTTTAGGCGCGGCCATACACGTGCCATCAGCTTGTTCAGTCGTGCCTGCCGGGCAATCAGCAGGAATGACGACGCGTTCTTTGCGGATGATTTCTTTGCGAACACGCACAACAGGTGGAGGTGTATAAGTCACGCGCGGCGCAGAATAGGTTGTTACAGGCATAACGGGGCCTGCAACATATTCGCCGCGATGAACTCCGGCTGGCGCTGTTGGTAAGACTGGGCCTAGATTATAGCCTGCAACCGGGCCATAAAATGGTCCAGCGGCCGGAGCGCCGACTACAGCCCCAACTGCGGGAAGCGGTGCTCCGCCATTATAATTTGTCGGTAACGTCACGCCGCCGCGGTAAGCCATTGGCGGTGCACCATAAACAGCAGAACCACCACCAAAGGCAGGGGCAGGTGTGCCGTATCGTGCGCTTTGTCCGCGGTTAGAAAGGGCATATCCCGCAACGCCGCCTAAGACGGCGCCTATGGCTGTGCCTTCTTGACGTTGTCCAGAACCGGCGAGATTCGAACCGATGGCACCGCCGAGGCCAGCCCCGATGGTTGCTCCGGCAAGGTTTCGTCCGTTAAAGCCGGGGTTGAATTGTCCCGCATAGGAATTACCGTAGTAATTCGATTGGGAATTACCGTATGCAGCGCCAGCAAGGCCACCTGCAACAGCGCCAATGGCTGTGTATTCGTCACCTAAACCATTAGGGGCGAGATTTGAGCCAATAGCTCCGCCCAGACCTGCGCCGATGGCACCGCCAAGGACTGTATTATTGTCAAAACCACTAATCAGTTGGGCATTTGCGGTGACGGGGGCAATTGCAATCGCCAATGTGGCGGTTGTCATCAAGAGTAACTTGTTACGAAGTGTTTTCATGTCGATGGCTCCTACGACCGTATCAAAAGCTGAAAAGATGCAAAAATCGCACCAAACCAGTCTAATCTACATATTTTACACGCTCCTCGCGACTCAGCTCCCGTATCAGGCGAGTCATTCAAAACAGAAAACCCCGGTCGAAAGACCGGGGTAAACGCCTTGTCTAGGGGGAAGGCCAAACTCACGACGACCGAAGCCGTCGCGAGTAACAAAGATTAATAGTAATATCTGTTATCGTTGCGTTTTTTTATCGCGCGCTTACGATCTTTCAGTTCGCGAATTTCATATCCAACTTCACGAATGCGTCGGTCAATCCAGCGAGAATGATCGTATCGGTCTCTACGTTCCAAATCACGGCGCTCTGCACGCAGGGCTTCTAAACGGTAGTTGATGCGATCAATCCGGTTATAGCTACGATTGTTGTAACCCTGGTTATTGTAGTGACGGTTATTGTAACCATAGTCACGGACCCTCGTATTATGACGTGAATGTCCCACAGTTACGACGGCTGGCTGATAGCCCGTATTGCGGTTTTGGTAAGTGGTCGTATGACGTACACGGTCATTAGGACCTACACATTTTACACTTTCATCGCCCAGAGCGGCTCCGGCACCAGCGCCTAGAATCGCACCTATCACGGCACCTTCATTTCGGTCACCACGACCAGCGACTTCGGAACCCACAATGCCGCCAACAACAGCACCAAGGACACCACCAACAACTTGGGCTTCGTCATTTTTACTTTCGCAGCGATAATCTTTAGCAGAGGCTACAGTGGGTAGCGTTGCAAAAGCAGTCGCGGCGAGGGCGACAGCGGCGAGTCTTTTGGCATTATTTAAAGTAGCCATGTTTCAGTCTCCTGTCTTAAATTCGGCGAAGGGAAATACCTGAGCCGTTGATTTGAGGTATAGAGGAGACGCTCTGAACTCTCTCTGAGTTCAGAATTCATTTTCAGTTCACGAAGATGACCACGTTATTTGAGGTGGGTGTTTAAGAACGTTCCGGCTTCATCCAAAGCCTCTGACGCCGCTTGGATATAATTGTCAAACATCTGAAAAACATGGGGAACGTGATCCCAACTTTGTAGGATTACAGGTGATCCCGCTTCTTCCATCTTATTGGCGTAACGGACGGCATCATCATAGAGCATCTCTGAGGCGCTTACCTGAATGAGGGTCGGAGGCAGATTTGAGAGGTTGTCATGTATCGGGGAAATATCCGGATTAGTGGGATGATAACCCGACATTTTCTTGAGCCCTAATAGAAGCATGAGACGCGGGAGCTTTAGAAAAGGCTTTATCAATGGCTGTAGCATAAGGTCTGTTTCGAAATTGCTTCTAATAGACGGGCTTGAGGCTGTAGAGTCAGTTGCAGGTGAAAGAACATAGATGGCATCTGGTTTCCGTAAATCTGTTTCACGTACCCAATTGGCGATCATAAGTGTCAGGTTTCCACCCGCACTGTCACCCGCAACAGCCAGGGAACGACATGCCTCTGGTCCGTCCGGGCCATTCTCTAAAATCCATGGATAAGCAGCCCGACAGTCCTCAACAGAGGCTTTTCTTGGGTTTTCCGGCATCAGTCTATAATTCGGCACAAAAACAGCGGCTTTGGTCCGTTTGGCCAAATTCGTCGTTAGGGGACGATGACTGATATCACTGCCGACAGTTCCACCTCCGCCGTGGAGATAGAGTATGCGCTTCGTCGAGTCATACCCGTCTACGAGTGTCCATACGCCCGTAATAGTGACTCCATCAACGTTATAGGTCGCAGGGCGATATTCCGTATCAGGGTCAGAACGTTCCAATCCTCCCGCTTCAAAAAACCTTCGCTTGTCTTGAATTTTACGATTGCGGCCTTCGGGCGATTGCGCAGGGACAATAAACTTATCAATCAGATACTGGTTGAGCTCTGCTAATCCTTTCGTCTTGGGGTCGACAGGAAAGTCGACAGGGCGGTCAGCATCATAAATCGATAAATCCGGTCCTGATAATGCGGCGAGCTTGCGTTTATACAGCCAATAGCCGCCCAGCCCGATAACAGCACTACTGCCTAAAAAAGCCATGTGGAACATAGTGAACTCACCCTAATCGTCGTTGATTTTTCTATACGATAGCTCGGAAGATGGCACACGTAACGAATAAGTGCATTAGCCCTGCAGTATTATTTGACGTCTTTTCAGTGAAAATTAACACGTATTTGCAAAAATACACCAAATAATGCGATTTCAAATAATTGAAGAGCGTGATGAGAAAGAGGTGCGGGGCCCTATGTTCGGCTTTTTTAAAAATGATGACACCGAGAATTGGCGCGGGGCTATTGAATACCCAATTAATATTTGTGCCTTTCTGCTGGCTATTATCAGTCTCATAACTTTAACAGATATTGGGCAAGGGGCCTTTGATATTGGGCGCGAAAACACGTTGACTGTCATACTAACGGTCTACCCAGTTCTTTGTTTGCTACGCCTTGCCTATTATCATTTTAAGAAACCAAAACGAAATTTTGGCTGGGTTTGTGCTGTATCAGATTTGTTATTTGTCTTTGCACTTGTTTTTCAAAATGGATTTGACATCGTCCATATCGGACTCATTTACTGTGTCATAACCCTGCATGGCTTGAGGTTTAATGCATCGCAGGTCTTGTCATTGGGCGTTATGGCCGTAATGGCTGTTATCGGTTTGGGGGTATTTGGCATTGTTCCCACAAATCCAGGTGTGACATTGGTCTCGCTCGCCGCATTTTGCGGTATTTTCAGTTTTTTCGCCATGAAAGCAGAGTCTGTTTTAGAGCACAATCTCGCGAATAAACTGGCCGCCGAAAATATTAAACATGCGCAAAAGACTGTGGCGCTTAAAAGCAAAGTTATTAATCAAATGGGGAGTGAATTAGACTCGCCCATGAAAAGCGTATTAGGGGTTTCTAAAGCGCTGAGAAAGACAGAGCTTACGACAGAGCAAAAGCAATATATCACCGTTCTTGAAAATTCGAGCGAGGCTCTTCTGAGTGCCATTGATAATATCTTAGATTTCACACAAATGGAAAAAGGCGCTCTGACATCGAAGTTGGAACATTTGAACCTTGATGAGATGTTAAAGACCGTCGCAAACATGTTTGGACCCAAGGCAAGGCGTAAAAATTTAGATTTACTGATTGATATTGAGCCAAATTCTAAACTCGCGCTTACTGGGTATGAGAAACGCTTAAGGCAGATTATCAACAGTCTGGTCGATAATGCGATTAAGTTTACCCATGAAGGGTATGTCGTGGTTCGCGTGTCGAGCAAAGCCATTAATTCGAAATTGGCATGTTTGAGTGTCTCCGTAGAAGATAGCGGAATTGGGCTGACTGATACTCAACGCGACGCGTTGCTAAAGAACCATACCTCAACTGATACTGCCAAATCCGATAGAGGCTTAGGGCTGAAAATCGTTCAAATGTTGTTGGGCGTACAAGGTGAGGCGCTCAACATAACATCAAAGCCCGGCGAGGGCTCGAGATTTTCGTTTGAGCTTCATATGCCTTATCGAGACGTGAAAGAAGCGCCTACGCCTTTTGAGGCCTCACACGCTGCCGTCAGGTCGGTTAAAACTCTTATTGTGAATGACCAAACCATTGAGTCTGACATTCTTCAGAAGCAGTTAAATAGTGCAGGGATGATGCCGCAAATCGTGAATAATGCTCAGGATGCCTGCCTCGCCATAAACACGGCCCATAATAATGGAACAGACTATGTTCTCGCGATTATTGACTATCACATGCCAGAATTTGACGGGTTAAAACTGGCTGACCTAATTCGTTCGCGTGAAGAGCTTAATGAGATGAAAATGCTCGTGGTTTCTTCGTCAGATATCCCACAAATTGAAAAGGCGTTTTCGGAGATGGACAGCACGCAATATCTTCATAAGCCATATACTCAATCAGAGGTGCAGGCCGCTATTGTATCACTGATGCGTGGCAATAAACAGGCTCAAACGTCTTCGGAAAAGAAAGTCGCTTAACCTACTTGGCCACGGTGCCTCAGCATGTGATCAGCGAGGACGACGGCCATCATGGCTTTTGCAACAGGGACGGCGCGAATACCGACGCAAGGATCATGGCGGCCTTTGGTTTGAACCTCAATCTCTTCGCCCTTGGATGTGACAGAGCGTGTTTTTTGCATCATGGATGAGGTGGGCTTAATCGCGACACGGGCCACGATTTCATCACCATTGCTGATACCGCCGAGGATACCGCCGGACTTATTAGATAGGAAATTCGGGCCGTCTGAGCCCGCGCGCATTTCGTCCGCGTTCTGAACACCTGTCATGCCTGCGGTTTCAAAGCCTGCGCCAATCTCAACGCCTTTTGCCGCGTTAATACTCATAAGGCCCATAGCGAGGTCTGAGTCGAGTTTGCCATAGATCGGTGCGCCCCATCCGGCAGGGACACCACTCGCCCGAACCTCGACCAAAGCACCAACCGAATTGCCGTCTTTGCGAACAGCATCAAGATAGTCTTCCCACTCTTTTGCGGCTTCTGCATCGGGGCACCAGAAGGGGTTTTGCGTTGTTTCATCCCAATCCCAATTGCTTGGGTTTAGGCGCTTCTCTCCGATCTGCACCACAGCACCACGGATTTGAATATTGCCCAGAACTTTACGCGCAATGGCCCCAGCGGCGACACGGTTCGCGGTTTCCCGGGCTGAACTACGACCGCCTCCGCGATAATCACGGATACCGTATTTGGCATCATAGGTCATGTCGGCATGGCCCGGTCGATATCGGTCTTTGATTTCAGAATAATCGCGAGAGCGTTGATCTGTATTCTCAATCAATAGGGAAATAGGGGTTCCTGTTGTTTGACCCTCGAAAACGCCTGAGAGAATTTTTACAGCATCCGGTTCTCGGCGTTGTGTCACGAAACGCGAGGTGCCGGGTTTGCGCTGATCAAGATAGGTCTGAATATCCGCTTCAGTGAGTGGAATTCGCGGAGGGCATCCGTCAACAACGCAGCCAATAGCAGGGCCGTGACTCTCGCCCCAGGTTGTAAATCGAAATAAGTGACCGAACGTATTATGTGACATGGGCGTGTCTTAACCGCCTTTAGAGAAGGGGGCTAGTGTCTAGAGATCTAAGTTTCAAAAAGAAATGCGCGTCTTAGAATGCTCTTGCGCCCGCACGAACGCGAATAGATTGCGGAGCAGGAGGGATGAGGGTTTCATAGGCGGATTTCGCTTGGAGAAACGCGGCTGTGTTGGCGTAAGGGCTGTCGGGATGGAAGAACTTGGCTTTTTTCCGCCAAGCCGCACGGATATCGGCTTCGCGTGCGCCCATGGGGAGACCGAGTGTCATCATAGCTTGTTGGCGTGTCATTCTGTGCGACCCTTATTCACGTTTTATTATCCCTAACAGAGGGTTTATAAATGCGCGGGAGTCGTTAATAACGCCTCAAAAAGCATGGTTAATTTTCAATTATAAATCAGAAAAGCCTTTATTTTTCAGGATATTCCTATGAACGAACACACTAATGTCATTCCTGACACGCCGAGTGCCAAAGAGTATCAAGAGGCCGAGCGCAAAAATACCGATTGGGTAAACACGCAAAATCCCATCGCTTTATTCTCTGATTGGTTGGCTGCGGCGCGGGAAACTGAACTCAATGATCCTAACGCAATGTCATTGGCAACTGTTGACGAAAATGGCTTGCCGGATGTTCGAATTGTGCTTCTGAAAGGCTTGGATAAAGAGGGTTTTGTTTTTTATAGCAATGCGCAAAGCGCCAAAGGTGAGCAATTAAAGCACCCAAAGGCCGCGCTCTGCTTTCACTGGAAAACGCAAAAGCGTCAAGTGCGCGTAAGAGGCGCGATTTCTGAGGTAAGTGAAGCGGAAGCGGATGCGTATTTCGCCAAACGCGCTCGAGGCTCTCGCGTCGGGGCTTGGGCCTCTGATCAGTCGAGACCCGTTTCGGACCGCCAGACGATGGTCAATCGTGTAGCGGAGATGGATGCAAAATATAAAGGTAAAGACGTGCCAAGACCTCCACATTGGAAAGGTTGGCGTGTCGCACCGGAACACATTGAGTTTTGGCAAGACGGTGCCTTTCGACTGCATGACCGTATTGTTTTTCGTTTTGTAAATAGTGGCTGGGAGAAAACGCGGCTCTATCCGTAAACTTTACAGCTTTGAGTCTAAGAAAAGGTCTGATAGCGTAAATTATGGATGCTTTTATATTCATATTATTTTTCGCCTTTGTGGCGTTTGTGATTTTTGGATCTGCCAATAAATCTTCAAAATCACCCACGTCTAAAGGTCTAAGACCCAATGGCGATTATGATATTCCAAAGGCGTTACAGGCTAAGTGGAACGCTGAAACTCGACAAAAGAGTAAAAGCTCTACGATGCCGACTGAGCGTGGGAGAGCCCGTCTGGCCGCAAAAGGTGTTCAAGCTGTGACACAAACGGTTCAGGGGCGAAGGCAGTCAAAAGAGGCCAATGCGCGAAATCGCGAACAAGCCAAAGAATTCGCGCAAACAGGCGACGGAGCACCGCGAGACAAAAATGGTAATCGTCGTGATGATTGGGGCCGAAAAGGGAATATGGGGCCAGGGTTTTTTGGCCCACTTTTAGGTAGTGTTATTGCTGCTGGCGCATTAGCAGCCTTGTTTGCAGTATCATAAAAGCATAGAGGCGAATGATGACGAACGAAAACCCAGCCTTAAAAACTGACATGACCGTAGTTCCGCCGCGCTTGGCTCCGACTAAACGGCATAAAATTCGTAAGTGGGTGCTACGTTTGACGCTGTTACTCGCGATTTTGGGACCGCTTGTTTTTGTGGTCGCGGCGGTAGGATATAAATTAGGTTTATTTGGGTTAGGCGTCAGTTTCGGTCTTTTAAATTTAAAGCTAGGTCCTTTAGCGTTAGCCGCCAGTATGGGGTTTGCAATAATCAGCATGTTATTGGCTTGGTTCATCAAACCGCATAAAGGTTTTATCGTTGCGGCTATTGCAGCGATAATCCCCGCCTTAGGGGTAATGAAGTTACAGGATACGCGTGCGACAGTCGCCGAACTGCCATTCATTCATGATGTGACAACGGATACGCAAGATCCGCCTATGTTTACGCAGGCTATTCTAAGTGAGCGGGCTAAGGTTGAGGGCGTAAATAGCGCTGACTATGTTGGGAAAAAAGATAGTCGCGATGAAGAACTCGTCTCGGTTTTACAAACAAAGGCTTATCCCGATATTCGACCTATCGTTTTATCAGAACCTAAAGACGTCGTTTTTGGGCGTGTTGAGGCTGTAGTCGCCCAAATGGGTTGGGAGATGAAATCTTCTGACCTCGACACTGGCATTATCGAAGCGACAGATACGACATTTTGGTATGGGTTTAAGGATGATGTGATTATTCGCCTGCGTGACTCCGAGGGTGGAGGAACGCTGATTGATATGCGGTCACTATCGCGTGTGGGGGGCTCAGATATCGGTAAGAATGCAGATCGTATCCGCGAATTCTTCAAAGCCCTGAATGAGAGCTAAGCCGCGCCTTTTTCTGCTATAAAATAGGACTGACGTAATCCGTCGGGGCCGTCCGCTGTGATGCGGCCTTCTTTGCGCATATGGATGATATGGGCCAAGACGCTATGCGCCGCAGCGGGATGGAGGCGTTTATCGACATCAATATAGAGTTTCGCAACGATATCGAAAATATTGTTAAGCCCGCTTTTGAGGGCTTCCTCAATCTGAGCGTCCCGTGCCAGACGGTGGTCAATATAGGCTTTCACGAATACATCGACATCTTTGATAGCCGGGCCATGTGTTGGGCGCAGAACATCAAAATGACGGTCATAAACGCGTTCGAGAGAAGCCAAATAATCGCCCATATCCCCATCAGGCGGGCTGACGACACTGGTCGACCATCCCATAATATGATCGCCAGAAAATAGCGTATTTTCTTCCAACAAAGCGTAGCAAAGATGATTGGACGTATGCCCAGGTGTGTGAAGGGCTTCTATTGTCCACCCATCGCCTTGAATGACTTCTCCGTCGCGGATTTCAATATCAGGTTTGAAGGATAAATCATCGCCGGCTTCTAGCCTTATTTCGCCGCCTTGTGGAGGTTCAGGTTGCACGCCATAGCCATAAACTTTACAGCCTTGTTTCTCTGCGAGAGGCTTTGCCATAGGTGAGTGGTCAATATGATGGTGGGTTACCAGCACATGGGTGACGGTTCGGCCTTCGAGGGCTTTGTCTAAAGCCGCCATGTGGTTTTCAGTGGTTGGGCCGGGGTCGATTACGCAAACATTTTTATCGCCGATAATAAAAACGCCTGTACCTGTATAGGTAAATGGTCCGGCATTATCCGCGGTGACGCGTTGGACAAGCTGGCTGAGCTGGTCACATCGGCCATACTCAAAATCAAATTCGCGAATGAATGGAATCGCCACGTTTCGTCCCTTTTCTAGTCTTCTAGAGCAGGCGGGTAATGCAAATCAACCGCGCGGCGCAAAGCTTGTCCTAAAATTTTCGTGGATTCGAGTTTGTCTTTTAACGGCAAAGCGAGCGGTGGTCCCATATCTGTTTTGTTCACGTCGACAATGTAGATCTTGCCGTCTTTTTTATCTCGTAGAATATCCAGCCCCCCCCAGTCCAGTTTCATTTTTTGACAAAATTGTGAAATCAGAGCGAGTTCTTCTTTCGAAAAATGCGCTTCAGGCGTTGAGAGTCGGCATTGGCTGTTCATATTGGCAAAGCGTTTGCCGATAGGGCGTTCTTTCAAATAGACGAGGGGAATATCACCAAACACAGTCGGGCAACGATGATCTAAGACGGTACCCTTTGAGGTCTCAGTCTGAATGAGCTTCTGATAGACCCAGCCCTCTCTAGGTTCACAATTTTCGTATGCGATATAGCCATCATGCTTGCCGTTGAGTTCCGATTTACAGATAAAAGGCGTGGCGGCTGTGTTCGGATCTATGGCAAGGCCGTAACCAAAAACGTCTTCGAAAACCTCAGCCACTTTCGATTTGCTAATATCGCGGCAATTACGATTTAGGCCCTTTGGCGCACCTGGATTATCTTCCAGATAGGTTTGATCACTGAAATAGAGGTTAAACTCTGCAGGGTCTGTTGAGGAAACAGGAATAATGCCGGCTTGCTTCATCGCGCCCCATAGTAAGTAAACATTTTGAACCTCACGCGGGTGACAGGCAACACGTCGCAAAGGTGCATTCACGGCCGATTTACGGCGTTTCTCGACCCGATAATACCGCCACCATATGTATATGTCTTTAAAGAGGGTGCAATTGAAAGGCACGAAAGCACCCGTTTCACGAACAGTCACGCCGCGAAACGACCAGTCAAAGTCTGAGGGTTTCATGGAAAATGTCCAAATCGACTAAATAATTTTCATGAAGTTATAGTGTTTATTGTTCCTATAAAACACAAATATTTGTCAGACAAAATTTATTGAACTTTATGATAAGTCATAAAAAAACCCGGCCAGAGGCCGGGTTCAAAATCAAGTTAGTGTAAGCTTAGAAGCTAACTTTAGCATTCGCAAAGAATGTACGTCCGAAAACATCATATGATGCAGGATACGTATTGGCTTGCTCATCATTATCACCAATAACTGGTGGAGCTTTATCGAACACGTTGTTCATACCAAAGGTAAGTCTTAGGTTCTCACCAATGTCTTTACCAAGAGACGCATCGAAGTAATGACGTGTTGAGATTGCATCAACAGAGTTAACACCTTCACCTGCATCATCATCTACGCCACCTGATAGACGCCAAACAGTCTGTACAGACCAGTCAGCTTTATTCCAGTTAGCAGTCATACGATGACGGTATGTTGGGTCCGGCTCACCACATGTTGTACCAAACAAACCATCACATGTAACAACATCGCCGCCTGTGAAAGGTGTAAAGTCGTTCTTGAGGTTATAAGTACCTAAGAAGTTAAGATTTACAGATCCAAAGTCAGATGGAAGATCAAATCCATACTGCGCAGCAATATCAATACCAGCGACTTCAGTTGAAGCAGCATTTTGTGCTGAAAGCGTAATAAAGTCGATGGGGCCACCGCCTTGACGCGTAATAACATCACAGAATTGAGAACCTGCACCACCGAAATCAGTGTTGTTGTAACAAATGCTAAGTACATTGTTTGCACTACCACCAAATGCTGCAATCGCATCATTAATTGTGATATCATAGTAATCTACAGAAAGAGATAACCCTTCAATCACATCTGGCTCGATCACAACACCGATAGTATATGTATCAGCTTTTTCAGGCTCTAGATCAGGGTTACCACCTGATAGTGTTCTAACCTGTCCTGAAATCGTATTAATACCAGGTGTACCAACGACGTTTGCAGGGACACCAGTAGCGATACAAACCGCTGTGACGGCCGCAGTTGGGTTACCTGCAGCTGAACAAGGGTCAACAGCACCTGGGAAACCTTCCGCGATTGGTGCAAATAGCTCGCCAATATTTGGTGCTCGAACAGCGCGGTTATAGTTACCACGGATACGGAACTGATCGTTTACAGCCCATTCACCACCAATTTTATAGGCTTCAACACCACCTGATGTAGAGTAGTCAGAATAACGACCCGCAAGATCAAGTGTGATGCGTTCCGCGAATGGCATACCTGATACAAGCGGTACAGACATCTCACCATATACAGAGTAAACATCGAACTCACCACCAGAAGGAGGTGCACCGTTAAATCCGGCGATAGTACTCGCAGCAACGTCTTGTGACGGACGGAAATCAGCTGCTGTTTCAATGTATTCTGCACCAATCGCAACACCAATTGGATCATCGGTAATTCTCAAGCCGCCTAAGTCACCTGACAAGTTAGCCTGTACAACAGTCTGTTGGAATTCAGCCGTTGCAGCTGCCGCTGTATTGATGAATTCTGCAGCTTCTGCTGAAATGTTACCAGCGCCAAAGATGTTAAGTGGTGAACAACCGACTGTACCGCCATTGGCTGACGTATCCGCACAAGTTGGGTTACCATTTGCATCTACATCAACATTACCGTCGCCGTCGGCGTCAGCAAGGAGAAGAGCTTGGTCATAACGACCACGGTTCACGTTACCATTTTGTGTTTGAGCACGAACTGTACGACCTTCTTGTAGGTATACATCATAAGACCAAGTGTCTGTAAGATCACCACGAGCACCCAAAGTAATCTGGAAAGCATCGTTAATGTCAACAGTTTGACGTGGACCTACTTCTTCAAGACGACGACCGAAGAAACCAGTCCCGGTATCATCAATTCCGTCACCATCTGTATCCGTACCGCTACCATATGCATCAGATAAAATTTGCTGAGCATTTTGTGTTAGGAATGGGTTTCCGTCGATAGAAATCTCGGAGAATTGGAAGATTGGTGTCGGCGCAAGCTGTGAGTCCACTCTGTTTTGAGCGAAGGAACCACGTGCATAAAGCTCAACTTTATCGTTTACTTCATAGCTACCAAGAGCAGTAAGCGTAAAACGTTCTTGCGGAAGTTGGATGAAGTTTACGGGTGCATAGTTATAGAAACTATTCACATCGCCACTCGAGATGAACGGCTCAATATCACCACCTGGTGTGAAGATTGCGTTACCGTTACCATTTGCAGGTGTGGTATCAAAGAAAGCACCATTTGCAGCAAATGCAAATGCTGTACCATTAGGTGTACCTGAGGACCCGCCTGGCTCTAAACCGCCATTGCCGTCGTTAAACAATGCAACGGCTGAGAAATCACGGTCACCTTGGAAAAGAGCTTCACGATTAGTGTAAGATACGTTGAATGTTACATTACCGCGTCCATCATCAAAGTTTGAACCAAATGTTGCATCCGCATTGAATAGTCCTGCGTCACCTGAATCAGTGATGGAGTATCCGATGTTTGACTCTGCGCCCTCGAAATCGTCCTTAAGAATGAAGTTGACAACACCAGCAACGGCATCAGCACCGTAAACAGATGATGCACCACCTGTGAGAACTTCAACGTTTTCAATCAGGCTTGTTGGAATGGTATTAAGGTCAACAACGCCGTTTTGACCAAATGGAATCATTCTTGTTCCATTTACAAGGACCAAAGTACGGTTAGCGCCGATACCGCGAAGGTCTACAGTCGCAGAACCATTACCTGGGTTATTAGATGTACGGTCAAGACCAGGTACTGTTTGAGGAAGTGTGTTCAACAGGTTTTCTGTGTTGATTGAGAATGTACGCTCAAACTGAGCGGCGTCAACAGTTGCGATAGGCGAGTTAGATACGAAATCTTTTTTCGCAATCCGCGAACCCGTCACGACTACTTCGTCTTCATTATCTTGAGCGAAAGCAGGGGCGCTCATTGCTCCGATAGTTGCTGCAGACAACAATGTTGTCATAAGCAAATTTTTCTTGTTCATATTTTTCACTGAAAAATCCCTTCGAACTAATTTAACATAACCAATTGGTTCACGCGTTCTTGGTTTAAACGCGATTAGAGTGGCTTTAGCTATTGAATCTTTGTGACTCAAGTGGCTAATCTCTCGGGTTTGTAATGAATCTGAATATAATTTAGACCTGTTGCAAAAATACACAGGTGTGATTTTTGTGTTTCTGCATTGCATATTTACAAAGCTAAAGACTATCGTAAATGGGATTGAGGATAAATTTGCGAATTCGTAAAGGGTTAATGCTATGACAAAAAAAACTAGTATCCTGCTAATATGTTTTCTTGCAGTGTCGTATTCTTTACCTGCATTCGCCAGCGACAGTAAGAAAAGTCCACTCGATGAAATTTATAAATGCATAAATATAACCGAAGGTGAGGACCGACTTGCCTGCTTTGATGCTAGTGTCGCGTCACTTCAGATGAAAGAGGAAAAAAAAGAGCTCTTAGCTATTGATGCTGAACAAGCCCGTGAAATTGAACGGGATAGTTTTGGCTTGTCTTTACCGTCACTTCCAAAAATCGGCCTTTTTTCCCGTGGAAGTGATGCTGACGGTGAGAAAATTGATGACACACAAATCTACAATGTGAAATCTTACCGGAAAACGCATCGAGGTTTGATAGTCGTCATGCAAAATGGACATGTATGGCAGCAAAGTAACAGCAACGATCCAGGGTGGATCCCAAAGGGAGATCTGGTGGCAAAAATTAAGAAAGCGTCTTTAGGGAGTTTCTTCCTCACGTTAGAAAATGAGAAGGGGCAAGCGGGTAGAAAAGGTTTACGTTTTAAGCGAATTGAATAGCTTAGTATCAGCTTGAATGTGCACTAATAATCCAAGCCGCTGGCCTATTTCTATTGTTTCCGAAGAATAGTTTTTCAGATTTAGCGATTTCAAAACCCGTTTCTTCAAAAACATAAAGTATTTTCTCTACGTCACCAGGGTTTAAAGCTGACGATATCATACTGTCCATTCTTCCGAAATATGTCTCTATTTCAAACTGTATCTGTTCTAGCCATGTAATAGCGTCTTTGTGAGCATATTTTCGGTGATTTGTTATAAGAGTATGAGCAGACTGCATCATGTGCCTAACAAAATTTATAAATAAGTTCTGATTGTTTTTGGTGGACCTTAAAAGCTCCATTATAGGTTCGGCTTTCGCATTCAAATTCTTCATGGACGCCTCTAGTTCGGCAGGTTCTAGGCGTTGCGTATATATAATGTCTAAGAAATGCCGAATTGCCGATAGAAAGCCGCTCTTTCGAATAACGTCAATTTGGGAAATAGATTTTTGGCACCCTTCTTCTATCACACTGCCTTTTAAATGTGTTACCAAACTAATGTGACCATTCGTTTTGGCAACACGTGCCATTTCTTGCGCTGCTTTCATTTTCATGTTTTGGTCTCCAGCATATTCGAAACCAAATTGGCTGACGACAAAATCAAAAGCATTTTCTGAAAAGGGTAGGCTATCTACTGAAGCAACATAACCAGAAGCCGAAGGAAACTTTTTAATAAGCACATTTATTGCGGAGTCAGAAAAATCAACACCTGTGAGGTTTTTCGAGCCGGCTAAATCCGCATGTTTCAGGACTGAGCCTGCGCCACACGCAACATCTAAAACAGATGTTGTGCTATCTATATTTGCAAACGCTTTAACCCAGTGGGCGTTTAATGTTTTATTGTCTTCAATACCCACGCCAACGAGTGCATCCCCTGACTCGTTAGCAGATCGCCCTTGCCAGTAATTACTCCAGTCTTCTTTATGTTTATCGCGCATTGTATCGCCAAATTAACTTGAATATAGAAAGGTTTACTCCACCTTCGGCAGATCTGCCTTCAACTCCTGCCCCATGCGGCTGGCCTCTCTGGCGCGTAAGGCGGCCTGGACCTCGGGGAGGGCGGTGATCTCTCTTAACGCCGCGATATCGGCTTGCGTTTGCGCTGCGTTACCGAAGAGTTGCTCTAACTGCTCAGCCGTTGTTGGTGTGCGTGGGAAGCGTTTGATGCGGACATCTTCATCCTCATCCAAGCCTGCGAGCTCTTTTGCAACTTCAACAGCTTTCATAAAGCCACCTAACTCGTCAATCAACCCAAGCTCTTTGGCCTGTGCGCCGGTCCAGACACGGCCTTTGGCAATTTCTTGTACGCGCTCAATCGGCAGGTCGCGTCCTTTCGCAACGCGTGAGGTGAAATCATCATAAATGTCTTGCAACTGACCACGATAGGCTTCGCGTTGGCTCTCAGTAAACGGGGTATCCGCCGAATACACGCCGGCATATTCACCACCAATGGTAATGCCTTCGATATTATAGCCCACTTTGGCAAAGGTATCTTCGAGGGCCACTTTACCGCCAAAAACACCAATGGAGCCTGTAATTGTTGTCGGCATGGCGACGATTTTGTCGGATGTGGCAGAGACATAATAACCGCCAGAGGCTGCGAATTGTCCCATAGAAATGACGACAGGTTTCCCGGCCTCTTGTGCGCGCTCTGCAGCGGCCAAGATTTGATCAGAGGCTGATGGTGAACCGCCGGGTGAACTGACGCGGAAGACGATCGCTTTTACGTTTTTGTCTTTGGTCGCTTTATCAAAAGCGCTCGCAATTGTGTCGCCCCCCATAGAAACGGCACTGCCAAAGGGACCACCCGTTGAGGAAGGGCCGTTAACAACAGCGCCTTGTCCGCCGATATAGGCAATCGCTGGACCCGTGAATTTTTGTTGGCCTGAGTAATTTGCGACAGAGATAAATTGCGTGTCATCTCCTCCGGCTTTAACTTTGACGTATTCTCTGACGGTTTCGATAAAGCCCATTTTGTCGACAAGCCCAATCTCCATTGCTTCTTCTGCACTATACGGAGATTTATCCAAAATTTGCTTTACCATATCTGCAATCATCACACGATCAGTCGCAATATTTGTGATAGCTGAATCATAAAGGCTGTTTAGATAGCTTGTTGTGGCTTCACGATGAGACGGCGTAAAATCTTTTTCTGTGTAAGTGTTCACAGCGTTTTTATATTCATGGAATTGAACGAATTGCGGTTGCGCGTCGAGCTTCTCCATCACACCGCCGAAAAACTCAGATTCTGAGCGGATACCGGAAACGGCAAAGCCTGTTGTGTCCTGCATCCAAAGCTCATCGGCGCCTGCAACGGTCATGTAAGGAAAAAGCGAAGGCGATTCGAAACCCTGCGCATGAGCAATGACAAACTTATCGCTGGTTTTAAAGTCCAAAATTGCCAAGCGTAGCTCTTCTGCACTGGCGGGTGTCAGGCCAAAAGCGTCAGCGCGTATAAAAAGCCCTTTGATTCGGTCATCATCTTTTGCGGCGTCCAAAGCTCGTACAACATCGACAATTCCTGTGGATTCACCAAATAATGTTTCGCCTAAACCATGATCAGGCAAAGGTTTGCGCAAATCCAAGCTCAAAACTTGTGCCGGTTTTGGTTTCATGGACTCCGAAATAGCGCCAACCATGCCCAGCCCCATGAAGAAAACTAAGATGAGAATAAAAAATGCTATGATGCCAACGACAACACCAAACACAGTAATGAAAAACTGACGCATAATATTAAGACCGTATTTCAAATAAAATTAGATTGTCTCTACACTATAATATGACCTTTATGCCTGTGACAAATTATTTGTTGTTTTTCGATAAAAAAATACAGCTTGGCGTTCTGTGGTGGGTAAGTTTTTCTTATTTGGAAATGACTGCGTCATTTTGAGTGCAGAAAGACGTAAAATCCCGTTGCAAAATCATTTTTGTCCTCTTAGAAGGCGCACTTCTGGTCGGCAGGGTCCAATGATGGGGCGTAGCCAAGCGGTAAGGCATCGGGTTTTGATCCCGTGATCGTTGGTTCGAATCCAGCCGCCCCAACCACCGGCCTCATATTTTCTATATAAAAATCGCGCAAAAAAACAGAAGCAGCTACACCATTGACACGCGTCATTTTTGTTGATGTAACTATATTACATCGCCTTGGTTGATAAACACGAATTTTTGAATGCGTTGCATCGAAAAAAAACTGAATTCAGTTCAATGAAAGCATTGATTAAGGATTAACGCCCGTGTAAGCGAATTGCTCGAGAGACGATATAGCCCCGATAAGAGGGTGAAGTTGATTATTGGAGGACATGCGTGGTGACTATTAAGGCCGCTCGTAAGCTGTTTAAATTAAGTGCGTTGACAACTTTGCTGGTTGGTTCATCAGCATTAGTGGCCGTGGCTCAAGATAATACTCTCGAAGAGACCTATGCCAATCTTTTACAGCAAATTGCCAATAAGCAG
This sequence comes from uncultured Algimonas sp., assembly GCA_964435725.1. Lineage (GTDB taxonomy): Bacteria > Pseudomonadota > Alphaproteobacteria > Caulobacterales > Maricaulaceae > Litorimonas. The sequence continues at coordinate 54,461 of CAYTAJ010000006.1, forward strand.
GTCGCGATTGATCAAAAGCAACTTTATTTGAAAACTCAAGAAGACCAAATTGCCTCTTTACGAGAGCAGTTGGCTTCAGTTGAGGATTTGAAGGCTTCGGTGAAGCCTTTAGTTGTCAAAATGGCGGCTGATGTTGAAAAAGAGATGAATAAGGATGTGCCTTTTAATGCATCTGAGCGATTTGATCGTTTGGCAAAGTTAAAAGAGGATTTGGCCAAGCCAGATGCTCCGATTGCCAGTCTTTTCCGACAGGCGATGAATATTTACGACATAGAGGTCGTGGCAGGCGCCTCTATCGCGTCTTATAATGGAGAGCATCCCAAGACGCCAGGTGTGCGTCTCAAGGCATGCGATGAGGATTTGAATAGTAAGGCTTGCGATCTGTCAAAAGAAATACGCGATGCGCTCCCAGAGGATGCGACGCGAATTGAGAGTGATACGCTTAGAGATAATGTTTATGATGGGTATTACCTTCATTTCGGCCGTTTGGCTTTGATTTATCTGCAGTTTGATAGCTCCGAAGGGTGGCGTTGGGATCAATCCCAGGGTGACTGGGTGCAGATGTCCGCGAGTGATTTGCTTAATGCGAGAAGAGCTGTGCGTATTGCGCGCGGTGAAAGTGCGCCGGACGTCGTTTTGGGGCCTGTTGAGATTTCCGGATAAATTTAATTGGGATAAGGCCGTATCGTCGGCCTGATAATAATGAAAAATAGACTTGGAAGGACACCATGTTAAAATCTTTAATAGCCAAGCGATTAATGCTTGCTGGTGCGGCGGGGCTTTTATTTGCTGCCCCCGCCCATGCTCAGCTTGAAAGTGCGTTAGCAGCCGCGAAATCTTCGACGACTGCAAGTGCTGCGTCACAAAGACGGGTTGAGGAAGCCGATGATGCAGCTGATCAGGCGGCACGCGAATATCGCGCTGTGTTGCAGCAAAGAGATAATATTGCGCTTTTCGTAGCGCAGCAGGATATTTATCTGCAGTCTCAACAGTCTGAAATAGAATCATTGCGCAGAGATCTTGGTCGTATTGAACAGACCAAATTAGAAATGAGTCCGATGATGTTGCGTATGGCTGCGAAGTTGGAAGACTCTATCAAGTCTGATCTGCCATTCAACCTCGGCGAGAGAATAGCGCGTATCGAAGATGTGAAGCGCGTTCTGTCTGATCCGGATGTGTCCCCGGCAGAGCAGTATCGTCGTGTTTTGAATGCTTACGAGATTGAAGTCTCTTACGGCGAGCAGACTGATAGTTATGAAGGTGTACATCCGACACGTCCGGGTAATGTCGTTAATTTCATACGTTTTGGCCGGACTTCTCTTGTCTACATGACAAAGGATGAGAGTGAGATTGCTAAATATAATCTAGAGACAGGTGAGTGGGATGACATTTCGGGTGCCGACTCTATCCAATTGCGTCAGGCTATTCGTATCGCCAAAGGTGAAGCGGCGCCTGATATCGTTTATGCCCCAGTGGCCGTGAAGTAATAAGCCGAGGATAAAAATCGTGAGAATGAAAATGAAATTTTTAACTAAAGCCACGGCGGCCGTGATTGGTTCTGCTGTGATGTTGTCAGCCATTCCGGCCTCAGCGCAAATCAGCTCTGTTAATGACCTTTTGAATAAAGTGCGTCAAGATTCTGCTAAGGTTGAGCAAGAAAATCGTCAGCGTGAGGCGGAATTCCGTCAACGCCGCGACCAACAGCAAGCTTTACTGCGTGAAGCACGTGGGGAATTGGCCGCGCTTGAGCGACAAGCGTCCAGTGTTGAGCGTACTTTTGCAACTAATAGAAGAGTTATTGATGGTCTGAAGGGTGAATTGAATGCCGCTCAGGGTGAATTTGGTGAAGTGTTCGGGTTAGCACGAAGCAAAGCGGGTGAGTTCAAGGCGCTTTTAGATAATTCTTTGATTACAGCACAATATCCAAACCGAACAACGGTTTTGGGTGAGGTTGCAGAATCCGAGGCGCTGCCCGAAAGCGACGCTTTGAATATGATCTACGAGCTTATGCTTCAGGAGATTCAAGAGCAACGTAAAGTCGCCACATTTGACGCGCCTGTCGCTAATGTGGATGATGGAGCTGTCCAATCCGTGACACGCGTTGGTCCATTTGCTGTGTTTACAACAGATACAGCCAACTTCTTGGGCTATAATGCGCCGTCAGGAGGGGCTGATGCGCCGCTTTTGACAAAGCTACCGAAGCAGCCAGGTGGTGAGATTTCATCCGCTGCAAGTGCTGTGAAAGATGCATCGGCAGGTGAGGTCGTTTTTGCGCCACTTGATCCAACAAGAGGTGAGCTTTTGAAGTCCTTTGAGCGCGTTCCAACCTTCACAGAGAGATTTGGTAATCCGTTCAAGTTCAAGCTCGGTTATGGTAAGGGTATTGGTTTGATCATCGAATGGATTGCTATTCTGGGTGTTCTGTTCGGTGTCTTTAACCTTATTCGTTTATTCTTGGTCAAAATGGCTGTTTCTGGTCAAAAGCGTAAGGCTCAGCCTTCAAAAGGTAACCCACTTGGTCGCGTTATGATGGCCTATGAAAGTGCGAAGTCGAAGGATGCTGAGACTGTTGAGCTGAAACTCGATGAGGCAATCCTACAGGAATCACCAAAATTCGAGTTTGGTTTGAATATTCTCAAGCTTTTGGCTGGTGTTGCACCGCTCTTAGGTCTCTTGGGTACGGTGACAGGTATGATTCAAACCTTCCAAGCTATGATGATTTACGGAACAGGTGATCCGCAATTGATGGCCG
>CAYTAJ010000007.1:0-5970 GCA_964435725.1 uncultured Algimonas sp.
GCCGCCGCTGAGTGACCACCATCAATGTTCTCATAATAGAGGAAGTCATGACCTTGGTCTTCCATCCGCTTGGCCGCTTTACGCGCGTGGCCGGGATGCACACGATCATCCTTGGTCGAGGTAATAAAGAAAACCTCTGGGTAATCGGCGTCCGGGCGGATATTATGATAAGGCGAAATGGAGCGTAGGAATTTTCCTTCGACCGGGTCTTCCGGATTACCATATTCGCCCATCCAGGACGCGCCCGCCAAGAGTGTGTGGAAACGCATCATATCCAAGAGCGGCACAGCGACAATCGCCGCGTTAAACAAATCCGGACGTTGTGTATACATGACACCTGTCAAGAGACCTCCATTGGAGCCACCTTCGACACCCAAATGCGCAGGCGATGTAATGCCCTTATCAATCAGGCTTTCGGCCACAGCGATAAAGTCATCATAAATGCGCTGACGCTCAGTCTTAAGGCCCGCCTCATGCCATTTCGGGCCATATTCGCCACCACCACGGATATTGGCCAACACGTAAACACCGCCACGTTCCACCCAAAGCTTCCCTCTCGTTGCGCTATAACTCGGATTAATAGAAATTCGAAACCCACCATAGCCATAGAGCAAGGTTGGGTTCGTCCCGTCCATTTTTGTGTCTTTTTGGCGAACCACAAAATACGGAATTTTAGTCCCATCTGCCGAGGTCGAAAAGAATTGTTCTGCGACCATAGAGGATGCGTCAAACCATTCAGGCAAAGACTTCGCTTCGGCTTTTTCCATGGTTTCTGTGTTAAACGTCCAAAGCGTATCTGGGGTCAGAAAACTTTCTGTGCTGATAAAGGCAATGTCTTCTTTATCATTGGTTGCGCCTATAGAGACGGTTCCGCCTTCGGGAAAATCCAATGTCTCATATGTCCAATTTTCACCGTCCCAATCAAAAGCATAAGGCGTGCCGACAACATCGCGTGTGATGGCCATAAGGAGCTTAGACTTAGTCGTGCCAAAATCCTCAATTGAGGATTTTTCGTCGGGTGAATAAACCAGATGAACCTTACCAATATCTCCATTTTCGCGGAAATCATCGACACCAAAGCTGACCATATCGCCCGTTTTAAATCCGCCCCAATCATCATTTAAAAGGGCGATAAATTGGCCTTTAAATTCACCTGAGAGACGGGTCTTGTCCGAGATTGGGAATTTAACGGCTTCGCCTAGTCCTTCTGCTGTTTGAGGCACCCAATAATGCTCCCGGTCATAAAAAGTGGTTGAACGGTAAACAACGATTTCTTTACTCCCATTGGTAAGTTCAAAAACACCTGCGCCCACAGCGACGTCTTCTTTCTCCCCTCGGTAAATTTCCTTGGCCTCTGATAAATCTGTCCCGCGTTTCCAAATTTTGGTCACCATTGGATAACCCGAATCCGTCATGGTGCCTTCGCCAAAATCAACACTCACCAGCATGGTATCCTCATCCAACCAACCCATAGAGCCTTTGGATTCTTCAGTCACAAATCCACGGTCCACGAATTGTTTGGTCTTTGTATTAAACTCACGGCGGACAACGGCGTCTTTACCGCCATCAGAGAGATTAATTATGCAAAGTGCGTAATCTGGACCAAGGCAGTCATTGCCTTTATAAACCCAATTCTTGCCTTCCGCCTCAGCGAGCGCATCAAAGTCGAGAACCGTTTCCCATTGCGTATTATCGCCAAGATAGCTATCGAGCGTCGACTTGCGCCAAACACCGCGGACATTGTCAGCGTCCTGCCAGAAATTATGCACTTCCCCGCCACGATAAGACACGTAAGGGATTTTATCTTTGGAATTGAGGATTTCGAGCGCCTCAGCTTGCATCTCTTCAAAACGCGGATCAGCCATCAAACGATTAAGCGTCGCTTCGTTCCAGCCTTTGACTTCGTCCAGTGCTTTTTCGCCTAAGACCTCTTCAAGATAGAGGTGATCTTCGTCGGTTTGACCCGGCGTATTATACTCAACCATAGTATAGGCTTTCTCTTTCATTTTCTCACCGGCTTTTACGGCGGCATCGACTGTTTTAGACTTGGCTTGCTCCGCCGATTCTCCGCTACACGCGGCCAGGATTATGGCGGCGCCCATAAGCAGTGATTGTTTTAATTTGGGTAAAGGCATCTTCATCTCCCTCAATTTTGATTGGCGGTAACAAAGCCTAGATTGCACCCTTTGGCAAGTGTGCCTATATGCGCAGGATGAAGTTTTTAATCATGAATGGGGCCGGCAATCGTTTTGCTGTTTTTGATGCGCGACAAGCGCCGGATTTTGCGCTGTCTGATGCTCAAACAATAGAGATTTGCAAACCCGGGAGTCAGGCCATGGGGCCTAAGGGTGCGGACCAACTCATCATCATGCGTTCGCCGAAATCACCTGACGCCTCCATCTTTATGGAAATCCGTAACCAAAAGGGTTTTGAAGTCGATGCCTGTGGGAATGCGACACGGTGCATTGCTTGGTTATTTATGCGGGATGCGGAGACAGATAAATGCGTTGTCGAGACGAATGACGGACTGCTTTATTGTGATCTCGTCGACACGTATCAAGTCGCCGTGGATATGGGAAAACCCAAATTGGAATGGGATCAAATCCCGCTGGAAGAACCCATGCACACCCATCATATAGATGTGAAAGTCGGCCCAATTGATGATCCTGTTTTACACAATCCGGGGGCCGTCAGCATGGGCAATCCGCATTGCGTTTTTTTTGTTGATGATTTCATCACAGCTAAACCTGAATCTGTCGGGCCAATGATAGAGTTTCATCCTCTCTTTCCCGAGCAAGCCAATGTCGGTTTTGCCAAAGTTGAGAGCAAAGAAAAAATCCGTCTAAAAGTGTGGGAACGCGGGGTCGGTATGACACTGGCTTGTGGTACAGGGGCTTGCGCGGCGGTTGTTGCCGCGCACCGCCAGAAACGGACGGGGCGCAAAGTCGAGGTCGTCGTCGATGGCGGTGTTTTGAACATAGACTGGCGTGAAGAAGATGATCACGTCATCATGACCGGCCCCGTCGAATTGGAAAGCGAAGGCGTTATCTAGCTTTATGATAGATTTCCTCCTGCACTCTCGTCTATGAAGGGATATGACTTATCAACATACACTATCCGCCTGCCAACGCCTTCTCTTGGGCGGGGCATTTTTATCATTTGCAATAGCCGGATGCACGGCAAAGAGTGATGATACCGCCACGCCAACAACAAAGGTTGCAACATCCCAAGTCAAAGATGTTTCCCCTCAAACTGATGCGGCCTCAAGAATTGAGAGCCTAGCAAAACGCGCCGATATTCAAGCCGCTTTCGCTGATTTGGAAGCGATGAATGAGACGAATATCGACCGCCTTATAGAGATTACAGAGATTCCTGCGCCGCCTTTCGAGGAAGAAGAACGCGCGGAAGATTATGCAAACCGTCTTCGGGCCGCAGGGTTAAGCGATGTCTTCATCGATGAGGCCGGTAATGTGATAGGACGCCGCAAAGGACGAACAGGTAATCGTACCTTGGCCATAGGCGCTCATATAGACACCGTCTTTCCCAAAGAAATCGATGTCACAGTCAATCAAAAAGGTGATACTTATTATGCACCTGGCATTGGCGATAATTCGCAAGGTCTTGTCATGATGTTATCTGTTTTAGACGTCATGGAAAAACATAATCTTGAGACCGATGCCGATATCTTATTTGTCGGCACGTCCGGAGAAGAAGGCCTCGGGAATTTACGGGGCATGCGTCATTTATTTCGCGAAGGTGCGCCCAAGATAGACAGCTTTATCGCGATTGATGGCGGGAATTCTGAGCGTATCGTCAGTAAAGCCGTTGGGTCGCATCGTTACCGCGTTATATTCAAAGGCCCAGGCGGACATTCTTATGGCGCTTTCGGGCGCGCCCATCCTCATCAAGCCCTCGCCGAAGCGATTTCAAATTTCACCGAAACCGCGACACCGATTACACAAACCGGGACGCGGTCTACATTTTCCGTTGGGCGTATCGGGGGTGGCACATCCATTAACTCCATTCCCTTCACCAGTTGGATGGAAGTGGATATGCGTTCGATTGAACAAAGCAAAATTGATGCTTTGGATGCGGCCTTTCAAAAAGCGGTGCAAGATGCGCTCACTGCGGAAAATGCACGACGCACGCGCGACGAGGCTATTACTGTCGAAATCGAGTCGGTAGGCAAACGACCGGCCGGACAGACAGACCCATCCAGTAATCTTGTTCAATTTGCCATGGCGGCAACCAAAACATTGGGTTTGGAACCCAATCTGTCTGCGTCATCCACTGACTCAAATATTCCCATGTCACTAGGTGTTCCGGCGATAACGATCAGTCGTGGCGGTATCTCTCGCAATGCCCATGCGCTGAATGAATCTTGGACTAATAAGGCCCCTCATATTGCGGCGCAGATCGCACTTTTGACAATTATGGCGGAAGCAAAGGATTAATTCGCCCTTCCCAAATCAGTTTTGATTTTCTAACCCTTTGTCATGTCTGATTTATTTCGAAAAGAAGCTTTAGAAAATCGTTCGCGCGCGCTCTACGGCGAAGTGACCTTAAAAAACTCATTAGGAAATTGGGTTTTAACACTCTTGGTTATTACCGCCTTTTTATTGGCTGTCGCACTTCTATTTGGCGCAAAAGTTGAGACCAATGACGGGCCCATATCTCTTATTAAGTGGCTTTTGAGCCAAGCCTAATGTCGTTCTTTTCTCAAAAAACCCTGCCGGTTATTTTACAAACGGAAATGACGGAATGCGGGTTGGCATGTCTTGCTATGGTCGCGCGCTATCACGGGCACAATATAGATTTAAATGTTCTCCGTCGTCGGCATCTCGTTTCCATGAGTGGGACCTCTTTGGGCAGCATGATAAAAATTGCGGGCACCTTAGATCTTGCCCCCCGTCCTTTGCGTGTTGAATTAGATCAACTCCACAAAGTTCAAACCCCTGCAATTTTACATTGGGACCTCAATCACTTTGTGGTCTTGAAATCCGTAAAAGGCGACAAAGTCACGATTATTGATCCGGGTATCGGGCAGCGTGTCATGACACTTTCTAAGCTATCGAAGCATTTTACAGGTATTGCTTTGGAGCTTTCACCTACGGCTGAATTTACCGCCCAGGATGATCGTCTGCGACCACATTTATCACTGCTTTGGTCTCGCTTGATCGGGTTGAAACGCGCGATATTTCAGACATTCACACTCTCAATCATTTTGCAAATCATCGTCATTGCAAGCCCGTTTTACCTCCAGCTTGTTGTCGATGCCGCGCTTCCGAACCAAGATTATGATTTGCTTTTGGCCATCGCTCTTGGTTTTGGGGCCTTGGTTATATTACGCGCCTTAAGCGAGGCTGTGCGCGGATGGGCGATACTGATTTACGGTAATCAAATGAGTTTGCAGATGGTCGGCAATGTCTTCCGACATATGATACGTTTGCCCACTCGCTATTTTGAAAAACGCCATGTCGGGGATATTATTAGTCGTATTGGCAGCACAAAGCCTATTCAAGAAGCCCTAACACAATCTGTTGTCGCTGTTTTAATTGATGGCGTGATGGCGATATTAATGCTCGTCGTTATGTTTCTTTATGCCCCCTTACTGGGCACGATTGTTTTGGCGAGTGCTGCCCTTCTGGCAATAGCGACGCTATTAATTTACCCGCATTTACGGCGCACACAAGAAGAAGCCATTTACGCAAAAGCCATAGAAAACACCCATGTCATAGAATCCATACGCGCCAATACAACGGTCAAACTCTTTGGTCGCGAAGCAGAACGCGAGGCGGCTTGGCGTAACCTCTATACCGACTTCATCAATGCCAATATCGATTACGGTAAATATCTTATCTTACAGAAATTCGCAGAGACACTCATCAATGGACTTCAAATCGTAATCGTCGTCTGGGCCGCAGCAAGTTTGATGATGGCGGAAGGCAGTGCCTTCTCTCTGGGTATGCT
>CAYTAJ010000007.1:6070-12595 GCA_964435725.1 uncultured Algimonas sp.
TTATCAGGCACAATCGCCGACAATATCAGCTTCTTTGACCCTGAAATTGATATGAAACGCGTACAAAAAGCCGCCCATGCGGCGCAAATTCATGAAACAATTGCTCAATTACCCATGAATTACCTTTCAGTCGTCGGGGATATGGGGTCTATCCTCTCAGGCGGGCAAAAACAGCGACTTTTGCTCGCACGTGCGCTCTATCAAGAGCCCAAAGCCCTATTTTTGGATGAAGGGACCGCCAATTTGGATGTTGAGACCGAAAAGACAATTGTTCAGGTCATTAAAGACTTGAAAATTACCCGTGTCGTCGTCGCCCACCGCCCTGCTTTTATACAAGCTTCAGACTCGGTAATTGAAATTTCAAATAAAACAAAGGCTTAATATATTGCTCATTTCTTTAATTTTATGGTTAACAAAATATTGATTATTCAACTTATAATCTATTTTGACGCGAAAAACTCAATCTATACCCGAAATTAACTAAGAAATGTTCCTTTAAGATACATTTTTTTCTTGCCAAAATTTATAGTTTCTGGTGTCTTAACAAAGAATATTGATTGTGATATTCATAACCTTTTGAAGAGAGAAAGATTATGCGTGAGCTTACTCTTGAAGAAATTGAAGTCGTAACTGGTGGCGCACCAATTGTTATAGACTTTTAATTCAACAAAGGTGTGGGAACGAAAGCCCGCCGTTAGGCGGGTTTTTTTATGTCTATATAACAGTCCAAGTACCGAATTTTAATCTTTCTAATCTACATTATGCCTCAACTATAAGAGGCTTAGATGGCAAAACGCCAAAATTTCCAGAGTAGACTTGTTCGAATTGCACATTCCACTGCTTTAACGTTTGTTTTGGCAGTAAGCTGTCCTGCCTTGGCAGATGGTGTAAATAATAATTTAATTCCAACTGCAATCAGTATTGCAAAACAAATTGAAGAACAGTCACTCGTAGAAACGGATCCATCTCACGAGTTAATCGACCCAAAGACCTCCTCGGAAGCAATAAATCAAATAATTGACGTTTCCACATCCGGCGATCCAGAGCGCATAAAGATGGTTTTGGAAAAATTTGAAAACTTCTTGAAAACAAATGATAGTTTATCTGACGAAAAGATATTCACACTCTATAAAAATTATTTCAATTCCGGCGATATAACTGTCACAAATAGTAGCTATGAACAACGACGTGACTTTCTCCTTAATAGTGCTGATGATTCTGACTGGTATGTTAGTTTTCACGCTAAGAGACTTTTATCTCTTACACATTCAAATTCCAGACAGGGCGACTTAGCACTAAAAGCGGCGCAAGAGGCCCTTGCTCTCATACCGAATGTTCTCTCTGATGAGACTATTAATGCCAGAATTATCGCAACTGAGCTTATCGCTTATCTGCAAAACTTGAAAGCCAATAAAGATCTGGCTCTAATTAACACACAGCGCCTGATAGATTTGAAACTTGAGGCAGATCAGACAATTGACGGCATAGAATTACTCAATAATTTAATGTATTCGCTTTCGGCTTGGCGAGACAATGAGGCCCGCCTTGAATTAGCCCAAACGCTCAAAAGGTTGGAAGATAAATATGGCTCGACGACACCCGGCTTGACCAACATGCACATATCGCGTGTTTACGTCGACATTGGTGAATATGAAAAGGCTATCCCTGCTGCACTAGCCGCTATTGAAGAGGCTAAAATTGATAGTCTCAAACAAATTGCCACAATAAACCTTGCAACGGCTTATGCGGGGTTAGGAAATGTCAAAGAAGCGAGAAAGCTGTTAAAGTCATTACCTCAAGAAAGCCAAGGTCGATTTTCTATACCCTACGCTGAAACCGTCATAGCTCTACAAGAAGGGCGAATTGATGATGCTCTCAAACTCATGAATGAGCGATATGATAGTCGGGTTAGAGGTTTCCTCGAAGAACGTAGCAACAACACAATGGAAATGCTGGCGACACTCGCCAATTCCAGCGAACGCCAAGCGGAACGCGAAGCGGCGCTTAAACGTGAACAAGCCCTTATTCAAACGCGTCTGGAACAGCAACAAGACATCAATAAACTCCTCCTCGCCTTGATTGCTTTGATTGGCTTGTCAGGCTTAGCCGCTTTACTATTTGCACGGCATCGCGGCCAGCTTGCTAAACAACTTGCGATTAAATCCAAAGAAGCAGAGAGCGCTGATCGCATGAAAACCGAGTTCCTCGGCATGGTCAGTCACGAGCTTCGTACACCCCTCAATGGCATTATTGGCATAGCTGATATTTTGGCGGACCAAGGGCCAACAGATCAAGTCAGAGAGCGTGGTAATATTATCCTATCCTCAGGCAACGTTCTTTTCTCCATGATTGAGAGCATTATTGATATGTCACGCATCGATAGTGACAAATTGGAACTCGTCCCAGAACCGGTGTCTATCACAGACATTATTGGTGAATTACGGGATGAATGGCAGATTGAAGCATCAAAGAAAAATGTGACGTTCACAGCGCATATTTCGCAAAACTGCCCAGAACGCATGGAATTAGATTCGAAATATACGCGTAAGTTAATTGACACACTACTATCCAATGCCGTTAAATTTACCGAAAAAGGTCGTGTCCATCTGCATGTGACAGCCGAGAGAAATGAAGCGGATGAAAATGCCACTATCAAGGTCATCGTGGCCGATACCGGGCAAGGCATCAGCGAAACAGTTCAAGAAAAACTGTTTAAACCTTTCTTGCAAGCCGATAGCTCTATGACACGAAAATATGGCGGGTCAGGCCTACGCCTTGCCATTGCACGCTCTATCGCACGTATGATGGACGGAGATATTACGCTAAATAGCCGCGAAGGTCGTGGATCTGAATTCACTTTGACGTTTAAAGCCCCACTTTCAAAAATCGACATGGCGCCGGCATTAGACGACGCAGAAGACATTGAGACTAATAAGGGTCTACTAGTACCCGAAATAAATCAGCAAGCTTCACAGTCTATGGAAACAGAAGACGACTCTGTTTTCAAAATGATCGAACTTGTTATTGATAAAACCAGTCAAGAAAATCCAAATGAAAACCTAATTGCCGAAGAAGCCAATAAGCAGCCGGTAAAAGACGACAAAAACACGCCATCGCTCAAGGGACAACGCGTGCTTATCGTAGAGGATACGCCCTCTAATCAAGATGTTGTTGAGATGCTTTTAATGGCTGAGGGCATGTCATGTGTTTCGGTTTCTAGTGGTAAAGACGCGTTAATGGCGCTCACCAGACATTACTTTGATTATGTCATTATGGATATTCGTATGCCTGATATGGACGGTGTCGAAACAACACGCCGCATTCGAAACAGTGGCGAAGCTTGGGCCAATGTGCCTATCATCGCCCTAACTGCGGATATTGCCGCGGAGAATAACGCCGCGTGTATGGCTGCGGGAACAGATATATTCCTGACCAAGCCAGTCCTTGCCCGTGAACTCAAAGACGCCATAATTTTCTTACACGACCAAAGAAAAGAGTCTGATGGGAAACCCGTTCTCCTTTTGCAAGACATCGCTTAGTGAAAAGATTAATTTGATAAATCATAATTCAACGTTTCGATTTCTGGCCAAATAGTTTTCCTAAATCGTATTTTTCAAATAAATAAAATTAATTCTTGCAAAACCAAGGAACAGCCTTTAGGGGGCGCTACCTAAATAAGCCCAAACACATAAAGGAGGGTCACATGCGTCAATGCCGACAGACATTATTAAACCCTTCTATTCACTAGGTAGGGCACGACCTCCTTTTCTAATTTTCTAATCTTATTGGTCTGCCCGCCTGAGCATCAGGTTTTGTCATGGGCAATTTCCAAAGCTGTAGCCTATGCTGCGGCAACCAATTCAATTTAAAATACAGCGCAAGCGCAGCTTCTTATGGAGGCGCAAATGCGTGAGGATATGTATAAAGTCGTTATCAACCGACCACGACATGCAAGCCGTTATGCAACCAAAGCGAAACTACGTTATTTGGGTGATCATGACGTACCATCGCGCATGACGGGCAAGCAAATCTTCCGTTACAAGAAGAAAGCGATAACAAAACATTTTAGCGATCATGTCATGCCGCTTAAGCGATATCTATTCTCGCAAAGAGGGCGCAAATGGGACGATGTGTTTTCTGAAATATGTGCGCAACTCGATACGGGAAGCACCGTAAAAATGCATGTGCATGAGCACATCGACGGATTTATCTTGCGTAAAGTTCGCATTGATGAAGACGGTGTGTATCGTGGATGTGGCAGTTGGCACTATAATCTGGACACGCCGGATCGCTGGTGGCCCGACCTTTATGTCTGCCCGATAGATGGCCGAGTAAAAGAGACCAAAGTCTTATTGGTAAAATTAGGTCTTGTGAGTGCGCGAGAAAAACGTCGCCTAAATTCGAAGAAGACATCGACTCTAAAAGATAGTTTTCGTCGGTTAAATGAAACTGAATTTTTGGTTCTCTGTGATGGTATTTGGTATCGCTTTGAAACCAGTGCGCCACCTCGATCACCTTATGGCTACCCTGTTTCAGATCACTCTATTCGCAATGAATTGCGTAACTATCGAACGATTGAGCATCCACAATGGACGTTGATTTCAAAAAAACAGCTTTCGTCCAAGGTTCTGAAAAAGCATGGCTTAAGAAATGGAGGCTGTGATGTCTAAATCAGTTATTATTGCCACTCATGATAGCTGGATTGAGGGGGAGGCCCTTCGCCAGCTTGACCATGCCGCAAATTTGCCCGGTATGGCACAGGCGGTGGGATTGCCCGATCTTCATCCCGGCAAAGGCATACCGGTTGGCGCCGCATTTTTATCAAAGCAAATGATATATCCACATTTGGTCGGAAACGATATTGGCTGCGGAATGGGATTATGGCTGACAAATCAGAAAGCGCACAAATTCAAAATTGATAAAGCTGTTAAAAAGCTCGAGGGTTTTGAAGAACCTTGGTCGGGCAATAGCGCCGCTGTATTAGAGCGATCAGGATTACCTGCGGACTTATGGCCCTATGCTTTAGGCACAATCGGCAGCGGCAATCATTTTGCAGAATTTCAGACGATCGATTGCGTGATAAATGCCGACATCTTCAACGCCCATGAAATGCAAAAAGGACAGCTTTATTTGCTTGTGCATTCTGGCTCACGGGGGCTCGGCGAGAGCATCCTGCGCAAACATGTCGATTACTATGCAGGCGCTGGCCTTGCAGAGGATATGGAAGACTTTTCAACCTATATCCAACGACATGATCAAGCTGTAGATTGGGCTATATTAAATCGACACATCATTGCGCAAAGATTTTTAGCCGCTTTGGGTTTGGAGGCGCAACGTAAGTTGGATATCTGCCATAATAGTGTGACACCCTTTAAAGAGGGCTGGCTTCACCGCAAAGGCGCAGCACCAGCGGATAAAGGCCTTGTGGTCATACCAGGATCACGCGGAAGCTTGTCTTATCTAGTCTCTCCAAAGGTCGGAAATACATCAGCGCTCTTCTCTTTGGCTCACGGCGCAGGTCGGAAATGGAAACGGTCAGATGCAAAGTCTCGATTGTCTCATCGTTATAAAGTGTCAGATCTGACAACAACGAAACTCGGTGGTCGTGTCATATGTGAGGACAAAGCGCTTATCTATGAGGAAGCGCCTCAAGCCTACAAAGACATCAGCCAAGTCATCAAAGATATGGAAAAATATGATTTGATTGACGTTGTCGCGACCTTGAAACCCATCATCACTTATAAGACGAGGCGTCGATAATGGAAGAATCACTTCTTATCACTGCCGGAAATGGCCCACGGGAATGTGAATTTGCAGCCAAGGAAATTTCTTTGGCTTATATGCGCGAGGCCAAAGCTATTGGTTTGTCAGTGATGATTTTACAATCGGATAATCCGGGTTCAAAACTGCTCAAATTATCAGGACCAAGTCTGGGTAGATTTCTGGACTCACGATGTGGTACGGTCAAATGGATAGGACAAAGTCCTTACCGGAAAAATCACAAGCGTAAAAATTGGTTTGTCGGCGTATATCGATTACCCAAGCCAGATAAAATTCCGGAGCTGAATATAAAAGACATTAGCTTCACAGCCACACGCGCAAGTGGCCCTGGCGGACAGCATGTCAATAAAACTAACTCAGCCGTTCGCGCAGTTCATGAACCCAGTGGATTAGCTGTAACGGCACAGGAAGAGAGATCACAACATGCGAATAAGAAACTTTGTCTTATTAAACTAACAGCTTTGTTGTCTCAAAAACGCGAGATTAAAATTGCAGATACGCAACACTCTATCTGGTTAAATCACAAAGGCTTGGAGCGTGGAAACCCTGTCCGCGTTTATAAAGGTGACCGCTTTCTTCTTCAGTAAACGGAGCAGACTGACATGTAGAATTTCAAAAAACCTACATGTCTTTACTTTATGGATTAGAAAGGGCAACTGGCGCGGAGGCGCTTTGATCGATAACATCATTCGCGGGAGAAATGCGGCGCAATAATCCACGCGCTGTGTTTTGATCAAACTTGAT
>CAYTAJ010000007.1:12695-28358 GCA_964435725.1 uncultured Algimonas sp.
TCGCGGGAGAAATGCGGCGCAATAATCCACGCGCTGTGTTTTGATCAAACTTGATACGCATCTGAAGATAGAATCCTTTACGTGAATATTCAGCCGCTTCAAAATCATCGTCCTTGAAACCTTGGACATTATAACCCGCACTCAACCAAATATTCTTGGCAGGGCTTAATCCTAATGACGGACCGTAACTGTAAGAGATCGCATCGGAACTACTCCCGGTCATCAATTGCCCGCGTAAGCCCAAATCAAGTTTAGGTGTCAAATCATAGCGTGTCTCCGCACCCAAAAGATGTGTCGTGTTTGAAAAGGACTGACCTGCAATATCGGTACGAACATGCTTCGCGCCCCAATTCCCGGTAAGCTGCCAGCGGTCATTCACCTGGGTGTTCACCGCCACATTATTCACAAGCTTCGTCGTGGTGAGACCCGCAATATCTTCTGAATGGCCATAATCAAAACGATTGAAAATAATAGTATCCTCGTCGCGCGGACGCCAAGCAAGGCCTAAGCGCGCATCAATATTTTTTGATTTTTCGTCCGCGTCATTTTTATTGAAAACAGACCGCACCGCACCCGCTAGCGAGAGCTCTTCTGACAATTCGCGCGCAATAGCGGCCGAGGCGATATAACTATCCCCTGCACTGCTTTCACGACCTTCGAGACGAGCAGAACCACTCATAACCTCGTCACGATAAGCTGCGCCTACATAACCGGAACGGAAGTCTTCATTGACTTCAATCGGAGAGACGGCCGCATCAGGGGCAACTTCTACGAATTCCGTATCGGCGTCTAAAATACGGCGTTCACGCACACCTGCACTCACCGACCAGTTTTCAGTTAAAGCGACATTCTGATCCAAGCCAATTGTTGCGCCAAGGCGACGGCCTGAGTCTTGCGTTACTAAATCAGAGTTGACCGCAACCGTACCACCCTGCCATGGGGTCGCGCTGACGCCGATAACTGTGTTGTGAGAGCGCGCATTGTCACCATCTAAAATCTCATGACGAATAGAAGCCGTTGCCCGCTCACCCAATGTTTTATCGACACCCAGCGTTGTCCGCATGGGGAAAGCCGACACTTCATCATTACCCGAAAGCGGTTGCTCATGACTGATTTGGAACGTCGCGCCATGTTTCGGAACATCAATCGACGCTTTGGCAATCGCCAAGATAGACTGACGGTCTTCGCGTGTCTCAAACTTGTCTTCAGACACCCGCAAGCCGGCTGAGAAACGATTTCTAACACCTTCATGCGTGGCAAGAACTTCACCAGTCGTGCGTGTATCACCTGTGTTCAGGTTTTCCTCATGGAAGGCTTGGGCTTCTATGTAACGTGAGCCCCGGCGACCTGTTTCTTCATCTTCAAATTCAGAAACACGGATATTGCTTCTTACGCCATAACGACGCACGGCATTCGTATTAGAGCCTGTTTGTCCTAATCCAAAGCCGTCTTCTTCTTCACGGAAATAGGCTTCGCCTGTGATATTCTCGGATGTGTGCACGATCTCGAGAAGTTTCGCATCGGCCGTATTATCAACATCGCCAATTTTATTTTCTGTGATGGCATATTCTGCACGGATTTGGGTGCTGTCAGTGACTTGCGCCAAAATATCAATGCCGATTTGATTGCTCTCAGCATTGGCCGCGACAGCGGAGCCTTCTTCGTGAACGAAGGTAGAGCCCACGCGCAATCTATCATCCAAGAACTCAGCCTGAACGCGACCACCAGCGGTAATGTTACGCTCGGTATCTTCAGAGGTTTCATATTCCGCAACAATAACGTTCGGATTGAAATTCGCATCTGTCGCATCAACAGGCAGACGGAAAATCAATTCACCAGTCAGATAGTCGAGCGTGTAGTCGAGATACCGCACCATGACTTTACGATCTAATATCACATCGGGGCGGAACCGATCACGCGTCTCAATAACAATCTGTTCGGATTGTGCTAAAATACGGTCATTCAAAAGTTGATATGTGCCGGATGTGCCATCCGCCGCAATCTCATCTTGAGCAAATCCCTGATTAGTTTCTGCGGCAAACCCCAAGACCTGGAAATTATCGCCAATATACTCAGCTTTCAAACCGGATAGATTGCGATTGTAACTCGTCAAACGGCCTTCAGAGATATTCGTGCTGTAATCGCCAAACATCGCATAGGCTTGTGACTTTTCGAGTTTCACATAAACAGGATAGCGTGAAACACCTTCAAACTCTTGATAGCTTCTATCGCCATAAAGGGTGTAATAGGCGTTCGGGTCAATCTCAGTATTAAAGTCACCATCACGGTCACCGCGGCGCGTATCTGTATCCACGGCCAAGGTCATCAACCAATTCCCTTTGATTAGACCTTTGGCAAAGAATGCCATACGACCATCTGTGATGACATCATTAGCGCCGTTGCCGCCGCCATTCGCATCGAGAGCCACACTATTGCCGGAAATAGTATCACGCCCAATAGAGCCTTCTGCCAAGCCAACTAAAATCCAGTCACGCTTTTCAGGCGTCAGATACATATAGACAGGCACTTTGCGGCCATTGTCCAATGTCGCGATAACGGTAACTTTACCCGTACGAAGCGTTGGGTCGAGCTTCACCTCAACAACACCGTCAGCCCCAACCGTGAAATCACGTTTGGCAGATAGCGGCGTAATGAGGTCCTGCGTCTGTTCAATCAGCTCATTATTATTATTCTCGTCATACAAACGGTAAGGCGGTTCAACTTCGATTGACGTAATACGACCGGAATGAACGGCACGTCCCGCTTGATCTTCCATGCGGATTGCAATGACAGGAACAGTACGCCCATCCGCGACCAATGTTGACTGATCCGGCACAGGAATAGCGCGCGCAATTGTCTTGACGAAATTAATCTCGCGACGCAGCGTTTCTGCAACAGAACCATCTTCGTTTTTGACAGTTGCAACAACCACATTGCGGCCATCCAATAAGTCAACAGAACGCCAGCGTGATAAATGCACAGTTTGCGCAATATTCGTCTCACGCCCTGCAAAGTTACCCGCGAAAACAGGACGGTCATTCACAGTCAGCTCAACGGTTTGACCTTTGCCATGTTTAATCCCGATATGAACAGAGGACGAAGACGGTGTGCGTGTTGTTTCAGGATAGACCCAATCAACATCAGCATTTTGTGTTTCGAGCCAGTCTGCATCGTAATTTTTATATTCCGTACGGTCGTTATATGTGTCTTCTTCTTTGACTTCTTCGCGAGCCCCAGTCTGTTTCAGGTAGAAGTTGGCACGCCAAATACCGCCACCTTGAACATCAACAAATTGCGAGTTCATTGCGCCGGCATAGCGTGTGTGTTCTTCGCACTGCATCAACTCAAAGCCTTGTGGCAAAGTCTCTTCGTCAACCTGTACGACATGCGTACCTTCGGTGACGCCTTCAAAATGGAATAAACCATCTTCGTCTGAAACTGTATAAGCACCCGTTTCCATATAAAGGCGGACACCTTCGACCCCAATGCCACGGTCAATTTCTCGCGCCCAATCTTCATCGCCGTCACATGATTGTTCTGTCATGCGACCCACAATTGTGGACGTGCTGCGAAGTAAGTCCTCACGAAGTGTAATTGCGGCGCGCCCCACATTGGACACTATCTCGCCGTCTTCGTCACGAACAACAGCTTCATTCACCGCATCGCCCAAGGCAGCACCCGGACCGATTAAAAGAGCATAATCAAGGCGTACCGTTTCACCGGGTGCAACGAGTCCTAAGTCGAACTCAAGAAGCGCTGCATCGTCACTCACCTCTGGGTCAGTTGCAAAGGCTTGTTCAACGCGGGTCGTTCCCGGAACATAACGGAAACCCAAAGGTAGAGTATCGAAAATACGTGCAGGCGCTGAAACAAGTCCACTATTTTGAACGGTCACAGTGTAATTCACGTAATCGCCAATATCACCAGAACTACGGTCTGCCGTTTTATTCACGATAACTTCGGCCTCAGGGTCCAAAGGAATGTCGAATCGCAAAGGTGACGTTTCCTCAAGGACGAATTCTCGTCCAAATGAGGCTGGTGTTAGAACAAAACTATCACCTTTCAGATTGGCAAGCTGTTCAGCCGGCATAACTGATGAGAAATTAAATCCTTCCGGCGGCTCTACATCAATTATATAGCGGCCCGGAGCCAGTACAGGAAAACGGAACTCACCATTGTCTATTTCATAAATTAATCCGGACTCATCCGTAACATTATCACCCGAAATAACTTCTGACGGGAATGCAGAAAAACCATCAACACCGAAGACCTCTGCCTCGGCTCCCGTATCAAGGTTAGTTAGAGTAATAACAGCGTCGTCAATGAGATCACCTGAAACAGAAGAGAAAACACGATTTAACGGGTTCACGATGGCTGTATCGACAACCACATCTGTTTGGTCAAAGGCATTAATATAGGTGGCTTCTAGTCGGGCATTACCGGCGGCCGTGACCTCATTATCAAAACGAGGAGTCTGCTCATCAGTCGATGGCATATAGGCAAAGAACTCACCTGTATCCGGACCACTTTCATAAAGGCGTAAAACAATCACATCACCCGTTTCAACGACGATGTCGACGGCGACTGTTTCTATTTCCTGACTGTTGAAATTCTGTCCAATATCTTGGACACAGACAACCATCAACTCACCCGACAGATAAGTTGTTGCGGGTATTAAAGGCACTTCACCTGAAATGTCGATAATCTGTCCACCAGATGAGCGTGCCTCACCGACGGGTTCAAATGGCCCCTCTAATTCGCCTGACGGACTAAAATCTGATCCATTTAAAGCACGATAAATCGGAGATGGCGCATTTGGTGAATAGCGAAAGAATTCAATGACAGGCGTGACTTGAGGCGGACGAATTGTAAATACGGCCTCATTTGTGTCGACAGAATCTGTGACTGAGCCCACACTAAATTCGATGGTTGCCACATTGACGACTTCTGTGCCGAAGTTACCTTGTCCTACTGGGTCTTGCGCGAGGGCCATTTCGGCACCGGCAACCCATGCAGACGCAGTCAAAGCGACAAGTCCGATATTATGTTTAAGTGTCTGTTTCATGATGCAGTTGTTAAACGCGTGTGCCCCACACGATTACCTTATACGGGAGGAGGCCTGCCCCCTCCTCCCGCGCAAGGAAGTGCTCGCCGCTTACTTAATAAGCGCACGAATTGTTAGAGTACCGACAGTCGGTACGAGCGGATCTGGCGTACCCGGAAGGGTCACACCTGTCAGAACGATTGGACAGGCTCCCGCGTCACAATCATCACCCACTGAAGCGCCAACAATTGACGGCGTACCTGTGAAGTCACCACCGGACTGAGCGCCTTGATAAGTCACTTCGCTCGGCAACACGTCGCGGATTTCTGTAATAGAAGCCGCAGCAGACCCTGTGTTTGTCATTGAGATAACATACTCAACACAGGCACCAGGTACGGAATATCCACCCGCAACCGCTGTGCCCGGGAATGTACAATTACCGGCTCCGTCTTGGTTAAAGACGCTGACTGTTTTGGCCCCGACGATCGTCGCGGATTGAACGTCATATTGTGCTGTCGCAGATTCATCACCTTGTGCCACACCACCATTCGTGCTGCTTTCAAAGGATGTCGATGCACCGTCAGCCAAGACGTTTTCAGTCGTCGCAGCGTCATTGCCGTCTGTATCGGCAACAGTTTGTGTCGTCGTACCGGCATCAACCGTATCAGCCACCAATGTGTAAGCGGCGAACGTTCCGTCGGCTTCAGTTGTTGCAAAGTCTTTACGAATACGTACGAAAAGCGTTTGGTCAGGTGCCAAAACAGGCGGATTAGCCGGATCGTATGTGACGGCTGCACCATCTGCAGCATCTAGCGTACCGACTGTGCCTGAGCTTAGATTATCGATGTAATAAACAAGCGGCGGCGTTGAATCCGTAGGTGAGGCTGTATTAGTGCCACCTGCAAAGGCTGTTAGAAGATACCCTTGATCGTCGTTACCTTCGTTGACCACTGTAAAGGCAAGTTCTTCACCGGTATCGCCTGGGCTTACTGAGACATCACCACCGGCAGTGACAGAAAGATCAACCAAACGGTCAACGCGGAAAACTGTCGCGCCGGGTGCGCCATTGACGCCTGGGTTGCTAGAATCGATGACTGGCGCCGTATTACCGCCAACCTGATATTCCAAACGGAATGTGTTTGACACAGCTGTGTCAGCCGGAGTCTTTGTCTGAGCAAAAGCACTACCAGCAGTGAAAACGCTAAGAGCAGTACCGCTCAAAAGCACTTTCGAGAGTGTTTTAAAATTAGTCATTGTCCACTTCCTTTAGTTTATGACCCCACAAACATAAGAAAGAATGGTTAAATCAGCGCTTAGAAGCATGGTTAATCAAGCTTGAAAATGCCGTAAAACACCTGTTAAGTTTATAAAAATAATTCAATAAAATCAGTAATTTAAAGTGTAAATAATTTTTAATATTTAGGTATCATTAAGACTATTGGTAATTTTAATTTTGGACAAAAAAATAAAGCCGGGATTAACGCCCGGCTCTACTCAAGATATTTTTAAATGATTGAAGGTTCAATCGGTTTCTTACTTTAGCACACCCTTAAAGACGAGTTCTCCAGCCTCTGCACTTTGTACAGGGCCCACCACGGTCCACTTTACGTGGGTAATATCCTCAGCTTTTGCCGGGCGTGAAGCCCCATTCGTTCCTCTCACCACCAGATTCTCACGTGAAGCAAATGTATTGCCGCCATCCACACTGTAAACTGTTTCGGCACCCGAACGATTAGCCGACCCATCGATAAAGGTGACTTCTTTAGGAACCGGCATCGTCATAACGAGATTTGTTGCAGGCTCAGTACCGTCATTGAGATATCGCAATGTGTAAACAATACGCTCCCCCGGTATGACACTTTCCGCAGATACGCGTTGTGTTTGTGTTGTGCCATCGGGATTTTGAGTAATGACCTCTTTTTCTACGATCTGCGTCGCTGTCAAAGCAGAAGCCGGCAAGGCAAATGCCATAACGGAGACGGCCAGGGCAGAGATAACGGTTCGAGATTTTAGAAACGCTGACATATTTTTACTCTTTCGACACGGCCATAAGCCTGGTTAATTTCTACCTAAGAGTAACGTGTATATCTTAACAGAGTGGAAAGAGGCCTGTCTGAGGGCAAAGCCATACAGCATTCATTAATGTAGTTATGAACCCGCTTAAGCCTACAATACCATTTGAAGGATCATTATTGGAACGGCAAAACTGAGTGTTAAACCGATGAGAATAAACAAGCCGTCACGCGCCGTAATGCCCAAACCCAACAAACCAATAATAATGGCTGGTACGACGACACCAAAGGGCACCATGCCTAAAGGCACCATAGTAGCCGCCAGTAAAATGGCCACGAGCGCAACAATGATTAGCATTGGCCCTTTGACGGCCCATTCCAGACGGGGGTGAACAAAATTATCAATTCGATCCAGCCAAGGCCCCGCGACTTTAGATGACTTTTCCAAAACGGCTGCGGTGATCTTAACGCGCGCGATGACTTTGGGCATCCAAGGATAAGGCCGTCTGAATAATAATTGCATTGCGAATAAAATAACGATCAAACCGAATGCGACTGGTACGCCCGGCAATCCCCCAATAAAGGGAATAAGGACAAACAAGGCGCATAATAACATAATTGGGCCAAAAGCCCGATTTCCAAAAGCCTCTATCACTGTCTTAAGGTCAACCGTCTCACCCCCAGCCGTTTCAAGAACCTGATTCAAGATACCTTTCAGCGGGCCATCAGACTTATCACCCTTGGACGTATCAAATGTCTCAACATCTGTGTCTTTATCTGTGGAATGGCTCATAATCTGTGCAGCTATCACAGCGGCGTAGAAAAACCAGTCTGATTATCAGAGGGAAACATTTACTTTTGGACAGTTTTTTACCAAGAGGCAGTCGGCTTCGTTTAAAAGGAAAGGCGCGCAAACCGAAATGGCTTTAGATGTTTGGCTTGCGCTCGTCGCTTTATTTTTTGTTGGGGGGCTGACTCCCGGCCCTGCCGTGATGCTCGTCTTGGCCTCCTCCTTTCGCTATGGTTTTCGCCCTGCTCTCTTACCAGCCATGGGTGTGGCCTCTGCAAATGTTATGTGGCTTATACTCGCCGCGTCAGGAACAGCCGTCATCTTCGAGCTTTACCCAGCAGCCACGCTAAGCTTGAAAATTATTGGCTTAATTGTGCTTTGCTGGATGGGGCTATCGACCATGTTCGGCGCATTACCCAATTTGAATGTCAATGCCAAGGATGCCCCGCGTCGTTCCCGATTATATGGGAAAGGCGTCTTGCTTCAGATTACTTCGCCTATGCCCGTTGTTTATTTTGGCATGCTACTGCCTACCTTCTTTGATCCCGCAACACCGCTGGCACCACAATTTATGACGATGCTCGTTACAGTCACCGTCTTGGAGATGTTTGGCCTGTCGCTCTACGCCGCAGGCGCGCAGGGCATCCGAAAAATTTTGAAAGGCCCACGCGCTGCTCGCCTTTTTAATGTGCTCATTGGCCTGATTATGATTGTCTCAGGCGCGTGGGCTGTGTTTTCAACATCATAACGCTTGCAAGTCGTTACGAGCGCGTTATCAGGCTCGCACGTCCTACATCTTGTAGCAAAAGGAAATCGGCACGATGAGAATTGAAAATATTAAAGCCGGTGAAAACCCGCCTTTTGATATAAATGTCATTATTGAAGTCCCCTTAGGTGGAGAACCGATTAAATATGAGATGGACAAGGCCTCGGGCGCTATGTTTGTCGATCGCTATCTTTATACCTCTATGCGTTATCCGTGTAATTACGGTTTTATTCCGCACACACTTTCTGATGACGGAGACCCCACAGACGTTTTGGTCGTCGGACAACGGGCTCTTATGCCAGGCAGCGTCATCCGTTCACGTCCAGTCGGTGTTTTAATGATGGAAGATGAAGCCGGTATTGATGAAAAAATTGTCGCCGTGCCGCACAACAAGCTGACACCGTATTACCAGAGAATAAAAAGCTATAAGGACCTGCCGCAGGTTTTGCAGGACAGAATCCCGCATTTCTTTAATCACTATAAAGATCTGGAAAAAGACAAATGGGTGAAAGTATTAGGTTGGGAAAGTGCTGAAAAAGCCGCCGAACTCATCACCAGCGGCATTAAAGCCGTATCAAATTAAGATATAAGAAAGCCCGCTTAAAGCGGGCTTTCTTATTAGAAATGATAATTATGTTTAAGCGCGTTCGACCATCATTTGCTTGACTTCCGCAATCGCTTTCGCGGGGTTCAAACCCTTTGGACACACATTCGCGCAGTTCATAATCGTGTGGCAACGATAAAGCTTGAACGGATCTTCGAGCATATCAAGACGGTCTTTTTTCGCATCATCGCGCGAATCAACTAACCAACGATAGGCTTGTAACAAGGCTGCTGGCCCGAGATAGCGATCGCCATTCCACCAATAGGACGGGCAAGAAGTTGAGCAGGACGCACAGAGAATACACTCATAATAGCCATCCAGCTTTTCACGGTCTTCCGGTGTTTGTTTAATCTCTTCTGTCGGCAATGGCGTTGATGTGTGGAGCCATGGCTCAATAGAGGCATATTGCTTGTAGAAATTGGAGAGATCAGGGACCAGATCGCGGACAACTGGCATATGCGGCAGTGGCGAAATAGTAATCGTGTCACTACCGCCCACTTCGTCAATGCCTTTGGTACAAGCGAGCGTATTGCGACCCCCAATATTCATGGCACAAGAGCCACAAACCCCTTCGCGACAAGAGCGACGGAAAGCGAGTGTTGGGTCAATCTCATTTTTGATTTTGAACAGAGCGTCCAGAACCATTGGACCACATTCGTCCAAATCAATCTGATAAGTATCCCAATAGGGATTACCGCCATCTGTTGGATCATAACGATAGATTTTAAACGTCTTTAGGCGTGTGGCCCCTTCTTTGGCAGGCCACACTTTGCCTTTACGGACTTTAGAATTCTTTGGCAGGGTTAGCTGAACCATGATTTACCTTCGGCTTTGAAAATAATACGGTCTTATAGACAGAAATTATTAAAAACCGAAGAGCAAAGCTGATAAGTTTCGCTGTCATTTTGTCGCTTTTTCAAGACTTTAGTCTGATTTAACGGAAATTTCCGCTTTCTCTCCATACCAGTTCATATTGCGTGTCAGGAACATCGTACCAGCAATCGCGATAAAGCTTGTTAGTGCGCCAATCATCAGGGCGAAATCTTGCAGTCTCATCAGAACAAAAAGCAAGCCATAGACAATACCAAAGGCGACTCCCGTCCTAAGAATATATTTCCTGTGCCCAAAGACGGCCCCCGCATATCCGGCCGTTGCCATTATTGTCGCGCCTGCTGAAACAATGAAGGCCCCGACAAATCCTATATGTTCAGAGAACGCCAAGAGTAGAAGATAGAATATCGCCTGCGCTAAACCGATTAAGAGATATTGCGCAGGGTGAACAGGCACGCCAACAATCACTTCTAAGAGGAAATAGGCGAGGAAGACGAGACCAATAAACATCACGGAGTATTTCAGGGCACGGTTGACCGTTTGATAAGGATTGCTTTTCGCCACAAAATTTACGCCCATCATATTTCGGCTACTCATGAGCTCCGAAAGGATTTGCGTACTCCCATGGCCACGAATACCGCGGCGTAAGTAAGGGACATTCCACTGTGCAGAAAACCCGTCGTCATTTATGTCTCGGTCATCCGGTGGCAAATCACCCACAAAACCCGGGGCTATCCATGCGGATGATAAGCTCACTTGCGTTGATCGCGCAAATGGCCTGACCCCAAAGGTTTTCGCGCCGCCTAGTTTCATCTCCACATCTACAGAAAGGCTCTGTCCTTCTACAATCAAGTCAGCCGCTGAGACAGCCAGATAACTATGAGATCCTCCCAAATCGCTAACGCCGAAAGAGTGTACAGTCTTTGCATATTCG
Source organism: uncultured Algimonas sp. (assembly GCA_964435725.1). Classification (GTDB taxonomy): domain Bacteria; phylum Pseudomonadota; class Alphaproteobacteria; order Caulobacterales; family Maricaulaceae; genus Litorimonas. The sequence goes on from CAYTAJ010000007.1 coordinate 23,677, forward strand.
TAATTTGAAGATAGGCGCGGCAGGTTGTTTGAATTGGCTGGTTCAAAACGTCTGGACACCGCACTGCCTTCAATGGACAAGTCGATGTCTTGTTTAAGCCCCCGCACATCTGATAGGGCAATCAACAATCGCGCCCTATCCCAATCTAATTCATAGCCTGGGTCAATCTGTGTCGCTTTAGGGTCGTTGAATGTGGCATTTAATTTGCCATCCGCTGTGAAAATCGGCACACGGAATAAAGACCGTTTACGGGTTTCAGTTCCAATATTCTCAAAGCTGGCAACACCTGCATCCGCAAAAATGATATAGTCACCCCGACGGTCAATACGCCCGTCTTGATCATAACCGACATAAGGCACTGAGAGCATTGGCCCTGTGAGGGTTTGCGGGCCTCCGTAAGTATTTGAGACCTCACGCACCACATCATCAGCGCGGTTGGACCGGTCAAAGGCTATGTAGGAAATGAACATGGCCGGTATCGCCATGAGCAAAACCAAGAAGCAAACGACGATTAGCTTTAAACCACGAGAGCGGTGCGAAAACTGTGTTGGAAATTTTTGAGACATGGTCCCACCTCTTTTGTGACGTCTATATCACACACAATTGGAGGGGACGAATGCGTCAGAAAACAGACCGAAAAGGTTTTATCTTATGACCATTTTAAGGACTTAAAACTTATACCGATCTATTCGGCTGCAACTTTCATAGACAGAGGCTGTAGGAAACTCTCACGAAAATCTGGAATTTCGCAATCAAGAACCTCCGCCCCTTTCACAGGAGGCGTCCATAAGAACGACAGGTCAGATTCTTTACAATTAAGCGTTGTCGCGAGGTCAGATTGAATGACATGCCGCACTTTCAATGGCGCACTTGAACAGGCCTTTAAAGCCCCAGAGATAAATTGTGTTGAACTACAAGTCGGCAAGTCATCAATATTTGTAACGTCTAAATCCAAAGCTTCGCTGGAAATCTCTGTTACAAACTTGCTCATCTGTTTTCCTTTTGAGCGCCCCTCAATTGGAAAGTATTCATTCGAACTAAAACTTCGATACCCACATATCTTAACTATGAATTAACTGTATTTTTTTGGCGATGTGAAGTGTTATTTTCAATTGACGTGAAAATTCCAATTAACGTTCATCTTAAATTCATCTTTGCCTTAGCTTTAAGCAGATTAAGCCCCAAAAACACGCCTTAGAATTTCACTTGTGCGTTTTGCGGGGTTTTCGCGGATCGCTTTCTCTTCATCGGCAATATAGGTAAAGACACCTTTGAGACCGAAGTCGACACCGTGGCGAATGAGGTCTGACTTCGCATCGACCCCAAGACTGGGCGCGAACGGCACATTACGCAGTTGGCCGGAGAGCTGATCGACCAATTGCAAAGCCCCCGTTTGCTGGAGCGCATTCCCCATGATTGGAGAAAATAACGTACTCAACCGATCACTTGTCTTCTCTTGAAGATATTGTGTCGCCGCATTCTCCGGGCCTTTGACAATGGAAATCGCATCCTGGATGGATAGTCCTGAGACCGCATCCACGAAAATATCTTTGGCAATAGGCGCCGCTTTTTCTGCACCGCGATTAAGCTGTGTTTGTAAATCCGTCAGTAGGCCGCCAGCGCCAATAGGCTGAAGTACGCTTTGAACATCTTGCAACACTTTGGGCAGCGGGATACGAATACGTCCATTATTTAAAAAACCACCATCTCGGCCAACCGTGCTGATTGCTGAGCTAATGCCATTATTCAGAGCGGCGCGAATACCGGCTGCCGCTTCTCCTTGGGTCAGCACACCGGATCCCAAGACACCCTCTAAGATCGTAGGGTCAATAGTTTCACAAGCCGTAAGGCCAAAAGCCGGAAGACCTAGTAATATGTGGCGACGATTGAGAGCCATAGTGGTACCTCTTAAATTAGCCTTCGAAATTTTTAAAATTCGGCGCGCGTTTTTCAAAAAACGACAACACGCCTTCACGGCAATCATCGGAAACAAAGGCTTTTTCCAATAAAGCACTTTCTTTTATATGCGCTTTAAAAGGTGCATCGTCCAGAGTGCCGAAACCTAACATCGACTCTCGCAACAGACGCTTATTCGTAATCACCGAGGTCGGAGAGCAATTCACCGCTATATCCCGCGCCACAGAGAGTGAATGTGGCAAAACCTCATGCGGCTCCTTAAGCTCGCTCACCAAGCCTGCATGGAGCAACTCATCAGCCATCAAAATATCGGCTTTCAAAATCCATTGTTGTGCTTTGGCAAATCCAACCAAGCGCGGAAGGAACCAACTTGAGGCGCCATCAAATAAAATTCCGCGCCGCGCAAAAGGGAACGCAAATTTGGATTTTACGGACGCGATGCGTAAATCCATAGGCAGGAGCATTGTCGCACCAATCCCGACGGCAGCCCCGTTTATCGCACCAATGATTGGCGTATCACACTCAAACATTGACAGGACTAACTCCCCGCCTCGATCTCTCGCAACACCCTCATGAATATTCGCACCGGCAACTGCGCTAAACCCTTGTGATAAGTCAGCCCCCGCGCAGAAAGCACGACCTGCTCCGGTGACGACGATGACACGCACGGAATTATCAGCGTCTAAATCTTTATAAGCTTGAATGAGTTCTTCACACATTTGAACATTGAAACTGTTCATCGCGTCCGGACGATTAAGTGTGATTATCGCAACGCTTTCATTTTGAGAGTCACGTGTGACGTCTATAGTGCTCATACCATTCTGACCTGTTTCTTTTTCAAACAGTATTCAGATACAGCGTCACATAGCAAGCTTTGAGATGATAACGTTACGCAGCGAACACATTAGCCTGGCCTGCAAATCCAGTGCTGCTTTGTCCCAAATCTTTGATGGCGCGTTTAAGCAAACGCGAATTTACAGGCTTGACGAAATAATCGTCTACATTTTGCGCCAGGAATGTGTCTTTGATTTCGTCATCTGACATGGATGAGGCTATTATAATATGCAGCCGATCAAAGGCAGGATTACTGCGAAGCGATGTGACCAAACAAAGGCCGTCCACTTTTGGCATGAGATAGTCGGCAATCAGGAGCGAATAAGGCGCTCCCATCTTGTAAGCCATAGCCAATTTTTTGACGGCTTCAGGCGCACTTGGGGCGTAATCCGCTTTTAAACCCATCTCTTTCAACATCTCCGACAAATTATTATAATTAGCGTAAATATCATCAACAATCAGAACCTTATGATCCATAAGGGACATATCAACATCCAAACTGACTGGGTCCGGTTCAACAGATGTATCAACGGGTAAGTTAACCGAGAGATAGAATTTAGACCCTTCACCCACTTTTGATTTTGCTGTCAAAGTCCCGCCCATTAATTGCGCCAAACTCTTAGAGATTGAGAGGCCTAATCCCGTGCCTCCATAAATCCGCGTGTTTGAATAATCAGCTTGTGAAAACTTATCAAAAATTGTGTGAATTTTATCGTCTGGAATACCGACACCCGTATCTTTTACAGTAAATTGCACGACCGTTCCGTTGACTGTCACCTCGGGGAAGGCCTTCACATAAATATAGCCTGTTTCCGTAAATTTAATCGCGTTTTTAATAAGGTTTGAAAGAATTTGTCTGAGACGACCTTCATCTCCCAGTACATATTTGGGGAGATTTTCATCGATTGACAAAATCAGGTCTAATTGTTTCTCCCTTGCGTTAACCCCCATCAACATAACAAGCCCCTCTATCATATCATGAAGATTAAAAGACTTATGATTGAGTTCCACTTTACCGCTTTCAAGGCTCGAAAAGTCCAAAATATCATCAATGATCAACAATAAGGCGTCACCTGAACTTTCGAGAGTTTTGACCATTTCCATCTGACGTGTCGTTAGCTCTGTATTGCGGAGAATCTGGGCCATACCCATAACACCGGTCATCGGCGTACGGATTTCATGACTCATAACGGCCAAGAAATTCGACTTCGCTTTCTCACCAGCAACAGCCTCTTCTTGCGCTTTTAACAACGCCTCTTCACGGGCTTTCATATCTGTGATGTCGTTGAGAACCCCGACAATATATTCTGCGCCGTCATCAGTTTGGAAATAGCTCTTACGGGACTCGACCCATCTTAAGCCGCCCATACTATTCGTTGTTTCTTCAATATTGATGTTTTCTTGTTTCGTCGAAAAGACGAGATTGTCCTTTTCCCAAAAGACTTTGGCCTGTTCCGGCGGATTAAAATCGTAATCCGATTTTCCTAACAGTTCCTCACGAGAATATCCAAGCAAATCACAAAAGGCTTCATTCACTTCGACCCATTTGTGTTCGCGGTCTTTTATGTAGACGGGATTGGGCAAAAGGTTGATGACATGCATCAGAAGCGCCAGATTATTGGCTTCTCCCAGTTTGTTCACAAAAGATGGTGCGCCGAGTTGCAAAATCGTCTCCTTGAGTAATATCACGGCTACGTGAGACGACTAAAAATAAAGTTAATATTTTAAATTAATACACTATTTTGGTGTGTTTTTTATAGCTTCACCACTTAAGCACGAGGAAGACGTTGAAGACTCAATTATGTTGCTACGGTTGAGCATCCCAAAACAAAAACAGCGCCCAAGGGCGCTGCATTAAAAATAGTGTCTTGGCAGTCTAATAAACGCGCTTCTTAGGTTCGATATAATCAATCCCGTCTGTCATTGTATAA
>CAYTAJ010000007.1:28458-51588 GCA_964435725.1 uncultured Algimonas sp.
CTAATAAACGCGCTTCTTAGGTTCGATATAATCAATCCCGTCTGTCATTGTATAATCATGGACGGGACGGTAATCGATTTTCACCTTATTCTTCTCGCCATCATACCACGCCAATGTGTGCTTCATCCATTTCGCATCATCACGCTCCGGATAATCTTCATGAGCGTGCGCCCCACGTGATTCTTTACGGTTATTCGCCGACGCAATCGTCACCATGGCTTGGCTTAGGAGGTTATCAAGTTCCAAAGTTTCCATCAGGTCTGTGTTCCAAACCATCGTCTTATCAGACACACTGACGTCTTTAATTGACTCAGCAATAGCTGTGACTTTCTCAACGCCTTCAGCCAAGCTGTCCTCAGTCCGGAAAACCGCACAGTGATCTTGCATAGCGCGCTGCAACTCAAGACGAATTTCTGCCGTCTTCTTAGTGCCATCGGCGGCCTTGAACTTTTCAAGACGCGCGAGTGTAGCGTCGCCCGCATCAGCCGGTAACGGCTTTTGCTCTGCATTCGGTTCACAGGTTTCCGCAACACGCAAGCCAGCCGCACGACCAAAGACGACGAGATCTATGAGAGAGTTAGAACCCAATCGGTTTGCCCCGTGAACGGAGACACAAGCCGCCTCACCCACCGCCATCAGACCAGGTACAACAGAGTCAGGATTCTTCCCTTTTTTGGTCAGCACTTCACCATGATAATTTGTCTGAATACCGCCCATATTATAATGGCAAGTCGGCAGCACCGGAATTGGCTCCTTGGTCACATCAACACCGGCAAAAATTTTCGCGGTTTCCGAAATCCCCGGGAGGCGTTCGGCCAAAACAGCAGGGTCAAGATGATCGAGATGCAGGAAGATATGATCTTTATTCGGGCCAACACCGCGACCTTCACGAATTTCAATGGTCATGGCCCGCGAGACAACATCACGCGACGCCAAATCTTTCGCCGACGGCGCATAGCGTTCCATGAAGCGCTCGCCTTCGGAATTGGTAAGGTATCCGCCTTCACCGCGCGACCCTTCGGTAATCAAGCACCCTGCTCCGTAAATCCCTGTGGGGTGGAATTGGATAAATTCCATATCTTGAACAGGTAATCCGGCACGCAGCACCATAGCGTTGCCATCACCTGTGCAGGTATGAGCTGATGTCGCCGAAAAGAAGACCCGACCATAACCGCCTGTAGCCAAAATAACTTTCTGAGCCCGGAAACGGTGGAGTGTGCCATCGTCCAACTTCCAGGCTGTGAGACCACGGCATTCGCCGTCTTCCATGATCAAGTCGAGCGCGAAATATTCGATAAAGAATTCCGCGTCATGACGAAGTGATTGTCCATAAAGTGTATGAAGCATGGCATGACCCGTCCGGTCAGCCGCCGCACAGGTGCGCTGCGCTTCGGGGCCTTGCCCCATATTCTGCATCATTCCGCCAAAAGGGCGCTGATAAATCTTACCTTCATCTGTACGTGAGAACGGCATTCCCCAGTGTTCCAACTCGTAAACCGCTTTCGGCGCTTCGCGACAAAGATATTCAATCGAGTCTTGGTCACCTAACCAATCAGATCCTTTGACGGTATCATACATGTGCCAGCGCCAGTCATCCGGCCCCATATTGCCGAGCGAGGCTGCGATACCCCCTTGCGCTGCCACAGTGTGTGAACGCGTGGGGAAGACCTTGGTCACACACGCTGTTTTAAGACCCGCTTGCGCTGCACCGAGTGTTGCGCGTAAGCCGGAGCCACCGGCCCCCACGACGACGACGTCGAATGTATGATCAATCCATTTTTGGTCTGTGGCAGTCATGAAACTATCCTAAATTAAAATCTGTCAGGCTTAATACGATCTAGAGAAAAGCCAGTTTTATAACGGCATACGCTAAAGCCAGCCAAATAATGAAGGCCACAGCCTTATTCTTCAACAGGCCAAATGAGCGCAGACCACCTGAGAAGTAATCCATGATGACTTCATCCATCTCAAGCTTACAATACCAAATCGCGGCTGTCGCAAAGGCCAAGAAGCCCAATCCACCCACCGGGTTTGAGAGCCACGTTGTAAAGCCTGCAGAGCCGCTATTAATCGCCGCTATCGCAGAAAATAGCGCGAAAGGGAGGCCAATGATTAGTCCCCAGCCGACAAAGCCGTGGAGTTTATGATGCGATGTTCCTTTTCCGTGAGCCATGATCATTCCCTCCTAAAGAACCAAACCAACGGAAATACCCGCAAGCAATGCGGCCACAGCAATCATACCGTAGGATAGCTTATTATTAAGCGCGGGGTTCATCATGGCGCCTTTATCCCAAACGGCATGACGAAGCTGCGCCAAAGCCATAAAGATGAAGGCGAAAACAAAGATTGCAAATCCAATAACGCCAAGCGGACTGAAGATTAAGCCTTCCAGCGGCAATTTACCCGTGAGCGATAAAACCAACACACCAATCGCTACTAAAACTAAAGCAACGTAAGACGCTATGGCACTCGCACGATGAAGAATGGAAGACAGCATGGCAGGGTGCCAACGCCAGACCTGTAAATGCGGCGACATGGGCCGCTTATCATTCCAAGAAGAAGACATATGAAACTCTCTTAATATTCGCGCGCAACCTAAGTCTACACGCCCTTAAGTCAACGCTTAACCCCTTGAAAAATCACAAACAGCCCCGGCAAACCTCGTAAACTGAGACGATATGACAGTGTCACTCAAAGCTAGTTGCGAGTCAGTCTTAACTACAGGCTGAGTTGTCTATTTAGGCGTGTATCAAAGCCGATCATAGTGGATCAGACAGGTCAAACTCTGCCCGAAAATGACGGTTTTCTCTGTTCAATTCATAAGTCAGCTGAACATCGGGCCTGTAGTCAAAAGACCAAATATTCGTGATGGAAACATCCAACCCATTGCCTTTAAAAATAGCCACGGTCTTAGGGTCTGCCGGGAAATTGACAGACCAAACTCCATCGGCCTTATCCAAATCCTCAGAATAGCCGCCATAGTCAGAAACAGGGTCAATATCACCATTTTTCAAAAGATGCTGATGACGAAATTCAATCGCATCATCGCTGGGCTTTAAAAACCAAGTCCGACTAGTGTCATCCCCGACAGCCAAAGGCATGGATATAACTCCCTCATCCGAACAACCGATGGGACCCAAAGTTAAAACCTCTTTTCGCCAGTCTTCATCCTGTGGGTCATCACTCACGACTTTGCCAAGATAAGTTTGATTGCAGAGCGGTGAGAGCGCCGCAAGGAAGTCTTCTGGATTTGGTGAATTTGCCGTTTCGGCAAGTTCGCAAGTGCTTAGGAAAAATAGTCCAACTATAGATAAGTATTTGATCATGTGTCTTACTAGCACGTGAGACTGAGAATTAAAACACGGTCATCTTCTGCCCTGCCCTCTTGTCGACGGACATATGCCCCTTAGATTGTCATCATGTTACGAAAATTCAAAATGAAGGATTTATCTATGCGTAAATCATTTATGATTGCCGCGAGTGGTTTGGCCTTACTCGCAGCCCCAGTGGCTATTTCTCAAGGTGTCTATTCCAATAGTACAGCCGTCGGACAAACCAGCGTGTTGACCATTGATAATTCGCGCGGTGTTTTAACCATGGCACCCCTCTTAGAACAAATTACGCCAGCTGTTGTCTCTATCGACGTTGAAGGCACGCGCGAAAATGCGTCTGCTGAGCTCGGTGGAAGACAAGAAGAATTTTTGAGGCGTTTCTTTGGTGACCGCATTCCTGAAATGGAAAGCCAGCCCCGTCGTGGTCTGGGGTCTGGCGTTATCATTGATGCCCGTGAAGGTTTGATCGTAACCAATAATCATGTGGTCAAAGATGCAGACCGCATCACAATCACACTCGAAGACAAACGCGAATTGCAAGGCGAGCTTGTCGGGGCTGACCCACAAACTGACCTTGCCCTTGTCAAAATTGATGCCCGCAATCTGACAGAGCTCAAAATTGCACGAAGCCGTGATGTGAAAGTTGGCGATTATGTGATTGCCGTGGGTAACCCCTATGGCCTCTCCAGCACGGTAACGACCGGTATTGTCAGCGCCTTGGGTCGCGACCAATCTCGTGGGAACAATTATGCCGACTATATTCAGACAGATGCCTCCATTAACCCGGGTAATTCCGGCGGCGCTTTAGTCAATTCCAAAGGCGAGCTTATCGGGATCAACACAGCCATTCTGTCTCGCTCGGGCGGGAATAACGGCATTGGCTTTGCTGTTCCGACACGGATTATGACGTCGGTTATTGAACAACTAAAAGAAAATGGCGAAGTGCGGCGCGGTCGCATCGGTGTCGGTATTCAGAACATCACGCCTGATCTGCGAGAGTCACTTAATCTCACCACTTTGGACGGTGCCTTAGTCAGCTCTGTCGAGGAAGGCACGCCTGCCGATAAAGCCGGCCTGAGAGAAGGTGATGTCATTATTGGCTTTAATGGCGATGATATTAATGACAGTTCCGACATTCGAAATGCTGTGGGCTTAGTCACGCCGGGGACACGGGCTGACCTCACCTATCTCCGTGACGGCAAGCGCCGTACGACACGTATTGAGGTGGCAGAGATCGAAGAAGAACGTGAAGTCCTGACTGAAGAGGCCGTGGAAGACATTCCGGCAATGGAAGCCTTCTCGGGTGCGTCTATTGGAAATGTCCCCGATGATGTCGAGCTACGTGGTGGAAATGACGGCGTCTATGTCATGAGCGTTGAAAGCAATTCCAAAGCTTATCGCGCCGGTCTGCGTCGCGGCGATGTCATCCGTTCGGTCAATCGCCGAGACGTCGCAAACCTCTCAGAATTTGAAGATCGTATTGAGGGCAAGGAAGGCCCCTTCGCCCTTTCTGTCGAACGCGAAGGTTCTCGGATATTCCTCGCGGTTAAATAAAGAAACCAAAATCGACATTATTTAAGCCGCCTCTCTCGGGCGGCTTTTTTATTGCCCTTAATAATTCAAAATCGGCGCGAGCCAGCGTTCCGTATCCTCAAGGCTCATATCTTTGCGACGGGCGTAATCTTCGACTTGGTCTTTTTCGATTTTACCAACGCCAAAATAGACAGAGTCAGGGTGGCCGAAATAAATGCCGGACACGGAACTCGCCGGGTGCATCGCGAAGCTTTGGGTCAACACCACCTCAGTTTCTTTTGTCGCGTCCAATAAGCTAAAGAGTGTCGCTTTCTCAGTATGGTCGGGTTGCGCCGGATAGCCGGGCGCCGGGCGGATACCGGCATATTTCTCTGCAATCAGATCATCGCCCATAGATGTTTCATCGGGCGCATAGCCCCAATATTCCATGCGCACGCGTTTATGCAAATGCTCGGCAAAGGCTTCGGCGAGGCGGTCACATAACGCTTTGAAAAGGATAGCATTATAATCATCGCCTGCCGCTTCAAACTCTTTGGATTTGGCTTCTTCACCCAAACCGGCCGTCACACAGAACCCACCGATATAATCACCATTAGGCGAGCAGAAATCAGAGATGGAATAATTCGGTTTACCATTGCCACCTTTGCTGATTTGCTGACGTAGGCCGTGGAAAGTCGCGCGTTTATCCGTCATGGCTTCATCATGGAAGACATCAACATCATCGCCATTTTGCTTGGCTGGCCAGAAACCAAAGACGGCATTGGCGCTCACCCATTTCTCTTGAATCATATTATCGAGCATCGCATTGGCATCGCGGAATAAATCACGCGCGGCTTCGCCATATGTTTCATTCTCTAGGATAGCCGGGTAACGCCCTTTGAGCTCCCACGTCGCAAAGAAAGGCGTCCAGTCGATGAAATCACGCAAATCTTCTAACGGGTAATTCAGTAATGTCTTTGTGCCGGTAAAGCTTGGTTTGTGCGGCGTATAGGCCTCCCACCCGCTTTCAGGTGTCCAAGGATTATCGCGGGCTTCTTTCAATGTCAGGCGCGATTTTGCGGACTGACCGCGCTGATGGGCCTCTCTGGATTTGACATATTCTGCTTTGATACCCTTCTGATAATCTTGCGAATTTTCGCCGAGCAAATTACTCACCACGCCAACAGCGCGCGAGGCATCCGTAACATAAACCACTTGTCCATTTTCATAAACCGGATCAATTTTGACAGCCGTATGCGTTTTCGATGTGGTGGCACCACCAATCAATAATGGCATATCAAAGCCAATACGTTGCATCTCTTTGCCGACATACACCATCTCATCCAAAGACGGTGTAATCAGACCGGACAAACCGATCATATCCACATCATGTTCTTTGGCGGCGTCCAGGATTTTATCGCAAGGCACCATGACGCCTAAATCGACCACATCGTAACCATTACATTGCAGCACAACGCCGACGATATTTTTACCAATATCATGGACGTCACCTTTCACGGTCGCCATCAAGATTTTCCCGTTGGATTTATCAGCCGTGCCCAGCGCAATTTTCTCTTCTTCCATGAAAGGCAAAAGATGCGCAACGGAGGCCTTCATGACACGCGCGGATTTTACCACTTGTGGCAGGAACATTTTACCGGATCCAAATAAGTCGCCCACGACATTCATTCCGTCCATGAGCGGGCCTTCAATCACATGAAGCGGACGCTCGGCGGCTAATCTAGCTTCTTCCGTATCTTCGACAATGAAATCTGTGATACCGCGAACCAAAGCATGCTCGAGGCGTTTTTCAACAGGGAGCTCGCGCCATTTTGTATCAACAACCGCCGCTTTGGCTTTGCCATCACCGCGATATTTCTCGGCAATATCCAAGAGACGATCTGTGGCATCATCCCGTCGGTTGAGGATAACGTCTTCAACACGCTCGCGGAGCTCATCCGGAATATCATCATAAATCGTCAGCTGCCCTGCATTCACAATCGCCATGTCCAGACCCGCCGGAATAGCGTGATAAAGAAAGACAGAATGCATGGCTTCGCGCACAGGTTCATTCCCGCGAAACGCAAAACTCACATTCGATAGCCCACCCGAAATACGCGCATGCGGTAGATTCGCTTTAATGCGGCGGCAGGCCTCAATAAAATCGACAGAATAATTATTATGCTCTTCAATGCCTGTTGCCACGGCAAAGATATTCGGGTCGAAAATAATATCTTCAGGCGGGAAATTAATCTCTTCGGTCAAGAGTTTATAAGCACGCTCACAAATTTCATATTTATGATCGGCGGTTTCGGCCTGCCCTTCCTCATCAAAGGCCATAACGACGACAGCTGCACCAAGATCACGACATTTTTTGGCTTGTTCCAGAAACGGGGCTTCGCCTTCTTTCATAGAGATTGAATTGACAACAGCCTTACCTTGCACGCACTTCAAGCCGGCCTCGAGCACCTCCCATTTTGAACTATCGACCATAATTGGCACGCGGGAAATATCCGGCTCACCTGCCAAAAGCTGAAGGAAGCGCGTCATGGCGGCCACGCCGTCAATCAGACCGTCATCCATATTCACGTCGATGATTTGCGCCCCGTTTTCGACTTGCTGACGCGCAACGGACAGGGCTTTGTCAAAGTCACCTTTGACAATCATTTTCTTAAATCGGGCGGAACCGGACACATTAGTCCGTTCACCGACATTGATAAATTGTGTGGCTGCTGCGCTCATGATTTATACCGCAATTTGAAAAGGTTCGAGGCCTGACAAACGCAGAGTTTGAGGCGGGTCAACGGGCACGCGAGGCGCAATACCTTCCGCGGCCTTTGCAATCGCTGCGATATGGTCCGGAGACGTCCCGCAACATCCGCCGAGAATGTTGACAAAGCCCTCTTGAATCCAAGGCTTAATTTGTCGGGTCATATCTTCGGGGGTTTCGTCGTATTCACCAAAGGCGTTGGGCAACCCCGCATTGGGGAACGCAATGACATGGGTGTTGGCAACACGCGATATCGCCTCAATATGGGGGCGCATTTCATCTGCCCCCAAGGCACAATTCAGGCCGACGGCAAAGGGCTTGGCATGGGCAATTGAAATCCAAAAGGCTTCGGCCGTTTGGCCTGAAAGTGTCCGCCCTGACCGGTCCGTAATCGTGCCGGATATCAGGATTGGTTTTTCATATCCTACCTTATCAAAGACCTGACGACAGGCGGCGATAGCGGCTTTACAGTTCAACGTATCAAAGACGGTTTCAATCAGAATGGCGTCGACAATATCAACCATGGCTTCAATTTGGCCGACATAGCTTTCCATGACCTCATCAAAGGTCACATCGCGAAACCCCGGATCTTCGACCTTAGGCGAGATTGAAAGTGTTTTATTCATCGGGCCGACAGACCCTAAAACACAGCGCGGCTTTTCCGGTGTTTTTTTTGTCCATTCATCGGCACATTTACGCGCAACCTTTGCCGCCGCCCGCGCAATTTCAGGCGCGAGCTCTGACATATCATAATCGGCCTGAGAAATCGTGGTGGCGTTAAAACTATTGGTTTCGATCAGGTCAGCGCCTGCGGCCAAAAACTGATTATGAACTTTTTCAACCGCACTGGGTTTTGTCAGAACAAGCAAATCATTATTGCCTTGGAGCGGAGACGGCCAATCCTTGAAACGCTCGCCACGAAAATCTGCTTCTTGGAGGTTTTGACGCTGCAACATCGTTCCCATCGCACCATCAAGCATGACGATACGATTTTTGATGGCATCTTCGATTTTTGACCAATTTGACATAGTTCACCTGTGATTTGAGCGGCGTTTAGCAGTCTTCGTCAAAAGAGTATATAAAGAAATCTTTATATTGTGTCTTTTTATGCTTGCGTCATTTTGACAAACCGCTAAACCGCGCCTCGTTGGTCATCTCGAAAGAGGTGTGAATATGGGAAGTGTGCTGAAAATGCACCACGGCTCCCGCCGCTGTGAAGGGTTAGAGACTCACCTAAGTCACTGAACATCATGTTCGGGAAGACGTGAGACCCTCGATTGAGCCCCAAGTCAGAAGACCTGCCAACACAGTCGCCAGCACGCTTGGGCGGGATGTACCAAAGCGTATGGATAAGGGGCAAAACCCCGAAACCTTATGACGACACCCATTGAAACGTCACCCTGCGAAATATGCGTAGGATAAAATGGAGTGTGACATGAAACGATTATTATTGGGCGTGGCCCTCTTATCGATAGCCGGCCCCGCCTTTGCCCAAACGCAAGATAATGTTGACTATAGCAATCAAAAAATGTGGGATGCTGTCGCAGAAAAAGACAAAGAAAATAATACCATCACGATAGCCCACGGTGCCCCGTTCAACTCTGACGAAATCATCGTTACGGGTAACTTTATCGGATACTCCAATGCCGACGATGTCACAGCCCCTGTCTCCGTACTCACGCAGGATGATATTGAGTCTCGCAATCAAGCCTTTATCTCTGACATCCTTCGTACCGTTCCAGGTCTCGCAGTATCACATTCCGGCGGCGGCGGAAGCTTAACGCAATTACGACTTCGCGGCTCGGAAGCTAATCATGTTCTTGTCATAATCGACGGTGTTCAAGTCAACAATCCCACAGATGGCGCCTTTGATTTTGGCGGCTTACGCAGTGAAGATGTTGTCAAAATAGAAGTCCTGCGCGGTGAACAATCCGCTATTTATGGCTCGGATGCTGTGGGCGGTGTCATCAATATAATCACACGAGCCGGCTCAAATAGAGAGCAATGGCGGGCCTCTGTTGAATATGGCAGTCGCGAAACGATTGAAGGCCAGTTTTCGGGTGTCGTTCCGCTTGGCGACGCTACGCTTTCAATCAATGGCAACGCCTTCCAAACCGAAGGCTTCGATATCTCTGGCTTAGACGGTGAAAAAGACGGAGCTGATACTCGCCGTTTATCCATTGGATTGAATCAAGTTGAACTGGGCGGATTAACGCTTTCAGGCCAAGCCTCTGTGAACTTACGCGCTACCGATTTTGACGGTGACACAGATTTCGACGGACGTCTTAACAATACGGACAGCACGACTGATGTAAAAACCACAACTGCGCGCTTGGATGGACGGTTTGAACTCGCGGGTTTTGATCACCTTCTCCAAGTGAGTACCGTTGAAACCGAAACCGATACGCAAGGCGGATTTTCAAGCCTGTCTATAGGCTCACGGGACACAGCGAGCTGGGCGGCAAAGCGAACTTTTAATCATGATCATGACCTCACACTCTTTGGTGAATTTGAGCGTGAGACTTATGAATTTGAAGGCGACCCGGATGTGCCCTCCATCGATAATTATGGTCTTGTTGCGGATTATAAATTTAACAAAGATGACCTCACAATAACCGCCTCTGCACGACATGACATCAATGATGTTTTCGCCAATGCCACGACTTGGCGGCTCGGCGCGGGTTATGAATTTGATTGGGAGGGACGTTTACGTGGGTCCATTGGCACAGGCGTGAAAAACCCAACACTCATTGAGCTGTTTGGTTTCTTCCCCGAAAGTCGCTTTACTGGCAATCCAGACCTGCAACCCGAAACCTCGCTCGGTTTTTCCATTGGATATGAGCAAGAATTAAAAGACTTTGAATTTGCTATCGACCTCTTCCGCTCGGAACTCAAAGACGAAATTACAACGCTCTTTAATGCTGATTTTACAACAACGGTTGTCAATCTTGAAACAGACAGTACACGGCAAGGCTTAGAGATTGCGGCCAAATGGAAACCGGTGGATGAGCTTTACTTAGGCGGCTCAGTGAGTTTCCTCAACAGTGAAGAAAACGATGTGGAAGAAATTCGTCGCCCAGATTTCCTCGCCGGTTTTGACGCGACATGGGTGCCGATTGATACGCTTTATTTAACCTTAACCGTTGATCATACAGGCTCTCAAATCGACACCGATTTTGCAACATTTTCAAATGTCGAGCTGGACGCCTACACGCTAGTCGGCGCGAACATTAAATATGAACTCTCTGATATCGTCAGCATCTATGTCCGCGGCACAAATCTTTTGAACGAAGATTATCAAGATGTTGTTGGTTTCGCGACAGCGGGTCGTGGTCTCTTTACCGGACTTACGGCTAATTTTTAATTCTCTGGCTTTAATTCTGGCGATTGGGCCGCTCAATTGTCAGCTCTGTGGGCGAAATCACATTCTCGCCCATAAAAGCGTAATAGCGCTCGACCTTATATCCCGCTTCTTCCAATTCATGGATGAGGCTGTCATCGCCCAAGAGATGCGCAGTGCCCACCGCAACCAAGCCTGTGCCGCTGCCTTCCAAATAGCGAATAATTTGCGCGGCCCAGTCTTTATTGCGGTCCACCAAAACGGACCGATACATCTCCGGCGCCGTCTGCCGTAATGGGTCAATCATTTGTTGGGACAGGAAATCCGTCTGCCCGACCGACCACCCCTGAGACAGTCGCAATAATTGATTGCCGAGGTCGTCAAATTCTTCCATCGTCTCTGTCAGAATTTCAAGCTGCAAGCTTTGCGGGAGGTCCGCCACTGCCCGAATCTGACCCTCAACCGTTTCCAAATAAATGACATTTTTTTGCTGACGCCGCGCCATGGACTTCAAGGCTTCATCGGCTGAAAGGTCTGCGGACAACCCCGCTTGTTGCGCCGCTGTAAGCGTCAGATATTCACTGGCCAACCAAGGCTTCATTGAATCCAAACTGGCCAAAGGAATATTGCCATTATTGGCCACAGCATCCAAAAGCTTTAATTGGTAATTATCCAGACTATCCGCCAGACGCCCTCCATCATCGCGCAGGCCCAATTCGGCACTGATGACGGTGGCATCGACACGCCCTTTATCAGTCGTATCAACCTCAAAAAAAACGGTGCCCACGTCACGCATGACATCGCGCAAATCATCACGCAACCAGTTCAAATCCTCCGGCAATAAATGCACTGTTCCAAAGAGGTAGAGCGTCGAATTATTATCTTCGACTTTCCAGATCGCCGGGCCGTCATTTCGCTCTCTCGCCTTGGCAATGCGGTCCTCAACAGACTCCGTTATACCACTTGGTGCATTACACGCCGCAAGCGACAGTCCGGACAGCATCACGGCTGAGAGAAGCAAGTGTTTCATCATGCTTTCCCCTAGCCCACACCCCTCATTGAAACAATGAATTATACCAAACCGCGACACATAGTTATTATTGCACACACCCTCACCTTGCCGTAAGAGGCGCTCTATCGGATGCACCTATAGCTCAGCTGGATAGAGCGCTGCCCTCCGAAGGCAGAGGTCAGAGGTTCGAATCCTCTTAGGTGCGCCATATCTCTTTCGATTTTATCTTGGATTAATCGCTTCTTTGTATCACAAGGCCTGCGTGAAGTGGCTTTATTTATATGGCGTTTTAGCAGGATTGGGGCTTAGCGGTTGTGAAGCCGTTGCGCACGCAACGCCAGACCAAACGCCCAATGCCGTCGCCAGCACATCGCTTTGCGGTGATGGCTATATGCAGGCTTTTGCCCCCGATCATATTGCAGCGCTGTCTTGGCAATCAAAGAGTGATTTATCATTGGCGATTGAGGCGCAAAAAAACCTCCCGCAAATTGATGCCTCCCTTGAAAGATTATTGTCGCAGAAAGACACACTTATTCTGTTTGGCCCTGGCGAAGGGTATCAGGTTTCTGAACATCTACCGCAAAGCGTAACTTTAAACTGGACGGAGACTTTTGAGGGCGTTGAACAGAATGCAAAGGCGATATTGAAGGCCTTAAACGCATCCTTTGACAAATTCACCCAATGGCAAGCCGATGTTGAAAACACGCGCCTCAAAGGTTTGGCGATAGAAAAAGCGCTATCCTCTCGCATACTCTACCTGACGCCGTCAGGCGGCAGTGCAGGCCCTAACACCTTTGTCGATGCGGCCATTGAAATGGCAGGCGGTCAAAACATAAATCAAACATCCGGATGGCACAGTCCCAATATTGAAACACTCATCCAATATGACCCCGATATAATTATTATGAGTTTTGCTGACACGGACTATCATTCGCGTAGCCAAATTATGAGCCCCGTGGTGGAGCGCTTCCTCAACGATAAAACCGTGATAACGGTTGATGGCGCCTATTGGCCCTGTGCAGGACCTTATTTATTTGAGGCGACAAAAATAATCCAAAAAGGCATTTTAGACTGGCAGGCAGACCAAGATGTTTAAACGTAGCCTTCCTCTTATTTTGTGCCTCGCGATTATTATTGTGGGCGGTCTGTCCCTCTTGCTTGGACCCACCGATATAAGCTTGCATCAAAGCTGGAACGGATTGCTAGGGAAAAGTGATCCCCTGACTTCAACGATAATCCAAGAGGTTAGATTACCCCGTATTTTGCTCACCATTTTAATTGGAGCGGGATTGGGCGGATCAGGTGCAGCCCTTCAAGGCTTTACGCGTAATGACCTCGCGGCTCCGGGTTTGCTTGGGTTTTCAGCCTGTGCCGCATTGGGAGCGGTTATCGCACTTTATTTTGGATTTCGCGCTTGGGTTACGCCGGCGGCAATCGCAGGCGCTTTGATTGGCGCCATTTTAATTACAGCCATGACAACCATAAACAGAGGTCATGGACAAATAACCGGGCAATTAATTCTGGCGGGGATTGGTATTGGCGCATTAGCGACGGCCATTACAGGCCTTATTATGAACCTTTCCCCTAATCCTTGGGCGCTCTCAGAAATTGTTTATTGGCTAATGGGGTCTCTGGACAAAGCCCATTTAGGACAAGTCCTGCCGTGTGCCATCCTAACGCTTATAGGCCTCATCTTTTTAACTGTCTCTGCGCGTGATATTCACGGCCTGAGCCTTGGTGAAGAAACGGCGCAAACATTGGGCGTTAATCTAAGACGCACTCAAGCTTTCATTGTCATAGGGACAGCTTTAGCCGTCGGCAGTGGCGTGGCCGTCGCGGGCGCTATCGGCTTTATCGGATTATTTGTGCCCCACATTATGCGGTTTTTAGTCGGTCCTGACCCGGCCAGACTTATTCCTCTATCGGCCTTAGCTGGTGGACTATTTTTGTTAATAACAGACTCAGTTATACGCCTGACCAGCGGACCAGGAACGCCTCTATATCTGGGTGTTATTACCGCCCTTATTGGTGTTCCGTTCTTTCTTTATTTGGCAATGAGAGCACCCAGATCATGAGTTTGGCGCTACATAATATAAAAGCCGGATATGGGGGCTCGCTCGTTTTAAAAGATATAACGACCGAATTTCAAAGTGGACAGTTTCACGCGCTCATCGGCCCGAATGGGAGCGGCAAATCCACTTTACTCAAAACCCTTGCGGGCATCATTAAATCCCAGTCGGGAACCCTTTCAGGATTGTCCAAAGGCAAACCTCTGTCACAACAAATCTCTTACCTCTCCCAAACACGCACAGCCCATCCGCAAATGTCTGTTTATAATGTGGTGGCTTTGGGAAGGCTCCCTTTTCGAAAGCCTTTTAGGGGGCTGGATGCCGAAGATGAGAAGACGATTAAATCTGCCATCCAACAAACTGATATTCATGACTTACAGACAGCGCGTTTTGGAACACTGTCAGGCGGACAACAGGCCCGCGTTTTACTCGCACGCGCTTTGGCCGTGAATGCGGCTATCCTCTTGGTTGATGAACCCGTCGCCGCTCTCGATCCTTATTACCAACTCTCAATTTTGGAAACCCTCAGACAAGAGGCTGCATCGGGAACGACAGTCATCGCGGCGCTACATGACCTTTCACTTGTCAGGCAGTTTTCTGATAATGTTTATGTGCTTCATCAAGGCGATATTCATGCCCAAGGCCCATCGCAAGAGACGCTAACAACTGAAGTTCTAGAATCTGTCTTTCGTATCAAAGAGGAAAATGTAGAACGACCTACCTTTATTTCTGTGTGACAGTAGAATTTTAGGACGCTAAAGCGCTCTTATGAATGCCATTCTCGACCCCGCAAAATTTAAGGACCCCCTCATAACGGCAAAGGGTGAAAAACGGGCTCAAGTCTTTTTCAAAAAACTAGAGACGCTCTGGTTCAATACGGGCTCCCTCTGCAATATTGAATGCGCAAATTGCTATATTAAAAGCAGCCCAACGGCAGACCATTTTATTTATCTTACGCCACAGGATATGGCGCCTTACCTCGATGAAATAGATGAGATGTATGACAGCCCTATTGAAATCGCTTTTACGGGCGGCGAGCCTTATTTAAATCCTCATGCGATACGCTTGTCTGAAATGGCTTTGGAATGGGGTCATACGCTCTTGGTCTTAACCAATGCCATGAAGCCCATGATGCGGCCTCGCGTTCAAAAAGGCTTGCTTGACCTCAAAACACGCTTCCCCGGTAAAATGACCTTGCGTGTAAGTCTGGATCATTTCTCGCAACAGGGTCATGATGAAGAACGCGGGCAAGGCTCTTTTGACATCGCCCTAAAAGGTATGGCCTGGCTCAGAGATAATAACTTTGATCTGCATATTGCCGGCCGCGCGATGTTTTCCGAAAGTGAGGCAGCTGCGAGAGAAGGCTACGCCGACTTAATTCGCAAAGAGGGTTGGAACATTGATGCCTATAATCCGTCCCAAACCATCCTCTTTCCTGAAATGGATGATAAAGTAGATGTCCCCGAAATAACAGTGGCCTGTTGGGGTATTTTAGATGTGCATCCGGACAGTATGATGTGTTCAAACTCCCGCATGGTCGTCCGCCGAAAGGGCGAAGATCAGGCTTGTGTCCTCTCCTGTACTTTATTGTGGGATGACGTCCAATTTGAAATGGGCAAGACCCTCAAAGAAAGCCTTGGCCCTGTTCCTCTTAATCATCCCCATTGCGCCAAATTTTGCGTCTTGGGCGGGGCCAGTTGTTCGGCTTAAGGCGTCTTAATCCGGCACCATATATTCACTGACGCCATTGACGCCTTTCAAGAACTTTTCCATTTCAACGAAAAACTCTTCCCGGTTTTCCTGGACTTGCAAATAGTGATTTTCGTCTTTCCATTCCAAATAAGTCGCTTTCACACCTGCCTTTTTCAAAGACCGTCTCATACGTGTAAACTGGTCAAATTGGACGTTTTCATCCTTGTCACCATGTGCCAAGAAGACCGGTACTTTAATCTGGTCTGCCACATGAACGGGTGAATTAGCTTTTCTGACCTTTGGGTCTTTCATGGCTTCACCAAAAAACTCTTTCGCCGCATGTCTGCCACCTCTGTACTTTCGTAAGTCTCGCTTTGCGTCATTGATATCCGTCAGAGCGGCCATAGCGATGGCACATTTGTAAAGATCAGGGTCTTTGGCAACGCCCATAAGTGCCGCATAGCCACCATAAGACCAACCGGCGATACAGGTTCTGTCAGGATCAGCATAACCTTTTTCGAGCAACCATCGCATGCCATCTTCGACATCCTCCTGCATCACAATCCAATTAGACCGTCCCGCTTCGGAAAATGATTTTCCATAGCCTTCTGATCCTCGGAAATTCATCTGCAATACGGCATAGCCCCGTGTTGCAAAGAACTGCGCAAGATAATCAAAGCGTTTTGAGTCACGCGCATAGGGCCCACCATGGGGTAGAACAATGAATGGCAGGTTTTTTATTTGCGCTGTTGTCTTCACCATTTTCGGCAAGGTCACAAAAGCCGGGATTTTCTGACCATCGCGCGCCGTATATCGCACGGCAATCACTTCACCCAAGTCACCCGACTGAATGTCTGAATACATAGGCGATAATCGCTCAGGTCCATCCGCTCCGGCAGAATACATATATAATCCACCGGGATCATAAGGTGCGGACATTTTCACTAATACTGTTTTACTGTCTTGGGTTTGGTCTACAAAGCGCACCGTATAATCGGTAAAACGGTCTCTCAAGCGATCAAGCAGTGTCCCATATTCACTGAGTAACTCTGTTTCACTTTCCTGAGCCACATATTTCGCACCGATGACGGTTTCACCATCTTTTGATAAAACAACGCCTGAGGCATCATAACTCTCATTATGGAACAATTTCCGAGTAATTTTCTTTTGGACGAGGTCGTAAATATAAAGACCAAGCGTATCTTTGCCTTGGTAATCAGCAATGACAAATTCTGTGCCTTGTTTTAACACGCCATAAATTCGTGTATCCGTTGTCAATCCGGGGTATTTATCAACCTTATCCCATTCCTCAGTTTGAGAATTGAAAATGATCATGCGATCATTTCCATTGTCAGTTTTACCCCATCCCAGACGCGGCGTTCCGTCACCGTCTGACATCCAACGTTCAATCCCAGCTTGACCGCGCTTGATTGTTTTGTGACGACTGGTGTTTACGTTAACTTTTTTAATATCGGGATATGGGTCCCATTCAATATCCGAGTAAGCCATTAAAATATGTTCGGGATCATCTTCTAACCAATCGATGACACGATCGTTGAATTGTCGAAACATTTTACGTGGCGTGACAATCAAGCCTCTTTCTCCAGATTTTAAATCTTCAGAAAATAGAAATGACATGGTGTAGGGCGTATTTCGGAATTCCTCTTGCCTGTTAATAGAAACGGCCCAACGGTGATTGTTAATCCACTTAACATAATTGGGTGTAATACCTTCGCCTAAGGGAGTCGCAGTTGGCTTTTCTCCCGTGCTCACGACATCACGCACAACGACGGCATATGACCCGCCGAGATTAACGACCGCCGCTAATTTCTTGCCGTCCGGTGAAATCGCAGCGTCATAAGCCATAGGTAGCTGACCAAAAGCTTTAGCAGGCGGCGCGGCCTGCGCGGGCTGACTTGTATGAGATATCCCAAAAGCTGCGAGTCCGACGGCAAGACAAATCGATTTTACGAATTTGGATAGTTTTTGTGGCACGTGTTGGTCCCCTTTGCTCCCCCCTAAACCTTAAAGAGCAAAATGTTTGGATAAACGCAAGCCCTGTGACTGATAATGAGACCCTTCGCCGCCATATAAAGCCTTTGGTTCTTCACTTAATGGCTCAAAGAGGAGTTTGGCGACAGATTGACCATGACGCAAAAGGAAAGGAACGTCCCGGCCTCGCACTTCTAATACGGCGCGGCTACCCTGCCCGCCTGCTTCAGCCAAGCCAAAGCCGGGGTCAAAAAATCCGGCATAATGGGCCCTGAACTCACCAATCTCAGGGGCAATGGGAGCCATTTCAGCGGCCTGGTCTTGCGGAATAGTCACCGCCTCTTGGCTCGCTAATATATAAAATTCCTCTGGGTCCAAGACCAATTGTCCGTCTGGCGCGTGAAGAGGCTCCCAAAAATCACGGGCTGAATGGGCTGCAATTCCGCGTAAATCCACCAAGCCGGAATGTCGACGGGCGCGCCACCCAACAATATCGGATCCATCGACACCGCGCAGATCAATACTGACCGTTTGGGTACTTAGGATTTGCGGCTCACCTGAGCGAAAGCGCAATTGCACGAGCCTGTCGCCCGGACGCACCAAAATCGGAAAGGTGCGCGGCGCGACTTCTACATAAAGCGGGCCTTCATATCCCGCAGGTACCGCATCAAACCGCGTCGCCCCATCGCAAATAACGCGCGTAAAAACATCCAATCGACCCGTCGAGCTTTTGGGGTTTGCCGCCGCGCTCAAATCTTTCGGCAAGCAAAGACCTTCCCGCAAAGGGATCAGATATACACAGCCTGTTTCCAATACGGCCCCTTGGCTCATATCAATCGTGTGGAGGCAGAGGTCTTGGAGGGTTTCAGCGATCTTTGCCCCAGCACCGGGCAGATAGCTCGCGCGCATACGATAGGCTGTCACCCCTAATTGGAGGTCTAAACTGGCGGGTTGAACCAAGGGTGGCAAACCATCCGCACCCTTCTCAGGTGCTGACTGCGTTATCACGTCATCCGCGATTAAACCGCGAATGGCCTGTTCCGGTAAAATACCCATACTCATAAGTGCGGCGTAACACGCCCTTCGCGTCAGACAAGAATGAACTGCAAATTTCTGGGGGAAAGTGGTCAAAGCGCTTGCGAGTCGCAAATTTAAGGCGCAATAATGTCGCAGAGAGAGACAGTCTTTGTCATTTTGCGAGAAACGTGATGTGGGGACGGAGACAATAAAAGGGGGATTATCGATGCCACCATTATTTGAACAACGCACAAAAGACGTGGTCGTGCGTGTTGAGCCTGAGTTTCTGGCTGAACAATCCTCTGTTTCAGACTCCCGCTTTATCTGGGCTTACACGGTCGAAATCGATAATCAGGGTGCCAAAGACCTCCAAGTCACAGGCCGTTTTTGGCAAATCGCGGATAGCCGTGGTCAGGTCCAAGAAGTCCATGGATCGGGCGTTGTCGGTGAACAACCGACGATCAAATCTGGCGAAACCTTCCGTTATACCAGTGGCGCCCCTTTGACGGCCCCTTCTGGTATGATGCGCGGCACTTACAGTGTGAAATCCCCGGACGGTGAAAGCTTTGACATTGATATTCCGGCTTTTGTTCTCGACAGCCCGCATGAAGGCCTTGTGCTGAACTAATCCAGCATTTGCCTCACTGCAAAAAGACGTGACCTTTTAGGCGTGCTCATGATAAAGGCGCGCCATGGCGAAAACCACCCTCATACAAACGGCTGAACCTGGCCAGCCCATCACGGCAGCGGATACGCGTCCGTCTTTGGTCGGTTTAGGACGCAAAGAGATTGCCGCGCATCTTGAAGCGTTTGGTATTGAACCCAAGAAAATCCGCATGCGCACCAAGCAGATTTTTCATTGGATCTATAATTACGGCGTGCGCGATTGGGACGAGATGACCAATATCGCGAAGCCTCTGCGCGCGAAACTCTCCGAACATTTCACACTCGACAGACCAGAAATCATCGAGCGGCAAATCAGTGTGGATGGGACCCGCAAATATCTTATTCGTATGTCGCCGGGTGTTGAAGTTGAAAGTGTTTTCATTCCGGATGTCTCTAAAACAGGGGCGCTTTGCGTCTCATCGCAAGTGGGCTGTACCCTAACCTGTAAATTCTGCCACACAGGAACGCAGCGTTTAGTCCGAAATCTCACGGCCCGTGAAATTGTCTTACAAGTCATCATCGCACGTGATGATTTAGGCGAATGGCCGACGACACAAGACAATCGTCGCCTCACCAACATTGTCTTTATGGGCATGGGCGAACCTCTTTATAATACAGATCAAGTGGGCGATTCACTCGATGTGATTTGTGATCCGGAGGGCCTCGGTATTGGACGTCGCCGCATTACGGTCTCGACTAGTGGAGTTGTGCCGGAAATCGGGCCCATGGGCGAACGCACCTCAGCTATGCTCGCGATTTCACTCCATGCGGCCAATGATGATTTGCGCACACAAATCATGCCTATCAATAAAAAATACCCGCTTTCAGAGTTAATGCAGGCGTGTCGTGATTATCCGGGTCTCTCAAATTCACGGCGCATTACGTTTGAATATGTGATGTTGAAGGGCGTCAATGACAGCCCAAAACACGCCAAAGAACTCATCAATCTCTTGCGGGGTATTCCTGCCAAAGTGAACCTCATTCCGTTTAACCCTTGGCCGGGCTCTGATTATGAATGTTCTGATTGGGAAACCATTGAAGCCTTTGCTGATATTGTCAATCGCGCAGGCTATGCCAGTCCTATTCGGACGCCGCGTGGTCGCGATATTCTGGCGGCCTGCGGACAATTAAAATCCGAATCTGAGAAAAAACGGGCCAGCCAAATTCGAGCTGAGGCAAAAGCAACACATTAATCACAGCTCAGATGACATTAAAGACTTGCGAAATTTATCTAATTCTCGCATCCCTATACTAGCTGCGTGAGTGGGTAAGCGGCAGGGGGCACAACAATAATATAAAGGGCATATATGCGTCCTGCACTCGACAGTTTGGCTAATGGCTTTCCGTTTCTAATTTTCTATCTCGTTATCGTAACGGCCATCTATTTGATTGGCTTGGTGATTTATACGCGCCTGACACCCCATAAAGAATTGCAACTTGTTCAAGAGGGGAATATGGCCGCCGCCATTCATTTCAGCTCTTTAATTATCAGTCTCGCCTTGCCGCTTTCGGCCTGTCTCATAAACCGGTTCAGCCTTTTTGACGTGGCCATTTGGGGCACGACAAGCTTGTTTTTACAGCTCTTCTTATTCCGTCTGACAGACGCAATTTTCAAGGGCATGCCGGAACGCATTGAGAATAATGAAACCGCTCCTGCGCTTGTCTTAGCCGCCTTTAAGATTGCAGGCTCTATCATTCTCGCTGTCGCCATTGTTGGGTAAGCAGATGTTCCGGAAAATACCGGATTGGCTATTCTATGCCTTCATCGTGGGTTTGATTTATTTCAATGCGTCCCGCTTAAGCGAAGATGTCAGTGCGCCGCCCCCACCACCTTTGGAACTCGGGCCACTGCTGCCCAGTGAAAGCCCCAGAGACGATATAATCATCACAGAAATTGATGTACCACAATCCGGCACAGGAACAGCTTTCGCAATCGACCAAAATGGTAATTGGCTGACCGCGCGACATGTCGTGGATAGTTGCTCCGAGGTCGCCCTAAAGATTGGCACGAATCGTATCATTAGTGCGGAATATGAAGTCTTCGAGGAAAATGACCTCGCCGTTCTGAGAACAAATTGGACACGAAAGCCTCTTCCGAATGATGTTTTTGAAAGACGCCAAGTCGGAGAAAATGGCTATTTTATCGGCTTTCCTCAAGGCCGCCCCGGCGAAGTTGTCGGTAGTCTCATTTCTCGCAGTCGAATGATTGTTCGCGGACGATACACAGCCCAAGAGTCTGTTCTCGCTTGGGCAGAGCTTGGGCGCACCCAAGGCTTACGCGGAAGTCTGGGCGGGTTATCGGGAGCGCCGGTTCTTGATAAAGACGGTGAAATTATTGGTCTTGTGACGGCAGAAAACCCCAGACGCGGTCGCATTTATTCCGTAGCGCCAGGGGCCTTAAGACCCTTTTTTTCAGACACCTCAGGTCAGGCCGAACCCATCGACTCACAATCCTATGGCTTACAAGCTGATCGATTGCGAAGAGATCGTCGCATTGCACAAGTCCTTTGTCTGGTTGAAGGCCCACAATAAGACGCTTAAACAGCTTTTATGCGAAACTGGCGCGCCATTTTTATCTGGGTTATTTTTCTTACGCTTTTTGGGGGCGGGGCATATCTGATTGACCGTTATGTTCCCCCTCAACATTTGTCTTGGAAACGATTGGATACAAGCCGTCCTTTGGGCCTCGCCACAAAATCACAATTACTCAGGCTTTCTTTGGGTTCGTCCGAACGGTGTATGACATTGGCGCGGGACACAGCTGGGTTTGTCAGCATCTCAGCAGATCCAAAACCCGGCCCTAAATCAGGGGACGGTAAAAATATCTGCGGCTTTGATATTGCACGCGTGGTGTACGGACAGGACGAAACTATCCTTCAGCCTGGCGAAGCCAATATGCAGTGCCCGCTCTCAGTGGCCTCATATCTCTGGACACGGGAAATTGATAAAATTGCCAAAGAGCGATACGGCGTCGGCCTTGCTAAAATCCACCATATGGGGACGTATTCCTGTCGTCGTCAAAATGGAAACAGCTCTGGGCGGTGGAGCGAACATGCTTTTGCGAATGCGTGGGATGTGGCCGGCTTTGAGCTTTCAGATGGTCATCTTGTGACGGTTCTCAAACATTGGGACAGCGTAGACCGCGACGCCGCATTTCTGCGCGACATTCGCGATGCCGCCTGCAAGATTTTCCGCGTGACACTCAGCCCTGATTTTAATGCGGCACATCGTGACCACTTCCATGTCGATATGGGGCCTGCTACAAGCTGTCGGTAAGGACTTTTTATTATGCACATCATTGCTTTGATAACGACAATTGCCGTCGCTATATTTTGGATTTCACGCGCGATTGGCGCGTCTCGCAATATTGCGAGTGATGTCAGTGGTCTTGCTAACCTCCCGCGCCAACGCCGCTTTAAAAAAGCCTATGGCAAGTCAGGCTATGAACTGGTTGAGACACCCGTTGAAGCCGCAACGGTTTTAATGATCTCCACGGCCAGAATGGGCGAATATCGCGGCATATCCGAAGCTGAAATCGCGGCTATTACCTTAGAATTAGAAACAAAGATGCAACTTAGCGCTGACAAAGCGGATGGGACGTATCGACAAATGTATGGTTTGGTGCATGAAATTACTCTGCCTGAATCCGCCCTCTTTCCTATGATTGATTTACTAAAATCTGACATTGAACGGGAAGATGCCGCTGACCTCGTCGCAATGATGGAGCG
>CAYTAJ010000007.1:51688-54811 GCA_964435725.1 uncultured Algimonas sp.
TCATCACTGCGAGCCCTAATAAAGCGCCGAAACCTTGTAAGCGATGAAAGCGAGACAAAATACCAAGAAGCAAACACGCTGAAGCAATTAATTCAGCGACGCCAATTGTATATTGAGAAAAAAGACCGGTTTGCGCGAACAAACCTTCAGCACCTAAACTCGCTGCCCACTCATTTAATCGCCCAAAGATTTCCTGCGTATTGGGATGATTAGTGAATTTGAATCTAAGACTATCCAAAAAGACTCCACTGCAAACTAAGGCCAAAATAATCGGCAAAAATTTCTTGATTTTATTCATGTAGTTGTCCTCCTCGGGATGTCCCTATCATGCCTTTTGACGCCTGTCTCATCACATCTATTGTGACGTGTTGGATGTCATATTTTTTAAACAGATATGTTTTTATGGCATGGCTAACAGGCTCAATACGGGCGCCATCTGTGATAAAAGCCTGTAAGGTCACCATAGGCCATTCGGGTGTTACGGACCAAATGTGAATGTCATCGACACTCACGAGTTCAGGAATATCACGCAGCAAATGCTCTTTAATATCGCGACGGTCAAAGCCTTTAGGCGCGCCTTCAAGTAATATATGACCGCTATCTTTTACCAAGCGCCAAGCACTGCGTAAAATAATCAGCGCGACGAATACGGATAAAATCGGGTCAATCGGTGTCCATCCTGTATATAGTATAATCGCGGCAGCGCTGATTGCGGCTACAGATCCTAAGAGATCTCCTAAGACATGCAGAACCGCGCCGCGAATATTAAGATTGTGTTGATCCGCACCACGCAAAATCAGAAAGACGGCAATATTCACCAGCAAGCCGCCTAGGGCGACATAAAGCATTGCGCCCGCTAAAATTTCGCCCGGATTGATAAAGCGCTCAATCGCCTCTTTGACAATTAAAGCCGCGATAAAAAATAGGGTGAGCCCATTTATAAAGGCAACCAAAATCGAAAATCGGGCAAAGCCAAAGGTATATCGCCATGTCGCGGGTCTTCGCGCAATAATGAAAGCGATCCAAGCCATGGAGAGGGCTGCAAAATCCGTCATCATATGGCCGGCATCAGCGAGTAAGGCCAAAGAGCCGGAAATCAAGCCACCGATGACTTCCACGACCATAAACAATCCTGTTAGCAGGGCCGCAAAACCCACACGGTTTCGGTTAGATTTCGTTACAACAGGCGCGTGATGGTGACCATGCTCTTCGTGGTCGTGTGTGTGATCATGCGAGTGAGTGTGACTCATATCTTTGCATAAGCGTCAAAAACCTGTTTTTACAACCTTTTTCTAAAGAGATTTTATGCGTGTTTTAAGACGGTCTTAGCCATTTTTTGATATGCATAAGCAGGTTTAGAACAATGAATGAGTTATCGTGAGCCATAAAACACGAAAAACCACGCTTTATACTGCGGAGGCTTTGCCCGACCGCGTGAAAGAGGCATGGCATCGACTCAGAAGCTCTAACCCTGCGCTTTACTCGCCTTATTTTCATTTGGACTATACACTGACCATCGCCGAGTTACGGGATGATGTTCAAATTGCTGTCTTAGAAGACGCCGACGAAATCGTTGCGATACTGCCCTTTCAAGGTGTAAAGTTTGCACGTCCTGTCGGTGCGCCAATGACAGATTATCACGGGCTGATTTGTGGACCGAATTACACCTATTCGCTTTTAGACGTTTTACAAGATACCCCCGTTGGGGCCTATCATTTCAGCGCCCTTGTTGATGCACTGGAAAAAGACGTTGACGAAATCCAACGCGGTGCCGTGATGGCTTTCCCAGAGGGTCAAGAGGCCTGGCGACAAGCTCAAAATTCATCTTTTACACGTCACCAAAAGGATACAAGACGCCGCATTCGCAGAGCATCACAAGAAGTCGGTGAACCGAGATTTGTTCCTCACAGCAAAAGCAAAGAAGAGTTCGAAACGCTTATCGCTTGGAAGATACAACAATATGCGGAGAGCAGTTATTATAATATCTTAGGCGCAGGATGGACATTACAGCTTTTGGAAAAACTATGGAGTAAACCGCCATCCTCTGATTTGTCGGTTCATATGCACAGTCTTTATTTCGGGGACACATTAGTCGCCGTGGATACGGGTCTGGTCGATGCCAATACTTATCACAGCTGGATAGTCGCTTATTCTTCCGACTATGGAAAATACTCACCGGGCACACAACTTCTCAATCATATTATCACTGCCTCTGATGAGTTTGGCTATAAGCGGATTGATTTAGGCACGGGCTTGGCCGGATATAAAAAATACTATGCCACAGAAAATGTGCGGACCTCTGCCGGATTTGTCGCCGTTTCTGGCCCGGCAGCAAGGCTTTCTAAAATTTATGATGCGACTGAGCGTTTTGGGCAAAAGCGCTTATCTGATGCCCCCGGAAAGCTCCGCCGACGTTATTCTCAAATCGCGGCTTGTGAAGATACTGTGGGTGGTCGCGCCAAAGCCATGCTCTCTGCAATCGCGAGCAAAACACGATAAGCTAGCTATCCAACAAACGCTCGACACAAGCTGTTAAACCCGCCATATTGATAAAAAACACAATAAGCGGGAAGCCGGAATGGTTCGAATAAATCCATCATCCAAACTCAAAACTGATTCTGATACAGTCGAAAATATAACCAAAATTCGTGAGGCGCAGGGTGCGGCCTTTGATCGTGATCCCTATCCGTCTTGGGTCACGCGCAAAGCCAATATCATCAAATTACGTGAGATTATTCTGGGGAATGAAGAGGCTTTTGTAGACGCTATCTCTGAGGACTTTGGCCATCGTGCTGTAGAGGACACAATCATATCCGAGTTTTTGGTGATGCAAGGCGGGTTTTCGCACGCGCTGAAACATACACCGAAATGGATGAAAACGCGTAAAGCGCCGACGGCACTCCAATATAAACCGGCGTCCAATAAAATTGTCCCACAGCCGCTCGGCGTGGTCGGTATTATCAGCCCTTGGAATTACCCGCTTCAACTCGCGATTATGCCGCTGATCGGTGCTTTAGGCGCGGGCAATCGGGCGATGATTAAGCCCAGTGAATATACGCCCAAAATGTCGGCACTTCTCAAACAAGTCATTAGCGATGCTTTTTCCGACGATGAGATTTATGT
>CAYTAJ010000007.1:54911-56458 GCA_964435725.1 uncultured Algimonas sp.
ATGTATCCCACCTTTGCAGGCAATGATGATTACACCTCTATCATCGCTGATGCGCATTATGCGCGTCTGCAAGATCTGTTGGAAGACGCCGAAAATAAAGGGGCGAAAATCCAAGTCGCCGGCGATGATGATAAACAACAACTCGCCAAAGAACGGCGCGTGCCTCTCACGGTCGTGACCGATACCACGCCGGATATGAAAATCATGCAGGAAGAAATATTCGGCCCGCTCTTGCCGATTGTGGCTTCAGACACTTTGGATGAGAGTTTGGAATATGTCCAAAGCCACGACCGCCCGCTCGCGCTTTATTGGTTTGGCGAAGACAAAGCCAAGCGTGATAAAGTTCTTCAGCAAAGTCATTCAGGCGGCGTCAGTATTAATGAATGCGCATGGCATGTCGTCCAAGAAGATATTCCGTTTGGCGGCGTCGGCCCGTCGGGTATGGGCGCGTATCACGGCGAAGCGGGTTTCGAGAGTTTCTCTCATATGAAGGGCGTTTTCATTCAAAGCCGGTTCAGTCAGGGCAGTAAACTCCATCCGCCTTATACCGATAAGACGCGGGGGATGATTAAGCTTATGAAGAAGTTTTTGTAAAAACAAGACGCCCATTCAATGCCGCATCTTTCTAATAAACAGTCACTCGCCAACACCTATGATTACATCATTTGCGGGGCCGGATCGGCGGGCTGTGTTTTGGCCAACCGTTTGTCCGAAGACGCGGATGTCTCCGTCTTGCTGATCGAAGCGGGTAAAACCCATAAGCATTTCTCCGTGACCATTCCCGGCATGGGATTAATTACCATGCTGACGAAAACGCGGAACTGGGCGTTCAATACAGTCCCGCAAGCGGGTCTGAATAATCGCGAATGTTTTCAACCCCGCGGGAAAATGCTCGGCGGGTCGTCCGGGTCGAACGCCATGATTTATATTCGGGGGCACAAAGCCGATTATGATAATTGGGCGGCCATGGGGAATGAGGGCTGGTCTTACAAAGAGGTGCTGCCTTATTTTAAAAAATCGCAACATCGCGAAAAGGGCGCGACTGATTTTCATGCCCAAGGCGGGCTGTTAAATGTCGCCCCGATTGCCGATCCGGGTTCGGTGAATGAGATATTCTTCACCGCTTGCGACCAACTCCAAATTCCGCGCAATGAGGATTTCAACGGCGAGACCCAAGAAGGCGTCGGCCTGTATGAAGTGACCCAGAAGAATGGCGAGCGGTGGTCAACCGCGCGGGCTTTTCTTGACCCCGTCATCGACCGCCCGAACCTCCATGTCATAAGCGAGACCATCGTCGAAAAAGTCCTCATCGACAACAAACAGGCCAAAGGCGTCGCGTTGGGTCGCAAAGGCCAGAAAACCACCGTAGCCGCCAATCGCGATGTCATCTTGAGCGCGGGCGCGTTTGGCTCGCCGCAGCTCCTCTTACTCTCGGGCATAGGCGCGCCGGATAAAATTGAGCCGCATGGTATTGCGCTCACCCATGACTTGCCGGGCGTGGGCGAAAACCTCCAAGACCATTTGGATTACACGCTCTCTTATGACGG
>CAYTAJ010000008.1:0-3013 GCA_964435725.1 uncultured Algimonas sp.
AATATGGCTTCACCGCCGGCCGCCTCAGTATGACGCTTAAGGCCATCGAACATCGAACTTCCGCCGGGGAAGTCAGAATTTGAATTACCCGTGCCTTGCCAATTCAACGTCCAACCGCCTGACTGCTTACCAATATTATCGGCACCATCACCTGCAATTAAAATCTTTTGGTTTGGCGATAAAGGTAGCACACGTTCACCAGCTTCCGTGACATTATTTTTCAACAAGACGAGAGATTCTCTAACCGCTTGGCGCGCCACGTCTTTGTGCTCTGGATTAGTAAGAAGATCATAATCACCGGCAAAGGCACGCGTTGACGGCAGACCGGCCTCAAATAAACCAGAGCGGATTTTTACACGCAAAATGCGACGAACGGCATCATCCAAACGGTCTAAATCTAGCTCTCCATTTTCGGCTTGAACCAAGAGTGTATCAAAAAGCCCTCGCCAGCTATCCGGGGCCATATACATATCCAGCCCCGCATGAAGCGCTTCCGGGCAATCGGTATTAGTACAGCCTTTGACTTGGCCGTGACCATTCCAGTCTCCTACAATGAAACCGTCAAATCCCATGCGTTCTTTAAGGACATCCGTCAGAAGACCTTTATGCCCATGCATTTTTTTGCCCTGCCAACTGTTAAAGCTGGCCATAACGACTTGAACACCTGCATCTATAGCAGGCGGGTATCCGGCCCCGTGAATATCGCGTAGCTCTTCTTCACTATCGCTATTCTCACCTTGATCATTCCCACCTTGCGTACCACCATCACCAAGAAAATGCTTGGCCGTCGCAATAACATTCGGGCCTGTAAGCCATTCATCGCCTGTGGCTTCGCCTTGAATGCCTTCAATCAATTTTCCGGCATAGCTCGCAGTGACCTCAGGGTTTTCAGCATAGCCTTCATAAGTGCGTCCCCAACGATCATCGCGCACAACGGCAATGGTTGGCGCAAACGTCCATTCTTGACCACCAATCCGAATTTCTTTTGCGGTAACATCGCCAATAGCGCGCAAAAGCTCAGGATTACGTGTAGCGCCTAAGCCAATGTTATGAGGAAAAACCGTAGCGCCCGGAATATTGTTGTGACCGTGAACGGCATCCGTTCCCCACAACATAGGAATAAACGGAACACCGTCACCATAGGCTTCTTTTGACGCCTTATAAAACGCATCGGCAAGCTCCAACCAATCAGAGGCAGGCGAGCGGTTATCCCCATTCGGCGCAGAATTACCACCATTCAAAACAGAGCCCAATGGATAAGTTTTTAAATCCTCCGGCGAAATGGATCCAATATCTGCCTGAACGATTTGACCCACTTTATGACGCAAAGTCATTTGAGACATGATATCTGTAATCCGTGCTTCAATAGCCGGATCGAGACCAACAGGACTAGACGCCGTCGGCCAGATTTCGGGGTTTACGGTGCTCGGGGCCATAACCTTATTTTGGGACTCTGTATCCGCTTGGTTTTCTCCTGAACAAGCAGACAACATTACCGACATGGACACAAGCGCTACGGTATTAAATAAGGCACGACGCATCTGGCACTCTCTCTTACTAAGGTATTGTTTTTCATGAATTTATTGATTTATTTAATTCAATGTAAAACGTCATTACAATCTATCTAATCCATATTAAAAATATGGGTCAATGTAAAGAAAACAAACTGGGTATTTAATAAAAATCCATTTTCAAAACGCGGATAACTTTACAAGCGCGTTGTCAAAATATTTGAGTAAATCAGCTAAGGATTGTCAGCCTGAATGCCGCAGGTAAATCCGTCAAATAGGTTTGAAATATTCAAATTTTTAAAGCAATATAGATACCAAGAAAACGCACTATCATATCTGCATTATTAATTGAGACACGGAATGCTTTCGGAAAAAAATATCAAGAACATCGTCATTGTAGGCGGCGGCACTGCCGGATGGATGGCCGCCGCAGCTTTGTCTCGTGTCATGGTACACCCGGACATCAATATTACATTAGTCGAATCCGAAGCTATTGGAACTGTTGGTGTCGGTGAAGCGACAATTCCGCATATCAAATACTTCAATGAGTTACTGGGTTTGCAGGAAGATGATTTTGTTAGAAAGACAAACGCCACATTCAAACTCGGCATAGAGTTTGTTGACTGGGATGAAACTGGTAAGTCTTATATTCACCCTTTTGGAGATTATGGCCTTGAAATGGAAGGCATTCGTTTTCACCACTTTTGGCTACGTCATTCAGGCTTAGGGCACAAGACATCCATAGATGATTACAATTTACAAATCCTGGCTGCGAGAGCCGGAAAGTTTCAACGCCCTGTCAACGTAAGAAATTCGCCTTTGAATTCTATCGAATATGCTTTTCATTTCGATGCCACACTTTACGCGCGCTTCATGAGGGATTTCTCTGAAAGTAGAGGTGTGAAACGTATCGAAGGTCGCATCACAAAAGCTAATCAAAATGCGGAAACTGGCTTGGTTGAGTCCCTCGTACTCGACTCCGGGGAGCAAATTGACGGAGAATTTTTTATAGACTGTTCAGGCTTCAAAGGGCTGTTAATCGAAGACACGCTCCAAACGGGCTATGATGACTGGTCTCATTACTTACCCTGCAATAGTGCGGTAACAGTACCAAGCAAACGCGTTACTGATCCGATTCCCTATACACGTTCGACCGCTAAGGCGGCGGGGTGGCAATGGAGAATTCCGTTACAATCTCGAACAGGAAATGGTTACGTTTATTGCAGTGATTATATTAATGATGAAGAAGCCAAAGAAACATTGTTAGGCGGTATCGATAGCGAAGCTATTGGAGACCCCCGTTTTTTAAGGTTCAAAACGGGCATTCGTAAGAAAGTCTGGAATAAAAATGTCCTCGCATTGGGTTTGGCCGCAGGATTTATGGAACCACTCGAGTCCACATCTATTCATTTAATTCAAACATCAGTTGCGCGATTACTAACAAACTTCCCGGATATAAATTTTAATCAGGCCGATATTGATTACTTCAATGAAAGAACGGC
>CAYTAJ010000008.1:3113-15588 GCA_964435725.1 uncultured Algimonas sp.
AATATGATGCCGGAGTCAAACCTTAATCAAAGAATGTCTGATATTCGCCGCGTTTGGTTAAATTGTCTAAACAAAATGCCGAGCCACCAAGACTTTATAAATCAAAATTGTAAAATGTTATAAGCCAGCCGCTTACTTTTATTGTGAGATTTAATAAAGGCGTGGTTTTGTAAAACGGAATTTATTCCAAAGACTAACCCATAAAAAAGGCCCCGTTTGGGGCCTTTTCTCTATCCACATAATTCTAGAAACTACCAGAAATTATATCTTAGACCAAACTTGATCCGACGGTCGCCTTTGATTTCTGCACGACGATAACGTTGTCCGCTGAAATCAACCTGTTGTTCTAATACCGTATTTGTTCCGAATATATCAGCAACTTGCATACGAAGTTGTAGGGCATCCGTAACATCCCACTTGAATGACCCATCTAATTGACCTCTTCCTTTTACGAAGAGAGGGTTAGCTGTCACAAAGTCTGTATAAGACGTCAGATATTCGGAACGGTAATTATAGGCAAGCCTGAATTCAAATTGCTCATCTTGATAGATACCAACGATATTAGCCGTATTCGCAGATGTTCCGAGGAAATTGCTCAATCCATAACGATAAATTCTTTCCGAATTATCCGCTTCACCATTACCATCCGCATCAACGATATTTGCGTCATTTACGCCATCACCTACACCCGTGATGAAATTGGGTGAGTCGAAGTTTAAAGGTAAAGGATTGGTCGATGCATCGATGTAAGTATAGTTTGCTTGTATCCCAAGATTAGAGAAAATTCCCGGCAGCTCATCGAAGAAATGTTGATAGGCTAGTTCAACCCCTAAGAACTCTGCTTCATCAACATTCTGATCACTCGTTAAAATGATGTTCAAAACCTCATCATCAAGCGTTTGCTGCCCGAGTGTAATGGAGTCAGTAATAATATTTTTTGAAATGTCTTTGTAAAAACCTGTTACCGCGAAGTAATTGTCATCTCCAAAGTAATGCTCGAAAGACAGATCAAAGTTATAAGACTCGATAGGCTGCAGTTCAGGATTACCGCCAAAGACGCTAACTTGAACAGGCAAAACATCCGCAATCGTGCCTTCTCCTGGCACTTCTTCACCCGTTACAGGATCGATTTCACGTTCCACTATGAATGAGAAAGGAATATTAAAGCTCTGTCCCGGATTCAATTGATCAATTCTTGGACGCGTAATATTTTTACTTGCCGCCAAACGAATGAGTGACTCATCATTTAAGTTAAGCTTGGCATTGAACGATGGTAACCAATGCTCTTGCTCGTTGAATTCTCCCTCAATAAATTGATCCGCTTGAGCTAAGAAGGCATCAGATTCAGGGTTAAAAGCAGCAGCATCTTCACTGAAGTTTTCTACAAAGGCTACTGTTCCAGCCCCTGAGATTTTGGCTTTGGTATAACGTAGGCCAATATTACCCTCTAATGACATACCATTGTCAAATTCATTTCCGAAATCTGCTCTTGCGTATAATGCAACAACATCCTCACCCACACTACTTTCAGGCAAAGCACCATCACGGAATTGCCCATTCGCATTCCTCAACGGTATCCACGCAGAAGTCGTAGATCCATCAACTGAACTTACAATGTTGGGATCTGTAAATACTGTTTGAACAGCCTGATCGTAATTCTCTAAAAACTCTCGACCTGTAAAGAAGACAGTTGAATTTGTACCCGTAAAGATGCCCCCTCCGAAGAAGCCAGAAAAATCTACAGCCTCTTGTGGAATGTTTGTTTGGTCGAGAGGCAAGTAACCTTGAGGTAACCCTGTCGCCCCTTGCCATGGCGGTGATACAGCCGCCCAATTCAATCCAGATTGACGATTTGTTTGCTCACGTTCCGAAATTCTTGCACCGAATTGGATGGCATCAAACCAACCGTCATCATCAAATTCATAGTGAACATCCGCTCTGAACGCATTTGCACTACCGTCATTAATTTGGAATTCATCTGCAACCGCGAGAGCAAAGGTCGAGCCTGGGTCAGACAAATCTGTCGGCAAGAAGGGCTCTCCCCCCCAACCAATTTGAGAGCCATCAGCCAAGCGGCGAACGGGACTACTGTTTTCCGGTACAATTATTGAAATATCCGGATTATCAAGATTACCTGGCGTAAATTGGAGGTCGGCGAAGAATATATTAACACCCCATAATTGGCTAAAATCAGTTTCAGATTTTGTGTTATGCCAGTCTAGATTCACATACCAACGGTCAGCAGGACGCCATTCCACATTCAAACTGATATCTTGTGTTGTGGTATCAATATCACGATCAATTGCGGTGGTTTGCCATTCAGCCCCTTGAGCACCTGTCCACCCACGGATGTTATTTGTCACCCGTCCAGATTCAAACAGTCCACTCGCCGGCAATGTGGCCTGACAGGCATCTCTTCTTGCAAAACCAGGAACATTGTTCGAACAAATATTTAGGCCTTCTGACGTAAAGTCACCGCTTGTGAAGTCACCTACTACTGATGTTACACCCTCGAAGAAGGTGCCACCTGTCGCAAACCATTCTAACGTACGCTCATCTCTTTCTTGAAGGTTATCAATTCTGAAATATTTAGCTGTCGCTTTAAATGTGTCTTCATTATTGCGCCATTGTCCTGCGACGTAATAACTTTGACGTTCTCGATCGATATTATTTTCACGAAGTTGGACACCACCCGGGACAGCGAGCGCATCAGTTGGAGGGTTATCATTATCAAGAAAGCTCGTAACCGGTATGAGCTGACCTAGCTGATAGTTATCAATACGTGATTTCAACTCAGAATGAGCAAATGATCCCAAGAGACCAAACTCACCACGCGTTCCATCCCAACGATGGCTGACTGTAGCAGTACCCTCTGGGCTGATTTCATCACGGAAATCAGTATATGTTCCGTCTAACGTAATCGTCGCAAAGCCGTCAGGGCGGTCAAATGGTTCCAACGTGCGAAGGTCAATCGTACCACCAATACCGCCTTCAATCAGGTCAGCTGTATTGTTTTTGTAAACATTTACAGCCCCAATCAGTTCTGGCGGCACAGTACCAAAATCAAGAGCACGACCCTGGTTGGCTGAGAAAACTTCCCGACCATTAAACTCGGATCTTACAAAAGACAGACCCCGAATTAAGTTGTTTCCGCCTTCAGGTGAAGGGAAATCGCCACCATTATTGTCGCTTAGGTCAAATTGCTGTGCAACGACACCAGGAATACGCGATAGCGCTTCGGCAACAGAAAGGTCTGGAAGAGTAGAAACGTCTGAGGCGGTAATAGAGTCTACAGCCGTATCAGCATCTCTTTTGAGGTCACGCGCTTCTTTCAGAGCCTGACGGATACCTGTCGCAACAATTTCATCGACGTTTTCGTCTGTTTGCGCCGTATCATCTTGTGCATGCGCCATCTGAATTGTGCCAAAGCTGGCGACTAATGCAGTTGTGCCGAGCAGTGTAAGCTTGCTGAGGCGGTCCAACGCAGAACGTTCTGAGGTCGTTTTCGAATTCACTGATTTCTCTCCCTTGTACCCTTTTTCGGGGTTTTGTGTCTTTATCGACTTTGTTCTTAGGGATTATGAACCTGTTGATATCTCGCAATATTGCCAGATTCTTTTCCCCTTAACTGATATAGAGCTTAACATGACAGCGTTGTCAATCATCTTTCTTACGAGATTTTTATATAGCTCTTAATCCGACCTATTGATTTAGGATATTCTTTACCACACATAAATGACGCGCCATTTTGACACGTCGAACTACGAAAAATTTTGTGATGCCATGCTATCGAATAGAAAAACACGGCACAAATCAAAACTAAAAAGCCGACACGCCAAGGGAAATATTATTGTGATAGAAAGAATATGTATTCTCGGTGGCGGTACGGCAGGCTGGATGACGGCAGCGGCTTTATCTAATAAATTCAAGGGCTTAAATATTGATATACAGCTCGTTGAATCGGATCAAATTGGCACTGTCGGCGTTGGCGAAGCGACGTTGCCTCATATCCGATATTTCAATAATGCGCTCGGAATTGATGAGCGCGAGTTCATGAAAGAAACCTGCGCAACCTTTAAATTAGGAATCGAATTTTGTGACTGGGGCAAGAAAGGCGATCATTATATCCATCCGTTTGGCGATTATGGCGAACCAATTAACGGTATTGATTTTTATCATTTTTGGTTACGACTGTTGCAGAAAGGACACAAAATCAGGCTGGATGATTACTCCTACCCAATATTAGCGGCTGAAGCCGGAAAATTTAAGCTTCCGGGAAAAGATACGACCCAAATCGGCTCTAATTTCGGCTATGCGTACCAATTTGATTCAAGCCTATACGCCAAGTTTCTACGGAAATATTGCGAAGAACGCGGTGTGAAACGCATCGAAGGTAAATCAGTCAAAACGATTTTGTCCCCTGAAACCGGATTTGTTGAGTCTATCCGTCTTGAAAGTGGCGAGCAAATTGAGGCGGACTTATTCATCGACTGCTCTGGCTTTAGGGGCGTATTGATCGAGCAAGCGTTAGAAACAGGTTATGATGACTGGAGCAAATGGCTGCCCTGTAATCGGGCCGTTGCCGTGCCTTGCGAGGCAAGAGGCAAAAACGTGCCTTACACACGTGCGACTGCAAGACAAGCCGGTTGGCAGTGGCGCATCCCGCTTCAACACCGCACCGGCAATGGTCATGTTTATTGGAATGAATTTATAAGTGATGATGAAGCCACTGCCCAACTTATGGACACACTCGAAGGCCCTGCCCTTGCTGAGCCGAAGCAACTTTTCTTCAAAACCGGCAAACGAAGAAAATTTTGGAACAAAAATGTCATTGCGATTGGATTATCAGGTGGATTCCTCGAACCTCTCGAGTCGACCTCGATACATCTTATACAAGAAGGCATCACAGAATTAATCCAACTCTTTCCAGATAAGTCCTTCGCACCCTCTGACGCTAATGAATATAATCGTCGAATGGATTTAAATTTTGATAGGGTGCGAGACTTTCTTTTATTGCACTATGTCGCGACACAAAGAGACGATAGCGAAATGTGGCGATATTTTAGAGACATGACGCTGCCGGACAGCCTCCAAGACAAAATTAATGCCTGGAACACACGAGGCTATGTTTTGAGGTACGAACAAGGGGTCTTCTTACCCCCAAGCTGGGTTGCCGTTATGTTGGGCCAAAACCTTGTTCCTGAAGCGTATGATGTAAGGGTTCAAAACCTCGCTGAAAAAGAACTCATGTCTAAAGCCAACACGATAAGAAATGAGAGCATTCAGGCTGTCAATAAAACACCGAATCATGCTTCATTTATACATGAATATGGAGCCGCGACTGATATCTTGCCACTAAAGGCAATGGCATCCAAGTCGTCAATGGAGCTACATTAATCGACATGAGCACTCACGCCATAAATAATGTTGTCGTTATTGGCGGTGGACTGGCCGGCAGCCTTTGTACTTTGGCATTAGTGAAAAACCTTCCTGACTCTGTTAACATAACATGGGTCGAAACTGAGGGTGCACCCTCTACTGATATTTTATATGGCACGGTGGCCCCACCCTCTTTTTACGGTCTTTTTTTGAAAACCGGCGTTTCTGAGCCGGACCTTTTGCTCAACACTGGCGCGAGTCTTTCCTATGGTACCGAATATAAAAACTGGGGGCTTTCTGATCGAAATTGGGTGCAAAGTTACAGTAAAGCTCTCCCCAATATAAATGGCATTGCTTTCCATCATCTTGTTCGGCGTTCATTGGATAGTGAATCAAACAGATTGAGTCTTGACCCTTACCTCATGGCCTCTACCGCCTCATTGAAAGGTGTTTTCGCTCACCCACGAAGCGACCATAACTCACCGCTGTCTACGGCAGAATATGGTTTTAATTATCACCCCGATAATTGGTCCAAGTATTTGACAGATATAGCTCTACTTCAGGACATTCAGCACATAAACAGTCAAGTCGCTGAATTCAAAAGAGACGAAAACACAGTCAAGTCTGTAAGCTTGGAAAATGGTCAGACTTTGAGTGGGGATTTTTTCATAGACTGTCGGGCGCACTCAAAAATAAAAGCGAATGCAAGCTTAGCTGACTGGGTCTCCGGAAGAACGGTAAAAGTAGAAACTTACTATGAAAATTCGAAACAAGCCGAAACAGGCTCTCGCATTGTCAATAGCGATGAAAACGGGTGGGTTTCGCGAACACCATTGCAAAATCAAACGATCACAGTGCGTCTCTCATCATCCGACGCAACTCTCACAGAGGCAGAGGCTTCTAACTCACCTTCTACTGACAGTCTAATCACGCAAGCGGAACTCGGAAGACTAAAAATGCCATGGGTCGGGAATCTCGTATCCCTGGGTCATGCAGCGTCTGTGATAGAGCCCCTTACACCGGCCCCTCTCATGATGCTCCAGGCAGATATAGAAAGGCTCTTGGACTTATTTCCTGTCACAAACGGCATGGATGTTGAAAGCCGTGAATATAACAGACGCTTCCATGATGATCTAACGCATAAAAATATGTTTCAGCAAAATTTCTTCAAGACAAGTGACCTGCCTAAGACTCCCTATTGGCTTGCGGCATCGTCAGAACCCACTGACGAGAAATTATCAGTTAAAATCGAACAATTTGAGAACCGCGGGGTCGTTGTTAGGTATGATTATGAAGCCTTTGAGGAACAAGATTGGATTACCCTTCATTTTGGCTTAGGGCGCATTCCAAAAAGATATGATCCTCTTACAGATAAAATAGACCTCCATTCTATTGATACCATACTTAACGACACTAAGTCTGCGATAAGTGAAATCACTAAAAAAATACCCCCCCACTCTATCTATATGAATCGCTTCCTCGATTATTTGAGAAAAAAATATGTCTGATGCTCAGCAACAAAGCCTTAAAAACATTGTCATCCTTGGCGGTGGATCTGCCGGCTGGATGACAGCGGCGGCTTTATCAAGCTTGTTATCTCCCCAGTCTATTTCAGTCACTCTTATAGAATCTGAAGCGATTGGCACCGTCGGCGTAGGTGAAGCGACCATACCCGACATTATAAATTTTAACGCCCTACTTGGCATCAATGAAGCGGAGTTTTTAAAGGCAACCAACGGTACATTTAAGCTTGGGATAGAATTCATAAATTGGGGAAATAAAGGCGAATCCTATTTTCATCCTTTCGGAACCCATGGCGTGGATATGCAAGGTATCGATTTTCACCAATACTGGCTTTATTCGAAATATTCAGGCGATGAAACACCCATTCAAGATTACAGTATTTGTTCCCTTGCCGCAGCTAAAAATAAATTTGCGAAGCCTGACACCAATCCTCGGTCTCCTCTCTCACACCTTCGTTACGCATACCATATCGATGCAACAGAATATGCGCGTTACTTAAGAGGCTATGCAGAAAATCGAGGCGTAAAACGCATTGAGGGAAAGGTAATGACCGTAACTCAAGACGATGAGTCAGGCGATATACAATCGCTGACGCTTGAAAGCGGAAAAGAGATTAAAGGTGATTTTTTCTTTGATTGCACAGGATTCAGATCACTTTTATCAGGAAAGACCCTCGGGACATCATTTACAGATTGGAGCCACTGGTTACCCTGCGACACGGCCCAAACCGTTGCATCAGAAAGTGGCACAGAGCTCCTACCCTATACCAAATCCACTGCACAGTCTGCAGGGTGGCAATGGCGTATTCCAACCCAAAAACGCACAGGTAACGGCCATATTTATTCCAGCCAATATATGGATGATGATCAGGCAATCGAAACTTTGCTAGATGGATTGGATACTCCGGTCTCAGGCACGCCTAGGAAAATTCGATTTAGAACAGGATGCCTTGAAGAGTTTTGGCGAAATAATTGTATTGCAATAGGCCTTTCCGCAGGGTTTTTAGAGCCTTTAGAGTCAACATCTCTCTATTTAATTCAAATGGGGATAAGTCGATTTATCTCTTTATTTCCAACATCACCCGCCTCAGATGTTATAAAAAAGGAATACAACATCCAAATGATGAAAGAGTTCGCGCAGGTTCGAGATTTCATCATTCTTCATTACAAAGCGACAAAACGCGACGACAGTCCCTTTTGGAATTATTGTCGAAATATGGACATTCCTGACTCACTTCAAAGGAAGATGGATTTGTTCCAAGAAGCGGGTCGAGTGTTTCGATATGAAGATGAACTTTTTGCAAAACCAAGCTGGGTTGCGGTATGTTTGGGGCAGAATCTAATTCCGAAA
Organism: uncultured Algimonas sp.; assembly: GCA_964435725.1. Classification (GTDB taxonomy): domain Bacteria; phylum Pseudomonadota; class Alphaproteobacteria; order Caulobacterales; family Maricaulaceae; genus Litorimonas. Next base: position 11,367 of record CAYTAJ010000008.1, read on the forward strand.
GCCTATGATCCGATTGTTGGAACTTTACCCATCGAACAAGTTCAGCATAGCCTTAATTCTATGCGTTCAGGACTAGGCACAGCCGTCCATAAGCTACCTGCCCATCAACGTTTTATTGAGCAGTTTTCCATGTTTCCTTAGGATTGCATGAATTTTGAAATAATAAGGATTTGAGTTAGAGAGTATTTGAAGGATCTAATATGAAAAATGCAGCGCAGTTTCTATTTATTTTTCTAATGATGTTTCCATTAGCGGCTTACGCCCAAGAGAGCAATCAAAACGGCCAAGACGTTGTAGATGAGATCATTGTTCGCGGATCAACACAAACTGACCCTGCCATGTCCGCTTTTTTATCTGGGGACTATGCTACGGCTGAGGTCGAATTTAAGCAGAATGCTTTTTGTGCCCTCAGAAGAACAAGAAATTTTCAAGCTGCTGTCGAAGCAGCACGCGATAATAGTATTGACTCTCAAACAAGTAATATTGCTGACCTGTCTTCAACATCCTCGGCAGGTCAAAACGGGGCCAATACTCTCTCTTCCTCCCCCAGCATTTCTTCAACTTCACGTGCAAACACTTCGAACCTCAACACGGATAAAGACAAACTAAAAAGGACATGTGAAAATCGAGGTTTTCAAATTTATATGATGGGCATGTCACAGCTTAAACTCGGCAAACAAGAAGAAGCCAGGAAGAGTTTTTCACGTGCGGTAAATATGTCGGCTACTCTTTTCGACGCTCACTTCAGATTGGGATTGATGGAGTATCAAGATGGTAATTTAGACAAGACCATGAAGCATATGCAGAAAATTCAAAAAATTGAAAATCGATGCAATAAACGTAATTGTGCTGCAAAAGATGAAATTAAAGCTCAAATAGAGTTTATGAAAAAATTACTTAGGTAAATGTAAAAATTTCACACGCGAATGTTTCCTCAAATTGACAGCGCTGCCATATATTTGTATTTTCAATCAAAAGGGGAAATATATGTTCAATTTCAATAAAGCCATAATTTCACTTGTTGCTCTTTCAGCATTCACCTTTTGCATAGCGCCAAATAGCTATGCCGAGGACCCTATGGAGACCGCCTTAGCTGCCCTAGATGCAACACTGCCTGGTAAATTAATTAACAATCCTTATGATATTAAGTGGAATACAGAAGGCTCCGATAAAAAAGATAAAATCGTTGAGGCAACAGAAATTCCTGGAGGCTACGCCTACAATGTTCGGGTAAAAAAGAAAAAACGAAATCCATGGGACACAGCCACACGGCTTCCAATGACAACTTCAATTGAAAAAGATGATGCAATTTTAGTCTATTTTTGGGCCCGCTCTGCCAAGCCACAAAAAGGCTATGATAAGGGCCAAATCAGTGTTGCTTTACAGCGTAATATCGAACCGTATGACTCAATATTCGAAGAACGTATTGCGCTTGGGCAAGAATGGAAGCTTTATAATGTAGTTGGTAAAGCCAAACGCGATTATCCTGCTGATAAAACTCAGCTAAACTTTAATCTCGCCCATGCAATACAGACAGTCGAATTCGGACAATACTATGTCTTGAATCTTGGTAAGGATGCTGAAATTGACAAGTATAAAACTGACTACTCAAAATAGTATGAGTTTTACATTTCTAGGTTCATTTATAACCCAAAATAAAAATGAGCCGTGTCAGCGTTGCTTAGAGGCCGAGAAGAACCGTCAATAAGACAACGATAATAGCGAGCAGTAGGTTTTTAATGGCTGTAATCATGCTATTACCCTTTCATTGATGGCCTTAGACATCGAAAATCGATAATTGTCAATTCTCATTTTGTGAAGAATTGACGACATTGTTGATAATCTTTGCCCAAATATCATAACCTTTCGCGTTTAGATGGAGGCCATCATCTGTGAGCTCAGGGTTTAACGCACCGTCTTCGCCTGAAAATTCATGCGACATATCAATAAAATCAATTTTCATCCCACGAGCAAGCCTCTTGTAAGCTGCGTTATAGGCGAACACTTGAGGCATCGCCTCTAACTCGCGCGGTAATATCGCTTGTAAATAAATCTTTGCGTTAGGATTAGCACGACGAATAGCCCTTATCGTTTCTTCAACATGTGAAGTAACTTGCGCAGCGCGATGACCATAACCAATATCATTCGTACCAATCATCAGGAAAATCTGATCTGGATTATGCTTGAGTATAAGAGGAAGGCGCGCTTTTAAGCCTTCGGCCGTATCCCATCCAACACCATGATTAGAGACGTCAAATGAGAGCTTATCCTTATGCCATAGCCAGGCTTCCGTAATACTGTCCCCTGCGAGTAAGACGCCGCCATCCAGTGTGGGTAAAGTTTCAATCTCTGAAACTCGCTTGTTAAAGTGTGCTTTGCCATCAGGGTACATTGATGGGGGCGGAGAAATTGGTTCTCCTAAATTTAAAGAGGGATAATCCCATCCCAAATGGTTTGAAATATGCGCACCCAGTTGGTTAGCCATATATTTCATACTGTCGCGACCGGGGTGCGAATTGCAGCTCCAAATTAGGCCTTCATCTACTAACGAAAACTCAAGCGTTGAGATGTTCGGATCGTTCAATTCCGCCATAGCCCAGTCAATGCCATCTCTTATGGCGGCCCCTTTATCACCGCCTAGCAAAGGCCCGCCTGCCGTCACGATATGCGCCTTTGGGAACCGTTGCCTTAAATCCGATAACAGAGATTTATATCCCATTCTAAACTTGTCTTGTCCCGGATTTATAACGGACCAATCATTGGTTCCAAGAGTCGTGACAATGACATCGGGCATAAATTTCGTATGATCCCACTCCCCACCATTATCCGGTAGGGCATAGTCGATCTGCGCAGGCATGACAGACGCAGGGTTCGCATCCCAATTATGCACAACACCGCGCCCCGATATCGCAATGAGATGCGCCCTCGCCCCGAATTGTCGTGCCGCCAGACCTGCATAGGCCTGATAGGGCGCATTTGTTTCCGGGTTATATTGGCAGTCTTTTGTATCGCCGCGAACGCCAAAACCGGCCGTGATGGAGTCACCTATAAAGAGAAGCTTTCTTTCAGCACGAGAATAAGGTCGGAGTTTCCCTTTGACGTAAATATCATTGATTTCAAACAGGCCTGTATCAAACACCTCTGTGCGTCGGGTAATGGTGACGTCAAAGTTCTGTATTTTCTCACTTTCTACAATTGTGTAGGGATGCGTCCCTTCATCGAGTTGAAGCGATGTTTCAGCCCCATTGACCCAAACATCCATGATACCATTGCCGCCATCCGTTAGAGTTACACTAAGCTCTGTGCCAACAAATGAAAGCGCGACGCCATTACCTGGCCATCCCATTTTATAGGCGCCCGTATCCGTGACTTCATATCGACCCAAGATTTGAACTGAGGGATCTAAGGCGTTTTGTGACGCCTCATTGCAAGCCGCAAGCAAGAGAAACAAACTCGCCAGAAACAAGCTTGATAAAGGGGTGAAAATATTGCGCATAAAGTCCCTACTATTTTTGACAATAAGGACCCGGCATGGCCTTTAAGTCAAGGTTGCTAGGGCTCCCCCATCGTAAGGTTCTAACTCATCCATGCGGCCTTCTTTGACCTTTTGTGCCCAATACGGATCTTGCAAGAGCGCCCGCCCAACCGCGATAAGATCAAACTCATCTCGCTCCATACGTTCGATGAGCGTATCTAAACTCGCCGTTTCAGACCCCTCGCCTCTAAATGAGCCAAAGAAATCCCCCTTAAGCCCAACGGACCCAACAGAAATCGTCGGAACACCCGTCAGCTTCTTTGCCCAACCAGCAAAATTGAGGTCTGAGCCCTCAAACTCCGGCTCCCAGAACCGACGTTGTGAACAGTGAAGAATGTCTACACCTGCATCGACAAGGCTTGAGAGGAAAGCCTCTAATTCCTGAGGCGTTTCGGCCAAGCGCGCTGTGTATTCCTGCTGCTTCCATTGCGAAATACGAATACAGAGCGGCATATCCTCGCCCATCGCGGTCCGACATTTGCGAATAACTTCCCGCGCAAATTCGGCCCGGTCAATCAAAGTCCCGCCATATTTATCGTCTCTCTGGTTCATCACGTCCCAGAAGAACTCATCGACCAGATAGCCATGGGCGCCATGTATTTCGACCATGTCAAAACCAAGTGTCTTTGCATTGGCGGCGGCACGGGCATAAGAATCCGCCATATCAGCAATCTCTTCTTGGCTCGG
>CAYTAJ010000008.1:15688-31889 GCA_964435725.1 uncultured Algimonas sp.
TTTGGCAAGTCCAGTGATTTAATTGAAAATGGCTTAAAGAGCGCTGACATAAAATACCTGCATTAGAATTGATAATTAAACAAAGGCTCGACCCTCGTATGCCAGAAGCTTATAGTTTCAGCGGGAAGAAACAATGCCGTGTTTGAGACTGTGACCTATGCAAAAACGAAAATGGTAAAGTAGCGACTATGACCAAAGTCATTATCATCGGCGCAGGTATAGGCGGATTAACCGCTGCCATCGCTTTGGCGCGATGTGGCATGGATGTCCAAATCTATGAAAAATCACCGGAACTTGGAGAGGTCGGCGCGGGCTTACAACAGAGCCCAAATGCCATGGCTGTCCACGATGCCCTTGGCACGCAAGCCTCGATTTTAGAAAAAGCCTTTGAACCGGAAGCCGGATATTTACGGAACTATCGGAGCGGAAAACCGCTACTCACAACCCGAATGAAAGACCTATATGAAAAGCGCTATGGTCATAAATATATCAACATTCACCGTGCCGACTTATTAAACGCCCTGATTTCACGGGCTAAGGACCTGAATGTTTCCATACACTTAGATCAATGGATTCAATCGATTGACAATGGTGCAGGCCGTGTCAGCCTCTCTGTTAATGGGAAGATAATCCATGCAGATGCCCTCATTGGGGCCGACGGCATACGCTCTCAAGTCAGGGATTTAATTATCGGTCCATCTCATCCACAATTCACAGGACAAGTGGCGTGGCGCGGCTTGGTACCTGCTGATGCTCTGCCCCATGGCACCATCCCTTTTGCGGCAAATAATTGGTTAGGACCGGGACGCCATTTTGTAAGCTATTACCTCAGAGGCACAAAACTCATCAATTTTGTTGCAGTCGAAGAAAGGCAAAAATGGGCCGAAGAACGATGGGATGAACCCGCGAACTTGGCCGAATTAAGACAGGCGTTTTCAGGATGGGATCCCCGCATCACCCAGCTTTTATCCGCCTGCGAAGAAAGTTTTCTCTGGGGGCTTTTTGATCATCCACCTCTCAAAAATTGGAGTAAAGGGCGCGTCACCCTACTCGGCGATGCCGCCCACCCTATGCTCCCCTTTATGGCACAAGGGGCCGCCATGGCCGTTGAAGACGGCTGGGTTTTGGCCCATGCTCTAACGCTTGATCGGAATGACATTCCCAAGGCTTTGGCGCTTTACGAGACCTTGCGAAAACCGCGCGCCTCACAAGTCCAAGGCCTCTCTCGAGACAATGCCGACCTTTATCATAAACGGGGCGCAGGAGCGGTTTTACGAAACACCACGTTGGCCATTGGCGGTCTCTTACCGCCACTTATCGAGGCGCGTTTGGCCAAAATTTACGGCGTTGATGTCACCCAACAATATCCCATTGATTTCATTCTCTAAGCCTACACAGACTTTCTCAGTTTAAGCGCAGTTATTGCTTGCCCCCACGCCCGCAATTGTCTAGTCCCGCCGACGGAGACGTGGCCGAGTGGTCGAAGGCGCTCCCCTGCTAAGGGAGTATGGGCCAAAAGCTCATCGAGGGTTCGAATCCCTTCGTCTCCGCCATTCCTTAATCTAAATACTTTTTATTGCTTAAGTTTTATAGATTTGTAGTGAGAGTTCTCTCAAATGGCTTTTTAAACCAGTAAATTCTATCATTATTATGGACGTGAATTTCCTATGTTTTATAAATAGGAGTGCGTATTATTCTTCTAATGATTGGATTGCTTCTTGTTTCCGCTTGTAATGGGAAACAGAGGGTATCGGATATAGAGCCTTGTTTAGGAGAGGTTCCGCCTGCCATTAATCTACCAGCCGCAACTATCACAATTGGTTCCGAGACGGGCTATCCGGAGGAAGTGATAAGACAAGTCGCGTTAAATGAGTTCAATATAGACGCAACAGAAGTTACCAATGCTCAGTTCAGAGAATTTGTGACGGAAACAGGTTATTTAACGACGGCTGAATTACCTCACAGTGACGGTTTAAAACCGGGTGCTGCGGTATTTAAAAGCCCGACCAGAGAGAATCCATCTTGGTGGCATTTTGTCGAAGGTGCCAATTGGAGACACCCTGAAGGGCCAGATACAAATATTACCGGTAAAGATAATGAACCTGTTGTCCAAGTGTCCTTAATAGATGCCAAAGCCTATGCTGAATGGGTCGGACGCGCTCTACCGACTGAGGGGCAGTGGGAATATGCAGCCAGGGCGTCTAGTCAGACTAAATATGTCTGGGGTGAAGAACGCGCCCCCGATGGGAAAGAACAAGCCAATACCTGGCAAGGGGCATTCCCCATTCAAAATTCGGAAAAAGATGGGTATCGTCTACGCGCACCTATCGGATGTTTTACACCAAATGACTTTGGCCTCTATGACATGATTGGCAATGTCTGGGAGTGGACGACCACAGAATATGAGCAAACGCGCATACCCAATTCCTTTACAATTAAAGGCGGGTCTTATCTATGTGCAGAGAATTTTTGTGCGCGTTATCGTGCCTCTGCTAGACAGGCACAAGAAATGGATTTTTCGACAAATCACATAGGATTTAGGACGGTCAATCGATCAACTGGATCCTAGAGATAGACTTTATATTCGTAGAAATAGTATCCTTACTCAGTCACAACACAATTTTTTAAATCATTGGTCTCATCTGCCAAAAGGCTCTTCGATAGATTCTTACCTTTGCTGAGGGACATCTTACCAAACATAAAATCCCGGGGCGCGTTCACGGCGTCTACTGCGATAAATTTGTTGTCTTTAAAGTAATAAGCCGCAAAGCTTCGGCTCTTTTCTATATCGCCGCGAATGACAACCTCATCAAACCCTGTTGATAGCCCCGCAATTTGAAGCTTGAGATCAAACTGATCAGACCAAAACCATGGCAAGCTGTTATAGGACTTTGGCTTTCCATTAATGTGCGCTGCCACGACTTTCCCCTGCTCGGTCGCATTCGGGACAGATTCAAGCCTGACGTGCTGATCATAGATAGGGTTGTGGTGCCAAGTTACATCACCAGCCGCATAAATATCGGGATCAGAGGTTTGGCAAAATCCATTCACCTCAATACCATTTCCAATTATTAGTCCGGCGTTCTGGGCAAGCTCTACATTAGGAATAACCCCAATGCCGATGACAACCATATCGGCAGTGAAGTTTTTTTCACAGGATGTCAGAACTCTAAGGCCTGTCCCCGATTTTTGAATTTCGGCGGCCATGACACTTTCATAAATTTTTACACCTTCCTCCGTGTGTACGCGCTTATAAAAGACAGACATATCTTCGGCGGTGACCCGTTGCAGGATACGCGGCATAGCCTCCAAAACTGTCACCTCAAGACCCTGTTTACGCAGAGATGCCGCTGTTTCGAGGCCAATATAACCACCCCCAATGATGACGGCAGATTGAGCTGTCTGTGCCTTTTCTTTGATGGCCAAGACATCATCCGTATCACGCAGATAATAAACGTCTTCTAAATCCTCTCCCTCCAAGGGTAATCGGCGTATTCTGGCCCCTGTCGTCAGAACAAGTTTATCATAAGCGATGACTTCACCGGCATCCGTCAGAACGGTTTTATTCTCGCGGTCTATGGCACCCACTCTACTGCCCAATCGCATATCGATATTGGCCACTTCATATGCCTCAGCGGGGCGAATGAGGATGTCTTCAATACCCTTTTCACCGGATAGAAAATCTTTTGACAAGGGCGGACGATGATAGGGCAAGACCCGCTCTTCACCTATCACTGTAATATCCCCTGCCCATCCCCCTTGCCGAAGGCTGACGCAAGTCTGCGCGGCTGCATGAGACGCACCGATAATCACAACAGATTCTTTCATAAAAGCCCCCATAAAGCCATTTTATGCAAATGGCTATGCGTGTTGATTGGGCGATTTATCCTGCAAAAATGTATTGAGCGTCAGACGCCCTTCGAGCGGGTCCGTGCTGAAATTAAAGTCGTCAGGGATATAACCGGAATGCAGGGTGATACTGCGATAAATGATCATGCGGTTTGGCTTGGCTTCAATTTTTAAAAGTTGCTCAAATTGATTAGAGCTTTCATTGAAATATTGTTTTGGCGGCAGACCTAGGTCTTTCACCTCCGCCTCTAATGTCGCTTTATAGGCTTCAAACCTCTCTTCCGTGATGGTTTCATATCCGGTTTTGCGATGCCGATAAAACGCTGTTCCGCCTTTCTCTTCACTTGAAAGATAATGCAGCAGCGCAAAACGACCGCTATCTAAGCCATCAAAATGCGGCAAGCTTTGTATCGGTAAAAGATTTTCAGGGCGCGTCGTCACAAGAGAGTAATTACACTCTATGACTTTGAGCCCCAATTTCACACTGAACATGTCCTTCAAAATGGTCGTCAGAAGATCCATTTTTTCAGCCAAGTAGCTTACATTTCCCTGTGCTCTTAAACCGGGATAAAACTTCCCGCGAGGCTCGAATTTGCTCAAATTCGCTTCATTGATAAGACTATCGGGATGCGAAAAGAAATTATCAATAATGACAACAGGTTGCTTTTCTTCACCGATATATTTTATGTCATAGGGCGTTTTCATAAGGCCTATTGGATAAACACGCGATAGCCCCAAGGTTCAAGCGAAATAGCTTCACCCGCAGTAATAGAGACCGCCCCCTCACCTTTAAACGGGTCATAGAGACCGTTGATACTCTCATCCAGCAGCGAAACCGATTGAGCCTCAGCGCTGAGATTAAAAACAGCCAAAACAACATTCCCGTCTTGCTCTCTGAAAAAGCTCAAGACCTCTTTCGGATGGCTGTTCTCAATAATCTTTTTAGGCGCACCCCATCGGCCATTATGAAGCGCATCATTCTTGGTTTTCAAATCGACAAGATCTTTGAAACGCTGATTATTGGGATGTGTCTCATCCCATTCAATCAGATCTTTTTCAAAAAATTCCAAGCGCTTGGCATTACCCGACTCTTGCCCATTATAGATAAGAGGAATGCCTTCACCCACGAAGGATAAAGCCATGGCAGCCTCATATGCGTCGCCATAAATATCTTGCGGAAGTCCATCCCACGTATTTTGATCATGGTTTGAGGTGTAGGCCATCCGCATAGACCCTTTAGGCCAGTTCTCTTGATAGTCTGTATAATAACCGACCATGTCTTGAGCATTGGCCTTGCCATTCACAATGTCTTGCATGATTTCTTTCCAGCGCCAGGCATAGCTAGCATCGAAGGCGCTATTATGCAGTTCCGGCTCTTGCCATTCGGCCAACATGAAAACGGGCTTTATGGCGTCTAGCTCCGGACGAACGACTTCCCAAAAATCGGTCGGGACCATGCCGGCGACATCACAGCGATAGCCATCAATGCCGACATCTCTTACCCAATAAAGGAGCGACTCTTTCATATAATCGCGAAGGCCTTGCTGCGAATAATCCAGATCTGCGACATCAACCCAATCCGTATCTTCGGGATGTTGCATGTCTCCATTTTCATCGCGCGTATACCATTCAGGGTGGTCGTAAATTAGATGATTATCCCATGCCGTATGATTGGCCACCCAATCAATTATGACCTTCATGTCCATGGCCTGCGCCGCATCAACGAGGGATTTAAAATCCTCAAGCGTGCCAAGTTCCGGGTTCACTGCTTGGAAATCTTTTACGGCATAGGGGCTGCCCATCGACCCTTTTCGCTTAGCTTCGCCGATAGGGTGGATCGGCATGAACCATAAAATATCGACCCCAAGCGATTTAATGCGCGAGAGGTCGGCCTCAACCGCCTCAAACGTGCCTGTCTCAGAATATTGCCGCGTGTTGACTTGATAAATAACGGCGTCCTTCGCCCATTCGGGCGTTTTGGCTTGTGATACAGCGGCGACCTGATTGTCTGAAGCTGGTGTTGGGGTCGGCACTTGCGAAGTTTGATTGGAGCAAGCCACCATCGCAAGGGCTACGACGCTTAAGCTTAAATATTTTATCATCGCTCTTCCCCGCCTTCAACAGCCTTACCCGCTAATAAGAACTGAAGCGGGATATGGACACGGTTTCGCCAGGCCCGTTCCGAATGATCATGACCTTCAAATTTTCGGGTCGTCCAGTTTTCACCGCGTTCAAAACCCGCCTCTATCACGGCTTTATCCATACGGTCCTGAAAACCTTCATAATTATGGTCGAGCGTTTCCGTGCCATAATCAAAATAGAGACGGTGTGTTTGCGGATTAGGTAACTTGGTCGAAAAATACTTTACCAAAGCCCCATCACCGGGCGGAAAATGGGTTGAGACCATCGCTGCGCCGCTGAAGACCTCAGGATACTGGGTGATTGCATAAAGGGATGCTAGACCGCCCATAGAGGACCCCATCACAAAGGTATTCTCACGATTGGTTTTTGTCCGATATGTTTTATCGATAAGAGGTTTTAACTCCTCGGTTAGGAAACGAAGATAATTATTTCCATTTCTGTTTTCCGGAAAGAAACCTGTGGGGTCTTGATTGAAAATTTCAGGAAATTCATTCCCTGCATTTTCAGGAAATAAGTCATTATTTCTAACAGTTTCAATACTGTGCGCGCCGACAATAATGGCTTCTGCTACCGATCCGGTCTCAATAAGCGCGGTCATAGCTTCATCTATTCCCCAATCCCATTTGGCATATTTTGATTGTTCAGGGTCAAAAAGGTTTTGGCCATCGTGCATATAAAGAACAGGATAACGCCTATTAGGTGAGCTATCATAAGAGGGGGGAAGCCAAATTTCGATGTCTCTGGGTAGAACGAAATCTGACGGCATGGCAGCAATTCGGTCAACTCTTCCGGTTATCCCACGATAATCCCCAGCCACGCTGTTTGGATCAACCGTTGTTTCTTGTGATGTTTCAGAATCAGCCGATGAACATGCCGCAATAGCACAAATTAATAATGCGCCACCTATGCTTGCTAACCGTCTCATAGTTTTTTTAACCGTATCGCTGCGCCACCACTACGGCCTAAGGAAAGCGCCAAGTTCTTAGACGAATTTACCTCACGCGTTTCAATGACTATGTCATAAGGATTGGTCTCATAATCCGCTTTGGGTCCATCTCGATATATTTGCGCTTCATAAGTCCCCTCACCCAAGAATGAGAGACTTACATTTAAATCACGCGCATCAGCATCTGTTAAAGCACCAAGATACCAATCTTCAGAATTCCGGTCTTTTCGCGCAATAACGGCAAAGTCACCCACCTCACCTTGTAAGGCAATCGACTGCTCCCAGTCCGTGGGGACATCTTTGATGAACTGAAAGGCATCAGGGCGGGCTTCGTAATTCCGTTCCAAATCCATCACCATTTGAATGGGGGAATAAATCGCAACATAAAGCGAGAGCTCTTTCGCCAGCGTGTGTTCAATGCGAGACCGCACATCATTGCGAAGCAGGTCATCAGCGACAGGCGGTTGCTCATTTGGGCGAAGATCAAACGCGCCCGCCGTATAGTCCATAGGCCCTGACAACATACGTGTAAAAATAAGATCAAGTGCATGATCAGGCCCATTTGGCGGCACACCCCAAGCATTAAATTCTTGTCCACGTGCCCCTTCGCGAGACACCCAGTTTGGATAAGTTCTGCGGAGGCCTGTATCTTTAACAGGCTCATGCGGGTTCATCGCGATTTGATGTTCGGCTGCGAGTCTGACCACTTTCATATGATGGTCGACGGCGAACTGACTGTCGTGAAACTCATATTTTGCCATGCCGCTTTCGTCGATGCGTTTCAAATCACCAGCATCTGCAACATAGCCTGACTTAATAACCCGCACATCATGCGCCTGCATCAAATCCATCGCGTCTTCGAGTTGATTTTCATAATTGGTAATATTGCCGGAAGTCTCGTGATGCCCAACTAAGCGGACACCGACTTCACGACCATATCTCGCGACCTCTTCTATGTCGAAGTCATCATAGGTTTCGGTGAAGGAGAACACATCGCCATTATGGAACCAGTCGCCGTCCCAACCGATATTCCATCCCTCAACCAAGACCCCTGTAAAGCCATGACGCGCCGCGAAATCCATTTTCGCCTTTGTCGCTTCGGTCGTTGCGGCGTGATGATTAATCGGGCCATCCGTATTGCCCCATGTTCCTTCTTTGATGTGCTGTTCCCACCAAATGCCAGCATATTTACCCGGTTCAAACCAGCTGACATCGCCAAGCTTATTGGGTTCGTTCAAATTCAAAATCAGATCGGAATTGACCAACCCTACGGCATCATCTGCAATCTGCACCGTCCGCCAAGGTGTGACAAACGGCGTTTTCGTTTTCACTAAAACGCCGTCAGAACGCGGCGCTAGATCCGCTTGTAAAACGCCTTCCCGCTGTTGATGTAGGGACATTCCGGAATAGTTTAACAGCGCTGCCTCATGAATGGAGAGATGTGTTCCACTTTCTTTTTCAAAGGTTGCAGGCGTGTGAACCATTTGCAGGGCACCAACCGGCTTTTCAGAATAGAGATATTCATAGCGGTTATACATGCGGGCGGGAATGGTCCAAGATTTCGTGTTTTGGCCAATGTTGAAATCCGTCAGTTCTTCGATAATCGAAACATCGCCTAACCCGCTCTGCTCCGGCATCTCATAGCGAAAGCCAATACCATCATTAAAGGCGCGTATGCGGATATTGATTTTCAAATTCGGAGAGACCCGTTCGGCCTTAACCAAGAGCTCTTTATGATGGTCACGAACGACGCGCCGTTCCCCCCAAGGCTGCTCCCATGTTTCATTTTTTGAAGATGTTTCGACACCGATAATGCGCAAATCTTCATCAAAACTATGCTGCGCGAGAAAGCGAAGACCGAGACGAGAATTATCGACCAGAACCTCGTCGCCTCTTTTTATCGTATAGCGAAGCTGTCCCCCTGTATCGGAAATTTGGAAAAGGTTTTGTCCGTCCGGAGACATAACTTCACCCCTTTGCACCTGACGCGCTTCAGATACTAAACGGGAGGTTTGTATTGCCGTATTTTGTGCGCTGAGTTCAGCGTTGGAGGACGTTTCTCTACAACCACTGAACGCCAAGGCGGATCCGAGTAAAAGCATGACGGAAAGGCGCATATACATTTGGAAATTCCCCATTATAGTTATAGAGTATTGTTTACATTGTTTTGCAAAAAAAGGGAAATAAATTTTAAATTATCAGCAATATTGGTGATTTACATTGTAATTTTTTGCAAAACCTCAGACAGGTATCGCTATTATGGACAAGCGCATCAAAAAAATTGCCATCATTGGCGGCGGCTCAGCCGGATGGATGACAGCGGCTGCACTGGCTAATGCCCTTGGCCGCTCTTGCGATATTACTCTGGTAGAATCTGAAGCCATCGGTACAGTCGGCGTTGGAGAAGCCACGATTCCGCCGATACGGCAATTCAATCAACGTCTGGGTGTTAGCGAAGCAGAATTTCTTCGCGAGACGAATGGCAGCTTTAAACTCGGCATTGAGTTTATTGGCTGGACAAAAGAAGGGGAGAAATATTTCCATCCCTTCGGGCATTACGGTGCAGATTTCGACGTCCACGTCCCCTTTCATCACTACTGGCTGGCGGACCAAGTCGGCAAAAAACAAGCCGGCCCTTTGGATGATTTCAGCATTTGCTACATGGCTTCCAATGAAGGACGCTTTTCGCATCCGACGCACGATCCACGACAAATGCAGTCCCGCCTTGATTACGCCTATCATTTTGATGCGACACTCTATGCGCAATATCTTCGAAGCTATTCAGAGGCACGCGGCGTGAAGCGAATTGAAGGACGCGTCAATGATGTCTCTTTGAATTCTGAAACGGGATTTATTCAAGATGTCAAATTGGACAATGGTCAAATAATTGGTGCTGAGCTTTTTATTGATTGCACGGGTTTCCGAGGCGTTCTTATCGAAGGGGCCATGCATACGGGTTATGAGAATTGGTCCAAATGGTTGCCTTGCAATAGAGCCGTTGCCATCCCTTGTGAGAAGAAAGACGATATTCTGCCCTATACACGCTCGACGTGCCATAAAGCGGGTTGGCAATGGCGGATTCCGCTGCAACATCGAACAGGCAATGGCTATGTCTATTGTGATGAATTTACATCGTCGGATGAAGCCGAGCAAACGCTGAGAGCGAATCTTGATGGCACACCCATCGCAGACGCGAAACATCTTCGCTTTGTCACAGGTCACCGTAAACAGTTTTGGAATAAAAACTGCGTCGCCATTGGCCTCTCAGCCGGATTTATGGAACCATTGGAATCAACGTCATTACACCTCATCCAATCCGGCATTATGCGATTGCTGACGCTGTTCCCCTCAAATGAATTTTCACAATTATTGTCAGAAGAGTATAATCGAGTGACGATTGAAGAGTACCGCCAGATACGCGATTTCTTGGTATTGCATTATATAGCCAATGAGCGCGAAGAACCCTTCTGGAAGCAGATGGCAGCGCTTGAGCTATCAGACTCACTTCAGTTTAAAATTGATCACTTCAAAGATAATGGCATTATTTCTCTTGATGCACGGGAGCTTTTCGGAAAGCCAAGCTGGCTCGCTGTCATGGTTGGTCAGGGCCTTTTGCCAAGCCGCGCACCAGGCTTATCGGCTTCGGCCGAAAGCAGGCGCGTGCCCGTCGCAGAGCGTATGGTTCAGGTAAAAAGCGCCATCAAAGAGGCCACACAAGCCATGCCGCGTCATGCAGATGCCATCCAGGCCGTTATTCAAAATGCTTAATTCGCGATATTAGACGCAATAAAGTCTGCATGTGCCGGTAAAGACGCCACCGTCTTTGAGATCAAAGAGTCAACATCTAAAAGAAACTGACTGAGCTGTTCTTCACTCAACTTATCGGCCATTCGGTGGTAACCTCGTGGGATGAGACCCTGCCCTATCATGACTTGCGCCCAACTACTCTCACGGAAAAGATCATCAATCTCTCGATAAATATGACCGTTCTCAGCGAATAATTGCATTTTATGTTCGAGACTATCCGGCACCGGCATATTGCGACAATAGTTCCAAAACTCCGTATCGTCGCGCCGTGTCTGTTTATAGTGCAAAATCAAGAAATCCCGAACGAGCTCGAACTCTTTTCCGACGACGCGGTTATATTCAGCCATTGTTGCCGAACCGAAAGTTTTATCCGGGAAGAATTCTAACAATCGAGAGACGTGACTTTGAATGAAGTGGATTGAAGTTGATTCAAGTGGTTCTAAAAAACCCGAAGACAAACCGAGGGAAACACAATTCTTCGCCCAAAAGGCTTTACGCCGGCCTGTTGTAAAAGAGAGTTGTTTCGGCGTTCCAAGCGCTTCACCATCTAAGCCTCCCAGCAAAGTCTCGGTGGCCTTATCTCTGTCCAAGAATTTATCGCAAAAGACATATCCATTTCCGGTGCGGTGTAGAAGTGGGATACGCCATTGCCATCCTGCCTCTTTGGCTGTTGATTTTGTATAAGGCAATAAAGGTTCAGTCGCCTCGCACCCGACCGCGACCGCACTGTTACAAGGCAGATATTGCGACCAATCTTCATAGCCTACACCGATGGCATCGCCGATCAAAAGCCCACGAAAACCAGAGCAATCAATAAATAACTCGCCGGAAATTTTATCCCCACCCTCCAAAGTAACAGAGTCGATAAACCCTGTTTCAGCGTCAAGCGAGACATCTACAACGCGGCCTTCTTGCCTGACGACGCCAAGATCTTCTGCTAGTTTCCTAAGGTGTCCGGCATAGAGCCCGGCATCAAAATGATAGGCGTAAGACAAGCCGCCCATGGATGTATTACCGACACGTTGAAGTGGCGCAAATTTATAATCATAAGCAGCGCGGTTATGAAGAGAATAAGTCCAAAGCGAGTCGGAGCCTTGCCCGTTTTTCAGCCCTTTGACCCAATAATGGTGGAATTTTAAACCCGCCAAATCAATGCCTGGATCGCCAAAGGTATGCAAATAGCTCTCACCAATATGCCCCCAGTCATTGAATTCGATACCGAGCTTAAAGCTGCCCTTTGTTGCCCTGAGAAACTCAGCTTCATCCAATCCCAAAGATCCATTGAGTTTCCGAATTTGCGGAATTGTGGCCTCGCCAACACCGACTGTGCCGATGGCATCGGACTCAATTAATTTAATCTGAACCGTGTTTCCTAGAAATTTAGACAATGAGGCAGCGGCAATCCAACCGGCTGTTCCACCGCCAACAATAACGATTTTTTTGATACGGTTGTCTGACATATTCATTGTCTATATTTTATGACACGGTTTGTAACTGCGATAAAGCTACGCAAATAAAAAGCCTGCCGGAAACCGACAGGCTATGGAATTTCACCAAAAGTTTATTCCTTCAAGGGATTGATGGAAATTAGAATTTCTTCGCAATTGTGAAGTTGTAGGTTGTTCCGTAATCTTCACGGCGACGGACAAAGTCTTCACCAGCGGCCGTTACGTTCGTCGTCCGGAATGGCTCATCTGTAATATTATAGATTTCGAAATTAATGGATGTTCCGTCAATGAAATCACCGAAACGATCATCAAAATCATAACCAATCTGCGCATCAACAATAGTCTCTGACAGAGCAGACGCACCAATGTTTTGACCGTTAAACTGAAGAATCTCAGCTCGGAATCCACTGCGATAACGCGTATTCAAACGGGCACGGAAACCATTCTTTTCGTAATAAATCTCACCGGATGCTGTTTCCGAAGAGTATCCAGGGATATCAACTTCGATATCGCCAAATTCAACACTTGCATCAGCATAAGTGAAGGCGGCATTGATACCAAAGCCACTTAAGAATTCATTATCAACAACATCTTCAAATGGTAGGCGTAAAGCAACTTCAAAGCCTGTGAGATTACCGGAACCGACGTTGGCTGGCCCACCGACATTGATGATGCTTGCGCCAGCATTAGCTGAGACAAAATCAGCACCAAGGAATTGACCTGCAAGTGTTGGGTCATCGATGAGCGTGTTAAAGCCCTGAACATAGTCACCAATATCTTTTACGAAACCAGAGACAGAAATCGCACCTGCTGGTGAGAAATAATATTCTGCAGAGACATCACCATATGTTGTCTCATATGGACGGAGGAACGGGTTACCACCGCCGAAGCTCAAACAAGTATTGGTCGTTGTTGGGTCAAGACCCAAGAATGCATCTGGCAAACCGTCACCACTTGTATCAGGACAGACCAATGGGCTCGAACTAACACTCAGATTTGCAGACAGATCGTTGATTTGAGGTCTTGAGATCGCCTTACCTGCTCCCAAGCGAAGCACCAAACTATCTGTTGCATCAAATGTTAAGTTGAGCGTTGGTAACCAGTGACTGTAATCATCACCAAGTGTTGCTTCTGAACCTGTAATAGGACCAAAGGTACCAAATTGACCTGTCGATTCTTGGTCCGTCATAACGTACTGCAGACCCAAATTACCGCCAAAACGAGAATCCTCATCACCGAGGTTCAACATACCATAAAGCGTCACGACATCTTCGTTGATAGAAACTGTTGTTGGTGCAAATTGGTCAAGGGTATATGTGCCACCAATCAATTCAGCAGGGTCATAGGCCACAATATCGAAACCGATCGAACCGCTATCCGTAGAGCCAATTGCGTTTGGAAGAGGCGCTGTACCGTCTGTAAATCCAGCGCCGGCACGTAGAGCCGCTGGAATATCACTCGTTGATTTTTGACGATTTGAATAAAGTACACCCGCAACAACACCATCAATGAAAGGCAGGTCTGTATCGCGACTAACTTCACCACGAAGCTGCAATAACTCGTCTTCAACTTCGTTATTACGAATAAATCCGACTTGGCCCCAACCGCCTGGGTCAGTCAAGAAAAGCGATGTTGGATCTGTATAGTCACGCCCAGTTTGGATTGAATACTCACCACTTTCAGGTGTTACGAATGTAAAGCTGTCACGGAAGTCAGCGTTAAAGTTATCTGCCCCATAAAGGATATTGTTTCCGAGACCGGCATAGCTTTCGTAATCTACGCCATTGGAAGAGACTTCAGAATAGCCAACGTCAAACATGACACGTGTCTTTTCACCAATAGCGAAATCAACGTTACCTCCAAGCGCCAAAATCTCTGCTTCGTTACCTTGTGTATCTGTCCGCAAAATAGCTGGGTTCTGCTCATAAGTGACAGAGTCAACGAACGCGCCCGTCCCTGTTGAACTGACAAGTGTGGGTGGGTTGTCACCTGTCCATGCTGTTGCCAAGGGTGTTTCAACACCGCGGAAAATACCCGTATCATCGAAATCTGAGTAAAAACCGTCAAATTTGAAAGAAATATCAGCGGAAGGATCAAACTGAAGTGTACCGGCAATAGATGTTCGTTCAAAGTCGCGTGACTCCACACCTTGGCGCGGGTTATCAAGAGGATAAGCCGTATTCGTTCCTGGAATTAAACCTGTGCCTTGTGTTTTAAGGTCACGTTGGAAAATTTGAGTCGGATTTGACTGGTGTGTAATGCCAACAGTCAAGCCAAGTGTGTCAGCATCATTGCGGAATGTCCCGGAACCGAAGAGACGGTAGCCATTGGCTGAGAAGTCCGGGTTCAGATCACCATTATCATTGATGACGTAACGGGCAGACGCGGTGAAACCTTCTTCTGTCTCCAATGGGTTACGTGTGCGCAAGTCAACAGCACCAGCAATGCCCGTTGCGGCCAAGCGCGCGTCAGAAGTTTTATAAACAATACCCTGACCGATAAGTTCTGATGGGAATTGATCAAACTCTACGCCGCGATTTCCACTCGTTGAAACAACCTCACGGCCGTTGAGTAGAGCGAGAGAAAATTGTGGCCCAAGTCCACGAATAGAGATGGACTGTGCACGACCACGTACACGTTGTGCCGTAACACCCGGCAAGCGTGCGAGTGAGTCAGCAATGGACACATCAGGAAGTTTACCAATGTCCTCAGCTGTAATCGCATCAACAATCGAGTCGCTATCGCGCTTTAACTTCAGGCTATCTTCAATGGACTGACGAATGCCTGTGGCAACAACCTCATCGGTGATTTCTTCAACGTCTGTGTCTTGCGCTATGGCTGTTTGGCTCATGGCAAGCGTTAGAGCTGTTGCCGCCGCACTCGCCAAATAGGCACGTTTAATAAACTTCATTGATGTCATTCGATTTTTCCCTTCGCGACACACCCTTATTGCGGGCTTTGATTTTGAAAAAGAGCGTCGCACGCACTTTCCCCTCCGATTATTTCTTTAGTCTTACACAATTTTTCACTTTTCTTGCAAATTATTTCAATATTTTTTTCAATTTTATGACAAAACTGTTGCAAGAATATCACTATGTGTATATTAACAGACTGTTTTTATTATATTTTATAACCATCAACAGAACAAATAATGAAAAGTAAATCTGAAAAAAGTAATGTAAATTTTTACATTATGCTTTTCATTTAAATAAATATCGGTATGTAAAGGTCTTAAAAATCGTAGGGGATATCTAAAATGCCTTCATTTGCTTTTACTCAAAAACTGAGTCGAACGGCCCTGTCATTGTCGACCGCCATTGCCGTTATTGCCTGCCAACCCGCGCAAAGTGACGCGACTGAATCCTCAAAAAGCAATCAAAATCAATCGGTTAGATCCGCTCAATCCTTTATTGATTTTTCCTTTGATGACTACATCAGCCGCCCGCCGGAAGAAGACGTTATATATTTCATGCTCCCCGATCGTTTTGAGAATGGCGATTCCTCTAATGACACGGGCGGGTATGAAGGTGACAAATTTGATCACGGTTTCGACCCGACTCACAAAGGGTTTTACAATGGTGGTGACCTGAAAGGCCTGACATCACGACTCGATTATATCAAAGGCATGGGGGCGAATGCGATATGGCTCGGGCCAATTTATAAGAACAAGCCCGTTCAGGGTGGTCCCGATCAGGAAAGCGCCGGATATCACGGTTATTGGATTACGGACTTTACCTCTGTCGACCCTCACCTCGGCACAAATGAAGAGCTCAAGACCTTTGTCGATGAAGCTCACAAACGCAATATGAAGGTCTATCTGGACATTATCACAAACCATACAGCCGATGTGATTTCATATCGCGAATGCTATGATCCGAATTATAGCGGTGATGATAAAGTCGAACGCTGTGATTATCGTAGCTTAGCGGACTACCCTTATACAACGCGTGGCGGCGTTGATGGTGCCCCAATCAATCAAGGCTTTATGGGGGATGAAGACCAACATCAA
>CAYTAJ010000008.1:31989-38087 GCA_964435725.1 uncultured Algimonas sp.
CGTCACGTCAATCCCAACTTCTGGAAACAATTTCTTCCGGCTATGAAAGAACACGCTGCCGCCGAAGGTATACCAAATTTCTATATGTTTGGCGAAGTGTACGACCCAGACCCGGGCGCTTTAGCCCGTTTCACAAGGGTCGACGGCTTTGACCAAGTCTTGGATTTTGGCTTTCAATCCGCCGTTTTTGATGTGGTCAGTGGTAAAACGACGACAGATCGATTTGACAGCTTTTTGCGGGCAGACGCGCTTTATGCGGAAGCGACGAAAATGGGCCGTACGCAACCCACATTCTTAGGAAACCATGATATGGGTCGCTTTTCCGGCATGGTTAAGGCCGAAAACCCTGACATAAGCCAAGACGAGCTCTTGGGCCGTACAAAACTTGCGCATGGCTTGATGATGTTCATGCGCGGTGTGCCGGTCATTTACTCCGGTGATGAACAGGGTTTTGTTTCTGACGGGAATGATCAACTCGCGCGGGAAACGCTCTTCCCAAGCCAAGTTGCCGTTTACAATGATAATGACTTAATCGGAACAGACGCAACAACAGCGGACAGCAATTTCGATACTAATCATCCACTTTATCGTTACATCGCGGAAACCGCTGTCATCCGACAAGCACATCGGGCATTCTCCCACGGCGAGATGATGTCACGACTCACAGAAAAAGAAGGCCATGTTTTTGCCTTTTCACGTTTCGACCCTGTAACAGGCCATGAATATATCGTCGCGGCCAATACAGGAACTGAGAGTCGGACAGTTAATTTAAATATTGATGCTGGATCGTCTGATTTACAGACTCTTATGGGCCAATGCGGCGTGTTAAATACTGTCGGCAATGTCACTTTGACACTGCCCGCTTTTGGCTTAACAATTTGTCGGTCGGCAACACCTTCGACACGATTTGGAAACTAATCTAAAATGTCTGAGACTCTCATTTCAGAACCACCCGCTATAACGCAAGGCAATATTGCGTCTTTGCCAAAAGACGACATTGCTTGGTGGAAAGGCGCGGTTATTTATCAGATTTATCCGCGTAGCTTTAAAGACAGTAATGGCGACGGTGTCGGCGATATCCCAGGCATTATTGAGCATTTGGACCACGTTGCCTCACTCGGTGTAGACGGTATTTGGCTTTCGCCCTTTTTTACCTCGCCCATGGCTGATTTTGGCTATGATATTGCTGATTTTTGCGATGTTGACCCCGTCTTTGGGACACTCGTCGATTTCGATCGACTGATTGAAAAAGCCCATAATTTGGGCCTTAAAGTTATTATCGACCAAATTTACTCACACAGTTCAGACCAACATGCTTGGTTTGAAGAAAGTCGTCAAAATCGCACAAATCCCAAGGCAGATTGGTATGTCTGGGCGGATGCTAATCCGGATGGAACACCGCCCAATAATTGGCAATCAGTCTTTGGCATGGGCGCTTGGCAATGGGATGCCAGACGTGGTCAATATTACCTCCATAACTTCCTCGTTGAGCAACCAGATTTGAATTTGCATAATGCTGAAGTTCAAGAAGCTATTTTGAATGTCACGCGTTTTTGGTTAGAACGCGGTGTTGATGGCTTCAGATTGGATGCTTTGAATTTTGGCATGCACGACCCGGAGTTGAAAGATAATCCAGTCGAGACTGTCTTTAAACGCCCACCCACGCGGCCTTTTGATTTTCAACGTCACGTCAATTCAATGTCGCATCCGGATATTCCGAAATTTCTCGAACGCATTCGGGCTGTGATAAATGAATACTCCGGGCGCTTCACCGTTGCGGAAGTCGGTGGCCCCTTCCCTATGGCTGAGATGAAAGCTTTTACCGAAGGGAATAAACGTCTGAATTCCGCTTATGCCTTTGACTTTCTCTACGCCGCAGACCTGTCGGCCAAGTTAATCCAAGAGACGCTCTCAGAATGGCCGGGAGAGGCGAACGAAGGCTGGCCAAGTTGGGCTTTCTCTAATCATGACGCGCCGAGAGCGGTCACGCGTTGGCGTGGCACTTGCCATGGGGATCAATATGCCAAGTTGTTAGCAGCTGTTCTGGTCTCATTCAGAGGGAATATTTTTGTCTATCAAGGGGAAGAACTTGGCTTGCCACAAGCAGATGTGCCTTTCGAAGACCTTAAAGACCCAGAAGCCATTACGAATTGGCCTGAAACATTGGGTCGAGACGGCGCCCGCACACCCATGCCTTGGAGCCAAGCCAATCGCTGCGCAGGGTTCTCAACAGAAAAACCGTGGTTGCCTGTCGATGAAAGGCATTTGTCTAGAACGGTCGTCGCTCAGAATAATGATGAAAACTCTGTCCTCAATTTCTACCGTCGCGTATTGTCGTTGCGCAAAGAAAGCTCGGCAATACGATTTGGTGATATTGAGTTTATCGATAGCCCTTCGGACTTATTATTAATTAAACGCTATACGGGGCCCGAGACACGTCTGTGCGCGTTTAATTTGACGGATAGCCCCCAAGCGCTTCCAAAGGCCTTTGAGGTTGAGACAGAGATATCGGTCGGCGCTGAAGCGAAGAATGGTGAACTACCAGCTTATAGTGGCTTCATCAGCAAAGCTGTATAGTCAGACGACAGCTTAAGCGCCGCAAGACTCTCGCATAATGAGATCAGTCGGTAAGCGCTCAGACATCATATCCTGAGGATTGGTCGCGTTGAGTAATTTCGCGACCATCAAGCTTCCGGCCTTTGATAAATCCTGACGTATCGTCGTAAGTGCCGGGCGGCTATAGCGCGCGAGCTGAACGTCATCATATCCCACCACGGAGACATCCTCAGGCACAGATACACCCTGCCTTTGCAGTGCGCGAATAGCGCCGAGCGCGATCATGTCACTACTGGCGAAGATGGCATCAAATTTGGTACGACTTGAAATCAAGGCATCAACGGCTGCCTCCGCACTCTCAAGCTTAAAATGTGCCGGAGAGACTAGATTAGGATCAAAGCTTAGCCCCGCTTGCTCTAACGCTTCACGATATCCGTCATAACGCTGCCCGATTTCAGGTGCTTCAGAGTCACCGAAGAAGGCAATCCGTTTACGCCCCAAGCGCGCCAAATGCGCTGTCGCTCTACGCCCTCCTCTGACATTATCAGTACCGACCGAGCAATAATGTTGTCCCGGGAGCTCTCCGCCCCAAACCACAAACCGCGTTGAATGACCTACCAAACGATTGAGCCGTTCATGTAAATAGCTCTGCCCTAAAATAATCACCCCTTCTGACTGGTTGAGGTCAACTAAACGAGAAAGGTCATCATAGTTTTGCGGAGATGCGTGAGAAATCAGGAGATCGCATTTTCGCTCTCGTGCTGCCTCACCAACGGCCCCGATAAGTTCCTGGAAGAAGGAATCGAGCAACCACCCTTCTCGGCCCTGCGGTGGTGGAATAACAATACTGATCGTCGCCATAGGGCGGTCCAACGATGTTGGCATGGTCGGGCGAAGATTATAGCCATTATCACGAGCCAGTTTCCAAATCTCACGCTTGGTCTGCTCATTAACCGCAGGACTGTCATTTAAAGCCCGCGAGACCGTTGCAATAGAAACACCAGCAATCCTAGCAAGGTCTTCGAGTCTAATCTTTTTTGTCACTGGAAAACCCTAAACTTGTTCAGGTTTTTTATAAGGCACAAATAACATCAAAAGGATAGCACCAAATACCATAACGACTCCTGCCAGCACAATCGCATAGATTGCGTTTCCACCAAACATTGTTTTGATAACGGGCCCCATAACCGTGCCAACAATTAATTGCGGCAAGACAATAAAGAAATTAAAAATCCCCATATAAGTGCCCATTTTTTCAGCAGGAAGTGCATCTGCTAAGATGGCATAAGGCAGAGTCAATACGCATGTCCAAGCTATGCCTATACCCAAAGCCGATAAAAGGAATTTTGTTTCAAAAGCCGTAAACCAACTAAATTTCAGGCCGTCCCCCAAAAACTGCCCCATAGGCAGCGCATAAATTGCGACCAGCCCAAGACCTCCCAATGTCAGGGCTATAGCGTAAGTCGTCTTTAACCCGATGCTGCGTGTAAAGAATGGAATAAGCAGACTGAAAAATATCGGAACTAAGTTATAGACGGCGAACATATTATTTTTCACCAAACTCGCCGTTCCATAGGCCTCACTAGACGCGTCAGTCGTTCCAAAATGATGCGCAGCAAAGGCCGGGTCTGAATATACCCACATGACGAAGAAGGCGAACCATGTTGTGAATTGAACGAGGGCTAACCGCTTCATGATTAACGGCATCGTAATGAGATCATCTAAAACAGTTGCCAGCAATTTCGGAGCATTTCGCAACACGCCATGCCATAAGAAAAACAAGCCTGTTAAAATCACACCGACAGAGAAAATACTGAATTGTTTTTCTGTTTCAAAAATGAAAACACTCGCTGTTAGAGCGACACCATTAAGCGTAATGATAATGCCCCATTTTTTAAAAAATGCGGCAGGTGGAGCGGGTCTTTCGGTTTGTCGTTCCTTGGCAAGTTCGGACGTATCAGCGGCTTCAAATTTCGCTAATTCTTCCGGCGAATATTCTTTCGTTGTCACAATTGTCCATAAGACCGATGCAAAAAGCAAAGCTGCACCAATCATGAAAGCATAAACAACCGAGTCCGGAACCGTGCCTATCTCTGCTTGATTGGAGACCCCTGCATTTGTCAGAAAATTCGGAAGCTTCGAAGCAAGCCACCCTCCAGCTCCGATCATAAGGCCTTGCATCGCATAACCTAACGTGCGCTGATGAGAAGACAGTTTATCTCCGACAAAGGCCCTGAAGGGTTCCATCGAAATATTAAGTGAAGCATCTAATATCCAAAGTGAACTGACAGCAATCCATAAGGCAGGCGAATGCGGCATGAAGAGCAAGGCAATTGAGGCTAACAACGCGCCAATAAAGAAATAAGGACGGCGACGACCAAACCGCCCCCAAGTATTGTCGGAAAGATACCCTACAATAGGCTGCATGATGAGGCCCGTTACCGGCCCCGCCAACCAAAATAAAGCAAGGGTGTCCACATTTGCACCCAGACTTTGGAAAATACGGCTCGCATTCGCATTCTGAAGACCGAAACCAATTTGCAAACCGAAAAACCCAAAGGCCATGTTCCAGATTTGCAAGAAATTCAGATTAGGCTTGAGCCCCGACGTTTTGCTCATGATGTCCCCAGTGTAAATTTATGTAATTTTTACATTTTTTTACACACGAAATTTGATTTGTCGAGATATATTTGAATTGCGTAGAAACAAAGATATCAGTTTGAATACCCCGGCTTCGTAGCACATAAGGTGACTATGTCTTCTCCATTGTCTGGATATCGTTTTATTGAACTCGCTGGCATTGGACCCTGCCCTTATGCGGGGCAATTATTGGCAGACATGGGCGCGGAAGTTATTCTAGTAAATCGCGCCGACGGGATGAATTTCCCAAACATCTCTCATCGTGGAAAAAAGACAATCCTTCTTGACCTACGTTCAGAGGACGGGGTTAAAGTTTTACTCGACCTCGTGACAACAGCCGATGCGCTCTATGAAGGCTTACGTCCCGGCGTGACAGAACGACTTGGTATTGGCCCTAGAGACTGTCATGCGGTTAACGCAAAACTAGTCTATGGCCGCATGACGGGGTGGGGCCAGACCGGGCCTTGGGCCAATATGGCGGGGCATGATATTAATTACATCGCCATTACAGGCGCACTGGCCGCTATGGGCAAAGAAGGTGAACCCCCACAAGTACCGCTCAACTTGATTGGGGATTATGGCGGCGGTTCCCTCTTCCTTGTTTCAGGACTTCTAGCCGGTCTGCTCCAAGCTGAAAAAACGGGAAAAGGGTCCGTCGTAGACGCCGCCATGATTGATGGTGTCTCTTCTATGATGAGCTTATTTTACACTCTCGCAGGGCTTGGCCAATGGCAGCCCAAGAGAGAACACAACCTTCTCGACGGCGCCATGCCTTATTACCGTTGTTATGAAACGGAAGACGGTGAATATATGGCCGTCGGCTGTATTGAACCGCAATTCTTTGCAGAGATGCTCCGCCTCTTAAATATCGCCCCTGACACATATGGCGGTCAAAATGATCG
>CAYTAJ010000008.1:38187-40089 GCA_964435725.1 uncultured Algimonas sp.
AATGACTCAGCGACAGATATTCTGCGAGAGCTTGGCTATGATGACCAAAAGATAGAAACGCTCTCTGAGAAGAAAGTTATCGGCCCGGTCTAAAGCGAGCCATTAATTAATTTCATCACACCTGAAAAATCGAGACCATCTTTCCCAGCCGCTTCCATCAGAGAATAAATCGCTTCTGATTGCGTCCCAAGGGGTGTGGCGGCTTTGGCTTTCGTGGCCGCTTCTTGTGCCAAGCGTAAATCTTTGAGCATCATGGCCGCTGCAAAACCGGGTTGGTAATCCTTGTTAGACGGCGCGCTCTCAACAGGCCCCGGTGCCGGGCAATAACGCGTCATGGACCAATTCTGACCCGAGGCTGTAGAGCTGATGTCGTAAAAGGTTTGCGCATCGAGACCTAATTTCTCGGCCAAATTAAATGCCTCACACGTCCCAATCATATGAATACCGAGTAGCATATTATTGCAAATCTTGGCCACTTGACCATTACCCGCATCACCCGCATGGAAGATATTTTTGCCCATCGCTTCGAGAATAGGCTTCGCGCAATCAAAGGCTGACTCTGTCCCACCACACATAAAGGTCAAAGTCCCCGCCGCAGCGCCGCCAACGCCCCCGGAAACCGGCGCGTCAATCATGGCAAACCCTTTGGTTTCGGCATCAGAAATAATCTCTCTCGCCGTCGCGACATCTATCGTAGAGCAATCAATGAAAAGCGCCTTCTCTTTGGCATGAGAGAACACGCCATCTTCCCCCGCATAAACCAAACGGACATGCGCTCCCGCTGGCAACATCGTCACGACAACATCAGCGTCCGACACGGCATCTTTAGCATTGTCCGCTGCGATACAGCCTGCCTCAACAGCTTTCGCAATAGCCTCTTTTGAGATATCCAAGGCTTTAACTGTGTACCCGGCTTTGGCCAAATTGGCGGCCATACCCTGGCCCATATTTCCCAATCCGATAAAGGCGATTTTGGTCATGATAAAAACTCCTGCCGTGGATTTGCGGTTTCTCGGAAGAGCCGTTCGATTTGTTCTTCACTCACATCCGCTACACCGTCATGCGACCATTTTGGATTGCGATCTTTGTCGATGAGTTGCGCCCGAATACCTTCATAAAAATCTTGGGTCTTTAGGAAGTTCAGTGAAATATCTAATTCCTGCGTCATTGCCGCTTGGAAATCTAATTCGAGCCCACGCTTAATCGCTTCAAAGGTCACACAGAGCGCTAACGGACTTTTCTTGCGAATTGTGGAGGCTTGTTTGGCAGCCCACTCCCCGCTCATGCCATCAAGGGCCTTCAAAATAGAAGGCACGTCTTTTTCACTAAAGGCAGCAAGCGCAGCCGGAATATCCGCATCCATCGGTCCCGACTCTTGGAAGTCAGCCATTATGTCCACGACCGCCTTGTCTGACCCGTCGAGTTTGACCTGACCTAAAGCCTCGGTAAAGGCCACGTGCTTTTCAGACGGAATAAATCCATTCGCGACACCCAATTCCAGGGACTGCGCAGCATTCAAACGCGCCCCGGTGAGGCCCAACCACTGGCCGATATCTAAGCCTAATCGCGGGAGGAAATAAGTCCCGCCCACATCGGGGAAGTAACCAATGCCCGTTTCCGGCATGGCGAACATCGTTGTGTCACCAGCAATGCGATATTGCCCATGCACGGACAGGCCAACGCCACCCCCCATCACAAACCCATCAATCAGAGTAATGTAAGGCTTGGAATAACGGTGAATTAATTCGTTTAGTGCATATTCTGTCCGCCAGAATTGTTCCGCGCGATCATCACCTGCTTTCCCACTATCATGCAAAAGAATGACATCGCCGCCTGCGCAAAATGCGCGGTCTCCGGCACCGTCGATCAGCACAGCGCCGATATTATCGTCTTTTTCCCATT
>CAYTAJ010000008.1:40189-49203 GCA_964435725.1 uncultured Algimonas sp.
CGGTCTCCGGCACCGTCGATCAGCACAGCGCCGATATTATCGTCTTTTTCCCATTTGAGGAGTAAACGCGTAATCTCTTCGCACATGTTTAGCGTTAGCGCATTAAGCGCCTTTGGGCGATTAAGGGTTATATGGCCGAGATTGCCAACGACGCGGGAAATTATTTCAGTGGTCATTATAGCTCCAATAGTTTCCCTCCACCGCCGGAGCGGGGGAGGTGGCCAGAATGTTTCGAAGAAACATGGCGGTCGGAGGGGGTAGGCGAAAGTATCATATGCGTAAAAAAGTTTCTTGGCAGCGCAGACGCGCTACACCCCCTCCGCTTTTCGCGTTTTGGAAAAACGCTACAAGCACCTCCCCCGCTTCGCGGTGGAGGAAATTTTTGATGCTTGAGAATAATCACTGCCTCAACAAGCTCCGACTCACGATCATGCGCATGATCTGGTTTGTACCTTCCAAGATTTGATGCACGCGCAGATCTCGAACAATCTGCTCAATCGGATAATCTTTGAGATAGCCATAACCACCATGGAGTTGCAGCGCATCATTGGCGATTTTTGAACACATATCCGTCGCAAAGCGTTTAGCCATCGCGCAAGCTGCCCCTGCATTGGGAATTTTTTTATCTACCATATCAGCGGCGCGATAAATCATGATACGAGAGGCCTCGAGTTCCGTTGCCATATCGGCGAGCATAAATTGCGTATTTTGGAAATCAGAAATGCTCTTGCCAAATTGTTTCCGGTCTTTTGTGTATTCAAGCGTCACATCAAGGGCTTTTTGGGCACCCCCCAAAGAACAGGCGCCAATATTGATACGGCCTCCATCCAGACCACTCATGGCGAATTTAAAACCTTCACCCTCTTGGCCGACGCAATTACTCGCCGGAATACGACAATCCTCAAAAATGACTTGTGCCGTGGGTTGCGCATTCCAGCCCATCTTCTTTTCATTCGCCCCGAAAGACAGACCCAGTGTGCCTTTTTCAACGACGAAAGTAGACACCCCACGCGCGCCATCATCAGAGGTTCGCGCCATCACCACATAAATATCTGACCATCCGGCCCCGGAAATAAATGTCTTCGACCCATTCAAGATATAGTCATCGCCGTCGCGGACAGCCTTCGTTGACAGCGACGCCGCATCAGACCCACTCCCCGGCTCTGTCAAGCAATAAGACGCAATTAACTCACCGGTGACCAAACGCGGCACATATTTAGCCCGCAAATCATCATCGCCATAGCGATCAATCATCCACGTCGCCATATTATGAATTGTCATCATCGCAGTATGAGAGACATCCCCTGCTGCAAGTTGTTCAAAGACAAGGGCGGAGTCTAAACGTGACAAGGCCGTACCGCCATGCTCTTCACTTGTATAAATACCTAAAAATCCAAGCTCCGCTGCCTTCTTAAAGACATCGCGATCCAGAAATTTCTCTTCATCCCACATGGCTGAATGCGGCGCGAGTTCGCCTTCCGCAAATTGGCGCGCCATATCTTGAATAAGCGTCTGCTCTTCGGTAAGCTGGAAATCCATATTAAGTCTCTAAGTCAGAATCCAAAACATATGTTTTATAATGATAAAAATGAACAAAATTTCAGCCCACATTCAGCTATGATAGTATACACTCTATCCAAATGAATGGATTTGACGAAAAATTCTACCTTTAAACCCTAAGTGAGATATAATGTTTAAACATGCTTTGTCTTTATCCGTGACCGGATTAGCCTTTATAACCCTTGCTGCGACAGCTTCGGCACAATCAGAACGCCTACCCGCAGACGTATTTGACCTTTCGGAATGGAACATCACTATTCCATTGGACGGAAATAAAGACAAAAAGCCTGACACTATTTCAGTTAAAAAGCTAAAGAAGTTCTCGCATCCTGATTTTTTCTATCTCGATGAAAACAATTATCTCGTTTTTGCCGCCCCGAATAAAGCAGCTACAACGCCTAATTCTACGAATACGCGCTCAGAACTGCGTCAAATGCTTCGGGGAACGAAGACTAGCCACAAAACGCATGGCGCCAAAAATAATTTTGCGGTCGAAGCCCGAAAAGGGTCAAAAGATTTTGGACGCATTGGTGGTCGCTTAGATGCTACCCTCAAAGTGGATCACGTTGCGCTGCGCGCGGGCGATCGGAGCACGAAAGCCGCTCATTCCGTTGTTGTTGGTCAAATTCACGCCGTAAAATATGATAATACAACATCTGGCTTTGGTTTCGGTAATGAGCCTATCAAAATTTACTTCAAGAAGTTTCCTGAGCATGAATATGGCTCTGTTTTTTGGACCTATGAACGTAATTTGGCCAAAAACGACGATAATCGCACAGATCTCGCTTACTCTGCTTTCGGTAACACTTGGGACAGTCAGGAAGACCCTGGTGAAGCCGGTATTAAATTGGGTGAAGAGTTCAGCTATACAATTAATGTACACCGCAATACGATGTATGTGACGTTTGAGAGTGAGCGTCACGGAACAGTGCAATACACGAAAAGCCTTGTCCACAATGTCGATCCCTATGGGAAACGCGACCCATTAGATAACAAGTTTAGTTACGGCGGTGACTCACTCTATTTCAAAGCCGGTGCCTATAACCAGTGCAGCACAAAATCCGGAGGTGGATTTTGGTATGCGGGCTGTCCCGGCACTGGTGAATGGGAAGTGGATAAAGCCAATGGTGACTACACCCAAGTGAGCTTCTCAAAACTCACAGTCGGTGAGTCAACGCCCGTCGATAGAATTCGTTAAAACGTCGGAATGATAAAGGCGGAATCTTCGGTTTCGCCTTCCGGCCACCTCTGCGTTACGGTTTTCACTTTCGTATAGAAACGTAAACCTTCCATGCCATATTGATTAGCATCACCAAAGGCGGAGCGTTTCCATCCACCAAAGCTGTGATAGGCAACGGGTACCGGAATCGGCACATTTATCCCAACCATACCGACCTCGACGCGATCTGCAAATTCCCGAGCAACACGACCGTTTTGCGTGAAAATGGCGACACCGTTTCCATATTGATGTTCAGAGGGAAGTTTCAGCGCTTCCTCAAATGTATACGCTCTCACGATTTGTAAGACAGGGCCAAAAATTTCATCTTGATAGGTTTCCATGTCAGGTGTCACATTATCAAGGAGTGACGGCCCAATGAAGAAACCGTCTTCATAGCCTTGCAATTCAAACTCACGCCCATCCACCAATAGGTCTGCACCCTCTTCAACAGCTTTCGTGACTTGCGCCTTGATACTATCGCGGTGCACGCCCGTCACGACGGGACCGTAATCAGCGTCTGGGTCTTCTGAGACGCCCACTTTCATTTTCTCAATCGCAGGCAGCATTTTCTCTAAGAATCGCTCCGCTGTGCCCTCACCCACAGGCACAACTACCGGCAACGCCATGCAACGCTCGCCAGCGGAACCATAGGCTGCGCCAAGAATATCTTTGACCGCCTGATCCATATTAGCATCGGGCATGATGATACCGTGATTTTTCGCCCCGCCCATACATTGTGCGCGTTTGCCATTAGCTGTCGCGCGAGCATAGACATATTGCGCGATATCCGAAGACCCAACAAAGCTTACGGCTTTAATGGTCGGGTGGTCACAAATTGCATCCACGATTTCCTTATCACCATTGATACATTGCAATAGGCCCACAGGGCCACCGGCCTCCACAAACAGCTCGGCCAAACGCATAGGGACGGACGGGTCTTTTTCTGATGGCTTTAAAATACAGGCATTACCGGTCGCAATAGCCATGCCGAACATCCACATCGGAATCATCGCCGGGAAGTTAAACGGCGTAATTCCCGCGACAACGCCAAGCGGCTTACGCATGGAATAGACATCAATCTCAGGCCCGGCCCCGTAAGTATGCTCCCCTTTTTGACCGTGGGGAATACCGCAGGCAAATTCGATAACGTCGATACCGCGAATGACGTCACCTCGGCTATCGGCCAAAACTTTACCATGCTCAGAGGATAGCATCGCCGCAAGGTCATCCATATTGGCTTCGACCAATTGTTTATACGCGAAGAGGACACGAGAGCGTTTCTGCGGGTTCGTATTGGCCCACTTGATTTGCGCTTCAGCCGCAGAGACAATAGCGGCATCCAGTTCGGACGGCGTAGCCATTGACACTTTGGCTTGCACCTCACCGGTATTTGGATTGAAAATATCCTCGGTTCGGCCAGACGCGCCTTCGACTCGTTTGCCATCAATAAAATGACCAATCGTTCTCATAATCATTCTCCACGAATTCCTTGGCATACATAACGCCGAAAGCGCGCCGTGAACATATATTTTTGATGCGATATTTTTGTTATTGGGTAGATTTTACTACAAATTACTTATTCATAAGCACAATTTACCTTTCAAAGATTTGAATACCAATCACCACTCCATCCTTGTCCTTTTTCGAGACAATGAACACGCTTAAGCCTAGGGATAAGCTTAACGAAATCATGAATAGCTAACTCATTTACCGCATTTTTGAACTTCAAGCCGTCAAAGCAATGAAAATTAAGTCCATTTTAACCATAAATCCGCGCGAATTGGTCATATTCATAACATATAAGAGCGCGAGGCACAGATGGCGCATGCCTCTCGTGTTGAGCTTGCGGGAACAAAAATACCGCATGTTTCAGCATGAAATTGACAATAATGAGGTGGGAAAACATGTCAGGAAAGCCAAATCATAAGGATGATTTACCACTGAACCCAATCTTTACAACCGGATTGGGACAGACAGTGGCTTCGAGCCGTAAGAGCGATGAAAAACGCATGGCGGTTCAATCCCCTTTGCCGTCTATGCCGGAACGCCGCCGTCGCCGTAAAACGGTCGCGGACATTAAGGTACCTGAAAAACAAACCAATATGAATGCCCTGCGCTTCATGATGAGAGGCCTTGACGTCATCACAGTTATATCCGTTATCGCGATTGGTATTTGGAATGGATATGTCGGTCTAAACAATAATGGAATTATAGCGCCTGTCGCCGCATCAGTCCTCGGAAGCTTCTTTTTTATCAGCCTCTTATTTATGAACCGCGCCCATCGTTTCTCCCCAACAGAAACCTTTGGTCAACATTTAAGAAAAGTTGCGCTCGCCTCTGCCGGAGCCTTAGGCGCTTGGTTGACATTTGCCCTGATTATCCGTCCGGAAAGTTTCTTACCTGATGCATTAGCCAAAGCGGGCCTCGGTGCTACACTGGCTCTCTTGGTCTTACACGGACTGTATTACGTGCATACAAGACGCCTTCACCTTAAAGGCGCTCTTGCGCCAACTATTGTTATGCTTGGGGCAACAGAGTCTGCACGCCGGATTATTGAAGAGAATGCCAAAACGAAAGAACTGAATATTTTGGCGATTTTTGATGATCGCCTCACCCGTGCCCCTCTGAATATTCATGGTGTACCCGTTGTCGGACGTGTCGAAGATCTTCTGGCTTGGGAAAAGCTTCCCTTCGTCAACCGTATTGTCGTGACTTTACCGTCTATGGCCGCAGAGCGGAAGAAAGCCTTTGTCGATCAAGTGCGTCTCCTGCCTAATCGTATTGCCTTTGTCGTGGATGAATTTGAAACGCTGAATCACGTTCAACAACGCGTCTCAGAGATAGCTGAGATCAGCTTGCGAGATGTAACAGGCAAACAGAAAAGCGGTCACCACATAGCGATTAAGCGCATGACGGATGTCATTATCAGTTCAATTGCGCTCATCGTTGGTATGCCGTTCTTGCTTTTGGTTGCGCTTCTCATCAAGCTCGACAGCCCCGGCCCCGTTATTTTCAAACAACCGCGCCACGGATCTAATAACCGCATATTCAATGTTTATAAGTTCCGTTCTATGGCCAAAGACAAAGAAGATCTGAACGCCGCGCAACAGGTCACAAAAGGCGATGCGCGTGTCACTAAAATCGGACGCATTATCCGTAAGACCAGCATTGATGAACTACCTCAACTCTTGAACGTGCTTAAAGGTGAAATGTCTCTTGTTGGTCCACGCCCTCACGCCGTTGGCATGCGAACGGCCGGAAAAGAGAGTATCGAACTCGTCGAAGAATATGCCCATCGCCACCGTGTGAAACCCGGTATGACAGGCTGGGCGCAGATCAATGGATCACGTGGTGCCCTGGAAACAGCGGAAGATGTAGAACGACGCGTGCAGCTAGATGTCGATTATATTGAGCGTAGCAATTTCTGGCTCGACCTCTACATCATGGCCGTGACCATTCCTGTCCTTCTGGGCGATAAAGACACTATTCGATAATGCTGCCTAAATCGACATATCTTTATCAAGGAGGCCGACCATGATGGGCCGGTCTATGCTTGCTTATATTCCTGTGAACCTTGCAAATATCATTGTGAGTTTCGGAACAGTCGTGATTTTAACACGGCTGCTTTCAGCGGAAGAGTTTGGACGCTATGCCGTTGCGATTATCACAATGCACTTTGCGCACACGATGATGTTCACATGGATTGAAGGTGCCATGGCGCGTTTCCAAGCCAGAGCCGAGCGGGAAAACTCAGTCGCAACCCACCTCAAAACACTATACCTTATGGCGGTGGGGATGTGTTTTATTGCGGCTATTCTATATGCCGCCATAATTATATTCGCGCCTTTGCCTGATACATTAAAAACCGTCATCGCCTTTGCCATAGGCTCAACATGTGTGTCAGTCTTTATCAATATTGGCATGGAAGCCCATAAAGCCGCCCACCGCATTAAACGCTATTCGATCAGTTTTTCGACACAAACAATCTTAGGCTTTGCCATCGGTATTATCCTTATTTTGGCAACACCCTTGCGTGAAACTGGGCCATTTGTCGGAATTATATTAGGGGCTTTGATTGTCTTAAGCGTCGACCTTTTATTCATGATACCCAAACTCAAGGGCGGTGTTTTCGACAAAGAAAAAATGAAGACTTATACAGTCTATGGTATCCCGCTTAGTCTTTCTTTGATGCTGACTTATGCGCTTAATTCGGCCGATGTGTATCTTATTGCCGGTCTGATGGGGGAAGCCTCAGCGGGAGAATATAATGCGGGCTACAATCTCGCAAATCGTAGTTTGGAAATTATATTTGTGTGGCTTGCCATGGCAGTCACGCCTGTGGCCATTACGGCATTTGAGAAAAATGGTTCCGATGTTTCGCAATCCATCATGCGTAATTATGGGGCGACATTGCTTTGGATTACCCTTCCTGCAGCAACAGGCATCGCGCTTGTGGCTAAAGATGCGGGTTTTATCATAGGTGAATCTGTGCGCGATAATGCGGTTATGGTCATGCCCTGGATTGCCTTTGCAGGTGTTCTGAACGGTTTTATTAATTACTATATCCAACGCGCCTTTATGATTTCCGGTGCAACAAAATCCTTTGTCTGGGTGATGGTGCCGCCTTTCGTGTTAAACATCGGGTTAAATTTATGGCTCATTCCTATTTTTGGATTGCTAGGCGCTGTTTATGCGACAATCAGCGCTTATCTCTTCGGCGCTATTATCGCTTTCATTGTTGCCCGCAAACATTATCCCCTGCCCCTGCCAATCAAAGCCTTCTTCCAAATTTCCGTAGCCTGTTTGATTATGGCAGGCGGAGTTCTCGTCTTACCGTGGCCCGAGAACTGGGCGTCACCTGTTCTCTTATTCGCCAAAGCAGGATGGGGCGCTTTAATTTACGGCGTAGCATGCTGGGTAATTAATGCGGCAGAGTGTCGGTCCGTAATATCCGATATTTACGCGCGTATAAAACCTGCGCAATTGCAGGAGGCTGTCAATGAATAGTCTCAACAAAACATCAATTGAAAGCCCCTCATTCAAAGCTATAAAACCTAAGCTCTCTGTCCTCATTCCATTCTACAAAGATGATGCCGGTGCGTTGATAAAAGACTTGAGCCAACAAAAGACAACGGCGTCATTTGAGATCATCATTGTGGATGATGGCACGGGGGATGAAACGCTGTCTAAAAAGCTATCAGTCCTCATCCAGAGTCAGAAATCGGCTGTGAAGCTTATCACCTTGGCGCAAAATCAGGGACGGTCTGCAGCACGCAATCATTTACAAAAAGCGGCACGGGCTGATTGGATTTTGTTTTTAGACGCCGATATGCGGCCGACATCAGAGGCGTTTTTACAAAACTATTTAGATCTGATTGAAACAAACTCTGCCGATGTCATTTTCGGTGGGTTTAAAGTCGAAGAGACAGCCTCTGATAGGTCCGGCGAGTTACACCGCGCCCTCTCTGCCGTCTCCGATTGTTTGCCTTTATCTGAACGTCAAGCCGCAGGCCCGCAATATGTCGCCTCTTCTAATCTCTGTCTGAAAAAATCAGTGATAACAGAAAACCCATTTGATGATGGTTTCAAAGGCTGGGGCTGGGAAGACAGTGAATGGGCTGCCCGTATCAGCCAGTCTCATCGCTTGCTTCATATTGATAACCCTGCCCTACATCTAGGTCTGGAGAGCACAGAGACCTTACTCAATCGCTTTAAAAATAGCGGTCATAACTATGTGCGTTTCACTGAAAAACACCCTGAATTAGCCAAAACGCTAACGCTCTATCGCCTGTCAAAAACGCTTAAAAATGTTCCCGGACAAAGCTTTATGCGTCCTTTTCTAAAAGCGATTGTCAAAGCCCCCGCCCCGATGAAAGCCCGCTTATTCGCGCTGAAGCTATGGCGCGCCTCTTGGTATGCGGAGGCTTTGTCATGAACGCACATACGGACTTCAATATCTATGTACCTGCAAAGTCTTTACCGGCACGCATCTCTCGCAGGCTCGTCAAATATCGCGCGCGCCGACCGCTGAAACTTAATCTCGAGAGACCTATCGTCAGTATTAGTTTCGATGACTGCCCGCGATCTGTTTTTGAAACGGCCTTGCCCGCAATGGAAAAGCGTGGATGGAAAAGTACGATTTACGCAGCCATGGGATTATGTGACACCACAAATCATTTGGGCCTGCATATGAGCGCGCAAGACATGAAAACCGCTTATGAGGCTGGTCATGAAA
>CAYTAJ010000008.1:49303-55697 GCA_964435725.1 uncultured Algimonas sp.
GGCCTGCATATGAGCGCGCAAGACATGAAAACCGCTTATGAGGCTGGTCATGAAATTGCGGACCATACCTTTGCGCATATTGATGCCAATGCCGTCTCTTCAACGTCTTTTTTGAGCGACATTGAAAAGAACCAAGACTTATTAAAGTCACTCGAGATTCCGCCCTCACGGAGCTTTGCCTATCCGTATGGCGAAGTCTCTTTTGCAACTAAAACAGCTTTATCAAAACGCTTTGATTTGATGCGAGGCATCCACTCGCCAACGTGTTCGCATTCAATCGATCTCAACCAAGCGGCGTCACAAAGACTTTTCTCCGGTTCGGATTTTGAACAGACACGGCAAGCCATACGTAGACTGGAACAACACCCAAGCTGGCTCATTTTGTTCACGCATGATGTGCGTGAAAATCCGAGTGAGTATGGCTGCACGCCTTCAGAGTTTGAGACAATTTTGAGCGATCTAGCGGCCATTAATGCAGACGTATTGCCGGTCATTGACGCGTTAGACACTATCCGAGGGAGTCAGTGATGAGCGATCTATGGAACGAAATCGGTGTCTCTATTGTCATCCCGACCTACAAGCGTCCGGATGATATTCTCCGCGCTCTCAAGAGTGTTGAAGACGAAGCCCGCAAACAGAAACTATGCGAAATCGTCGTGACGGATAATGATCCTGCAGCCTCGGCAAGGGATATTGTCACAGCGTTCATTGACCAAACGGATGTCACAACATTTTACGTTCATGAACCCAATCCCGGCGTTTCCAATGCACGGAATACGGCGTTGAAAAATGCGCGTGGGCGCTACATCGCTTTTTTAGATGATGACATGGAGGCTTTGGAGGGATGGGTTACACAGTCACTCAAAGCCAGCGATGATTTTGATGCGGGGTTAGTCTTTGGACCCGTTGATGCCGTCATGCCCGAAGGGAAAGCCATTTATCCCTATATGGCACCGGCTTTCGACCGCATTCCGTACACGGAAACAGGTCTTATTGATGAAGGCGTTGCGACCGGCGGGTGTCTGGTTGACCGTAAAAAATGTGATATGCCTTCCCCTGTCTTTGACCCGGCCATGAACCAAACAGGGGGTGAAGACGACGCGTTCTTCCGTCATGTGATGGAACGCGGCACAAAAGCCGTCTGGACAAATGACGCCAAATGTCTGGAGC
Source organism: uncultured Algimonas sp. (assembly GCA_964435725.1). Classification (GTDB taxonomy): domain Bacteria; phylum Pseudomonadota; class Alphaproteobacteria; order Caulobacterales; family Maricaulaceae; genus Litorimonas. The sequence goes on from CAYTAJ010000008.1 coordinate 50,474, forward strand.
ATGTGCCGGAGAAACGCGCGACAATCAGATATATCTGGCTTCGTAATTTTGCGTTCGGCCAAAGCCCGTCACAAGAGGCGAGTGAAGTCGGCCTCAAAGGTACGCCGCGCGTCCTGTTCTGGATGGCCGTAGGTGGCGCACAAGCTTTGCTGACATTGCCGCAACTAATCGCCACAAACCTCATTCAATCCCCTAAACGCGTAAAAGCTTTGGCGAAATTTGCACAAGGCATTGGCAAAATATTCTGGTTTAAGGTTTTCTCACCCAAGCTCTACGGCAATTAAACAGGCTTGTTTGACGCAATCTGTTCCGCTGTCTGATTGATAAGGCGCATAGGCGCGCCGGCATTTAATAAAAGCCCTGAATAGCGACCCCCGGCTTGGATTATTTTGTCACGCGCTGATTGATGGACAGGATTACTCGACGTATCAGCTTTTGCGACAAGAATTGTTTGATCGCAATCAGGCGCAATTAAAAGCCCATCTGTTGACCTATCAAGCGCAGGACAATCGACGAACACGTAAGAAAAATGTGAGCGCAAGACCTGCCAATAGGGTGGGGCTTGTCGGAGCGTAACGCGATCTGATTGATAGAGCTGATCCCAAAAAAGTGACGTCACGGCCAATCCGGTTTGGCTGTCTATGTAAAGGCCACATATATTGCTATTGTCTGAATAACTGCCATTGCTATGTGCAATATGCCAACACCCTTGCGCACCGAATGATGCATCATAAGGGCCCTGCATTTGATTGGCACGTGTGGCAGTAAAAAAGTGATTGGTCTGTGCCAGTTGAGCATAGTCGCAATCAAATAAGCCAACGCGCTTACCATCATCGGCCGGTTGCCGCGCGCCTATCAAAGCCAGGTTGCGGGCAACATGGCTAGTGCCGGACTGAGTCGTCGCGGACAAAACTTGAATGATTTGGCCCAACCCGTCTGAACGAGGAGACGCTCGCAATCCGTCGAAAACGGATTGAAGCACATTTACGCCCATATCAGACTGTGATTCCATACATTGGCTTTACGGTATAAAAACTAAACCGTCGAGTTCGGAGGTAATGTCCCTAACACATTCATACCCTGATTATTTTGCGCTTGTTGAGGTGTTTGCAGGGTTGGCGCATAAGGGTTGGGGTACATGTCGACCGCTGCTGAGCTACCCAAAGGTTGGGTAACCATGCCATCGCTCTGCATCTGAGCCGCTGGCGGCGTCCATTCAACTGGTCTGCTTTCCGCACCCATTGTCGCTTGGTTTGAATAATCAGGCGCATAGGCTGATGTCGCATATTGCGGCGTACCCGAAGGGGCATGCGTTGGTTCGGCATAAGGTTGATAAGCCGTTTGCTGAGCCGCTGCAGGCGCATAGGGCGTAGGCACATGCGACGGTGTGGTTGCCGGCTGATATTCATCCGGTACAAAGTCAGGGCTGACAGGTTCCGGTATAGGGTCGTTGTATACAGGTGCAGGCGCAGTTTGTGGCTGGCGTTCAACGGTACGCCTGCTCGTTTTTGCGACATATAGGCGAGGGTCGAGGAAGACACGCGCCAAGGCAATCATGAACAAGACAAAGCCCCAAAAGACGGAAGCGAGTAAAAACATGACGGCCCGCATATTACGTCCTTTTTGAGCGTAACGGGCGCGAGAAATTTCACGGACGTTCTCATTATTCGCTTCGGCTTGGTCTTGGTTGATAAGGGCTTCTTGCTCACGTGTATTATAGGCGTCCAGACGCTCTGCCAATGTTTTGCGCTCACGTAAGAGATTTTGAAATTCAGGGTTTAACTGCGTTAAACGACGGACTTTCGCATCGGCACCGTCCAATTGACGTTGGAGCGTAAACTCTTTTTCACGTTGAGCATCCGCTGTGGATTGAAGCGTATTACGGCGTGTTGTAAGTGTTTGAAAAACAGGGTTAGGGCCTTGGCGACGACCACCAACCACTTGCCCATTATAACCTTGCTGAACAGATCTAAGCTCTTGCAATTCTGCCTGTTTTTGGCGGACAGGATCGCTTGTCGGCAAGTATTTGGCAAGGAGCTGACCCAATTCCAATTCAGCCTGTGCGATGCGTTGGGACGCCCGATCCTCAATATAAAGGTCAATCATAGCCGGTGTTTGACGGAGCTGATCTTCCACGATAGCGAGCGCGGCTTCGGTCTCCGCTATTTGGGCACGGGTCGTATTCAGCAATGCCTTTAGATCTTCAGTGCGCTTTTGCGCCCCTTCTTGCTCGGACTCAAAGTCGGAGATGTTATTGCGTTGTAGGAATCGCGCGATCATCCGCTCATTTTCATTGAGCTGCTGCTCTGTCGCTAATCTCCGCTGACTAATAATGTCGCCACTGCCCTCAACGAAGACATTCCGGCGGAACGCTTGATATTCATCAATAAAGGCATTGAGCGTTTCCACAGCGACGGTTGGATCTTCATGCTTGTAGGCTAAATTGATAATAGAAGATTTAGCTTGCGGCATAACGGCGAAAGAAGACTCAACGCGTTTCCGACGTTCCATTTGCGCTTCAGCCTTAGCCGCTTGATTGCCGCCTGCTGCTCTTATTTTTAACTCCGCATCTCGGTCGAATCGAAGGCTGTCAGAAGGCGAGGACGTCATCTGCCCGATTACGGCATCGATCACTTCCGGATTTTTAATAATACTGGCTTCTGTTTGGATAATGGCATCAGTCGTAAGTTGTAGCGCATTCTGTCCATTTTGTCCGCTCACAGGCTGATAAATATGTTCAGTGCCAACTTGCACCATAAGTGTACCGTCAGCTTGATATGTGCGTTTAAAGTCTTTCGTGGCATAAAACGCGACAACCGTTCCAATTATGAAGAGAGGGATAACCCACTTCAATTGCCGGCCGAATGACTTTACGGCTTCAGACAAACGGATATTCGGCATGCCTTGAGCATAATCAGCCACTGTCAAATTATCATAAGCATCTGAGCTATCAGAATAACGACGACCCTGTGACGACGGCTGAGCCGCCTCTACGCTTGTGTCCATAACAGGTTGTTTGCGACTACGCCCTTTAGACTTAGCCTGCGTCTCACCGTTTTTTTTACCCAGACCAAAAAAGGCCATAGCCCATCCTCATATCGATTCGTTAACCATAAAGACCTGTAAATTTTAATAATTCCTTATCCATTCTTATTAACAATTGAAAAAAATCGAATTGCATGCAGAAAACGTGATTATCAGGCTATATTTATGCGGAAATCCTTCAAAACCTTAGGTCTTTTGGTGCTTTCAGGCGCCTTATTGGTCAGTGTCTCAAGCGAATCACTTGCACAATCTCGCTATGGAAACACGGTTAATGCGCCTGTCGTAAAAAGGGCTCCGCATCACTTGCCCGCTCAACAGCCGTTAAGATATTATCCGCAAAGCCAGCCGCAAAAGGCCAAACCACAGAAAAAATATGGGGGTTTGATGGCCCGTTTGCGCGGGCAGAAAAATCTGGCTTATCAAGTCCCGGCCCGCCCGGCCCCGCCCGGCGCGGTTTTCCAACAATGGATTGAATGGGAACCTGATTACCTCATTCAGCCAGACGACCAGCTAGATATAGTTGTTTCTTCTGCTCCAGAGCTTTCCAGAACACTCACAGTAGGCCCTGATGGTCGTATTGTTATGCCGATGAGTCAGCCTATCATGGCGGCAGGACGGAGTTTCGTGCAAGTACAGCAGCTCTTGCAAGCGGAACTTTCCAAGCAATTACGGGATCCTACAGTTGCCGTAACGCCGCGCGCCTACGCACCGCAGCAAATCTTTGTAGGCGGAGAGGTTGGAACACCCGGCACTTATACTATTCCGGGACAAATTGGTGTTATTGAAGCCGTCTTTATGGCAGGTGGCATGCGCCCAACGGCGCGAACGTCTCAAGTCGCCGTCCTCCGCCGCGCACCCAATGGCGGCATGATGATGCGAACAGTCAATATTCGCAACGGATTACTCAATATCCGCGAATATGACGATAATATGCAGCTACGTCGCGGCGATATTATCTTTGTGCCTCAGACAACTTTGGCTGAAGTCGGAACATTCATGCAGAATTTCCGAAGTGCCTTACCTGTCGACTTCAATTTGAGCTATCAATTCGGCCAAAATAATGGCGGAACAACGGTTATATCGCCGTAAGCTATTGATAACGCGTGTTTTATCAGGGCCGTTCAAGCGGCCCTTTTTCATTGCATGAAGTAAGGGGCTTATGCCGCCTTTTTCACCATGTCACGGTTTTCAGCCAACCAACCGCGCGCCGCACGAAGCGCTAATGTCACGTCTTCTTGGCTCATCTCAGCTTTTAATTCAGCTTGATAAGCTTTTGCCGGAGCAGAGCCCATCATCGCTGCGAGGCTGAACCATTTATGCGCTTCGATAAAGTCAGGACCGCGATCTTCGACATCTGTTGAATAGATCAAGCCCAAACGGAACATGTCTTCTGAATTGGCTTGAACGGCAATTGCCTGTTCGGCTTCTTGAACTTCTAATGTTGTAAAGGCCATATGACCCCCCTGTTTTTTTCGTCTCACCTAATACCTTCGAGAGCCCGGGACGTCCGGTCGGTCGAGGCCGCCTGGGGCCGGTTTTCATTCCGTGTCATCCAGTGCGTGATTAGACTTTTGCTTCACAGGATAAATATAGAGTTAACAAGAAACAGGGTTAATCAAGTTTTATCTATATTAAAACAAGTAAATATCAGTTACTTTTAAATTATTACTTGATTAAAACATAATTACTTTAAGTAAAAATGATATTAAAGCAAATATACATGCAAGTATTATTCAAGCATGCCAACGCACGAAAAAAGGCAAAAAAAATTTCGCTTTATTTGAAATAAAACGAAATTCAGGTCTTTTTTATAGAAAAACTTCTATCAATCGTAGAATTTTGCGACTTCAGATAGCGTCGCACGGTCCGCATAAAGATCATTTACAGGTGCATCTGGATTGCCATAGCCTAATGACATACCAACTAGCACTTCTTCTTCATCAGGGATGTCTAACATCTCATGACAGACCGATGTCCAGTTTCGCCACCAGCCCTGCGGCGCCGTGTGCAGACCGTTTTCACGCGCCAGGAGCATTATAGACTGCAACAAAATACCGATATCCATATATTGTGGCATTTCGAGACCCTTATGGCCTGTGATAATAATGCCGACAGGGGCTTCGAAGAATTTGGCGTTTTGGGCGAGCCAGACGAGACGCCCTAACTTATTCTCACGCGG
>CAYTAJ010000009.1:0-1129 GCA_964435725.1 uncultured Algimonas sp.
TCGAGAATTTTCTCGCGGCCTTGAATATCAGGATACGGCACCTCAATCTGACGGTCAAAACGACCCGGACGCAAGAGCGCTTTATCAAGCACGTCTGGGCGGTTGGTTGCCGCGATGATGATAATACCTTCCTGACCGTCAAAACCGTCCATTTCGACTAAGAGTTGGTTCAAGGTCTGTTCGCGTTCTTCGTGACCACCCGATGTACCGACACCCCGGTGACGACCCACAGCGTCAATTTCGTCAATAAAGATAATACAAGGGGCGTGTTTACGCGCATCCGCAAACATCTCGCGGACACGGGATGCACCGACACCGACAAACATTTCTACAAAGTCAGAACCGGAAATCGTAAAGAACGGCACGCCTGCCTCACCCGCTACAGCACGGGCCAGCAAAGTTTTACCTGTACCGGGAGGGCCTACAAGTAAGGCCCCTGTTGGAATACGCGCGCCCAAGCGCGTGAAACGCGATGGATCCTGCAAGAACTCAACGACTTCTTTTAGGTCCTCTTTCGCACTTTCGACACCAGCAACATCTTCGAATGTCACCTTCTTCGTGTTTTCGGTGAGAAGTTTGGCTTTGGATTTACCAAAGCTCATGGCACCACCGCGACCCCCGCCCTGCATGGACCGGAAGAAGAGGAAAAAGAGACCAACGATCAAGAGGAGTGGTAAAATCCCTATCAAGAGGTCAGCTAACACACTACGCTTTTGTGGCTCCTCAATATCTAGCTGCACGCTTGTTCCATCAAACAAATTGACAATGCCATCGTCGAAACGGTCTATGTTTACGCGATACTCTTCGCCCGTAGATAAAGTGCCCGTAATCAACCCTTCTTCTCTTTGTAACTTAGCGGTCGTGACGTCACCACTATTAACCGCTTCGACATAGGATGAATAAATCATCTCTTTCGAATTTGCTGTGCTTTGAAAATTGCCTTGCGTAACGGTAATCATCACCAAGAACATGGCGACGATAACACCCCAAACAATCAAGTTTCGAGGGTTGAAATTCTGTGGTGGCGTTTCTTTTTTCATCATAATGCCTTTTGCAAAATCATGCCTGTGTAACACATAGTAACAGAGTGGCCAAAATAAAGCCCGCGTGAAGTTAAAATTTCATACGT
>CAYTAJ010000009.1:1229-55510 GCA_964435725.1 uncultured Algimonas sp.
TCACGCCGCGCCGCATCAACCGGCCCACCCGTCCCAGAGGCAATCCGTAAAAGATGAAGCAAAAGCTCAACAGGCGGAACGCGGCTTAATTCGATAAAACCTTGCGGATTGAGTGAACCATAGCGAGACATCCAATCTTTGAACAATCGTCTCTCCGCTCTCAGGCGGTGTTTGTTCTCTGATTGCGTATTCAGCAATCTGACTTTCAACTCGGAATCATCCATCAGTTTTTGACGCGCACGCACGCGGGTGAAATCCTGATTTTCATTGGACGGGTCCTCTATCCACTCTAACGCCTCTCGGCGATTATAGTCTCGTAGAGCCTCACGGCTGACATTCAGCAAGGGACGCACTAAGGTCACATCTGTGAGAGCCGGCCAAAGCGCACCATAAGCCTGTTGCCGCATACCCGCCAAGCCACGCCAGCCTGTGCTTCGGTCTTGGCGCATTAAGAGCGTTTCCGCTTGATCATCTTCCGTATGCGCGGTGAGCAAATGCGTGATGTCCAGCTCACGACACATTTGGCCCATGGCCGCATAACGAAAAGCACGGGCTTTAACCTGAACACCCGTCTTGGGTTGGTCATGTTCCCATTTTTTGATTTTGACGGTATAGCCTAGAGACTGTGCAAATTTTGCGGCTGACTGCGTTTGTGCTGCGCTTTCGGGGCGCAAATTATGATTAATGATAAAAGCATAATTGACGCCCGGGAAATCTCTCAAGGCGTGCAAAAGCGCTGTACTGTCCCCACCGCCGGAAAAAGCAATCGCTATACTGTCAGACTCAAGCGCATATATGCGACTATAGAGATGTCCGAGTTGGGCTTGTAACATGCCACGCGGTTAGCACCCTGTTCTGGCCGCTTCAATGCGGGCTTTTTCTTTTACCGTATCCGAAGCCTGAGGGTATTGCGCTGGAAATGCTGCCAAGGTCTGACAGGCCTCAGTAGTATTGCCGAGCTGGCGTAATGTCGCTGCCAAGCGTACCATGGCATCAGGGGCTTTCACGCCCTTTGGATCCGTGCGCATAGACGCGATAAACGCATCGGCCGCATCGGCATATCCACCCCGGACATAATAACTCTCACCAAGCCAGAAATTCATCTCACCTGCATCGGCGGCATCAGGATTAAACTGCAAATACTGACTCAAGGCCGTTTGGGCACCGACAAAATCGCCTTCAGCTAGCTTCGTCTTGCCAAGTTCACCTAATTGACTGACGTCATTACCGACAGGCGCTTGAGGTTCATTAATATAAGGCGCAGATGCGTCGGGATTAATAACGAGTTCTTGTTCCTTCAAAACCGGCGCACCGGGCACGACACTGGGCTGAGCGGACGTGGCCGGGCCATAAGTGATGGGGGCTGAACGGCTTTGTTGTTCCTTGGCGACCAAATCAACCGCATCCAAATGTATTTTCATACGGTCTGAGAGGGCCTGCATCGCGCGAATATCACCTGTCAGTGCTTCAACTTCGGACTTTAATGTATCGCGTTCATAACGCAGTCGTTCCAACTCACCTGTGAGGTTGCGCTGCGCTATTTCCAAACTGTCAATCCGCGCCATGAGTCTTTCCGCCGCAGGATCGCCTGTAAGCAGTCGAGATTCTAAAACACTAATACGTTCAGCAAGCTGAACATTCTGAGCCGCGAGTTCCTTACGGGATTGGGCCTGCGCCGGAGCCGCTATAAGCGCTGTGGTAAAGAGTAGAGCCGCTAAGCCGGATTTAAACATAGATCTCTCCAATCGGAGGGGTGAAAGACATAAATACGCCCGCCATCTATAGCAAATTGCCAAGAAGAACGGGCGTTAAGAATCAGCCATAGTCATTAACTGCGCGTGAACAGCGCAGTAAAATATCTAGGACACACCTCCAGAGGTGAGGTTCGTATGGCCATGGCGATTTCGGGCCCATCCGGCCTCATTAGAACGCGCATCAATTGGGCGTTCTTTACCATAAGACACTGTAGTCAAACGCGAAGGCGCCACGCCTTGACTGACAAGGAAGGATTTCACGGCTTCGGCACGACGCGCCCCTAAGGCCAAATTGTATTCGCGCGTACCGCGCTCATCAGCATGACCTTCAATAATAGCGTTCACAGATTGATAGTTCAGAAGCCAATTGGCTTGTCGAGACAGGCGATCGCGTGCCTCGGGCGAAAGTGTATATTGGTCATAACCAAAGAAGACACGGGGTTCGCCGCCAGATTGATAGGCAAAATCTTCAATAGACCCAGGGGCCGGTAGGTTATTTTCAACCGGGGGCAGAACCTCCGGAACCGGCGCTTGGACGATGACTTCAGGCTCCTCAATAACTTCAGGGATAACTTGTTCAACGACTTCTGGCTCATCTATAACTTCTGGTTCAGGCGTTGACGCACAAGCGGCCAGTGTCAGAGCCAATCCGCTGGCAAGTATCAATTTCGTCGGGTTCATGAAGACCTCCATTTGTGAGCTTATTTTTCTCTCATTACGAACTCATGACAAGGATTAAGAGCGTGAATAAGGCAAAATCAAGGTAGAAAGTCTTATTTGTCGCCCCTTATTTAATTAAGTTACGGCAATAAAGGCGACCATGCGGGATCAGAGGCTTGTCCGGGTGTATTGATACGGCGCAGATTTTGCCCTGTGAGATCGACGGACCAGACCTCTCTTTTGCTGTTCCGTCCGCGTGTTTCCCTTGAAAAAGCGATAACCCGTCCATTTGGCGACCATGTCGGGCTTTCATCTAAATAGCTTTCGGTCAAAATACGTTCATTTTTACCGTCAACATCCATAACGCCTATAGAGAACTTACCACTCAAGCTTTTAACAAAAGCAATTTTATCACCACGGGGTGACCAGACAGGTGCACTATAGCGCCCTTTTCCAAAGCTAATCCGCTTCTGGTCTGAACCGTCTGCGTTCATAACATAAAGCTGTGGTGAGCCGCCTCGGTCAGAATTAAAGACTATCTTACGGCCATCAGGCGAAAAGCTGCCTGATACGTCAATCGCAGGGTCATTGGTTAAACGACTAGTCGAGCGCGTCGTCAAATCCATAACATAAATATCGGAATTCCCTTTCCTTGCCATAGACAAAATAAGCTGATTGCCGTCCGGAGAGAAGGTAGGCGCAAAGGTCATACCGGGGAAATTCCCTAAAAGTTCGCGGCGACCTGTCTCAATATCAAGAAGATAGACTTGAGGACGGATGTTTTCATAAGACAGGAATGTAATTTTCTGACTACTCGGAGAAAACCGAGGCGTCAGAACAATTTCTGACCCGCCAAGTAGATATTGAGGGTTTGCGCCGTCCTGATCCATAATGCCAAGGCGTCTTTCGCGATTGAGCTTTGTGCCTTTTTCATCGATAAAGACAATGCGGCTATCAAAATATCCGTCCTCACCTGTTAGCGCCTTATAAATCGCATCAGAGGCTTTATGGGCTGTACGTTTCCAGTTTTGCGGCGTAGAGGCCAGGCGAATACCGGCCAATTGCTTGGCTGCGAAAACGTCCCAAAGGCGAAATTCAACACGAATACGATTGGCGCTTTCTTCAACAATGCGGCCTGAAACCAAGGCTTGGGCTTTAATAACGCGCCAATCTGAATAGCTAGGCTCATAATCAATATTGGTTTGCGTTTCGATAAAACTGGCCGGGTCGAGCGAATTAAAAAGGCCGGACCGTTCAAGATCCGTGCGTATTATTTCAGCAACCTGTTCGCCAAGCTCACGACCACTCTCTGTCTGAGACAGAAAATCCGGTACAGCAATGGGCGTTGGCTCCAAATTGCCTTTGGTAATATCGATTTCCAGCTGCGCAAAAGCTGAATTCGGCCAGGCCAATGCCATGATAAAAACGGTACAAATAAACCGGAAAAACAAACCCATAGATAGTATTCTCATAAGCTCACGCTATCAGTTATTCTTGAATGTTACAATTGCGGCGCGAAATTCAGCGTTAGACTTCGCCAATTAGCGTATTTTTCATCCGGCAGAAAATCATAAGGCGCACATTGCGACACAGCCCGTAAGGCGCGCTGTTCCGCAACATCCCAAAACGGATTGCCGGGGTCTCGCATACGTGATTTCGTTCTGTCTTTGACACGCACATCATCAACGAAACCACCCGGCAAGAGCTTTACATCCAAAGACACAACAAGCTTTTCAGGGTTTTGCGCATCGGCGGGCATACGCCAGCACTTATACATCGCCGATTGGAGAGCATCCATTTCTGATAGGGTCATATCGGTACCCTCACCTGAGCTCGATCGTGCCGCCTCGGCAAAACGATAGGTGTTTTGCTCTGATTGTAATGTTTGCTGTTGATTTTTCTCAGGCGCCGTCGAACGCGTTTTATTGACCAATCCTGATAGCTTATCGAGATCAAAGACTGGTTCGTCCGGCTCTTGGGTCTCGGGTTCAGGGTCAACCTCTTTGGGAATGTCCGTAGGTTCCAGTTCTTTTTCGGGTATTATCTCCTCTACCGTTTTCTCAACAGGCTCTTCTGTGCGTTCGCTAAAATCCGGTGCCTCTTCCTCCGCATTCTCCATAGGCGTTTCGAGCGTCATTGGCTCTTCCGGTTCGGGCTCAGGTAAGATCTCTTTGACGGGTTTTCGAATGGCGGCACTGATATTGGTGTTCTCTGACAGAGTGACCAATTCAATCGGAATAATGCGGCTATCCTCAAACGGCTTTGCCTTACCCCCAAACACTATAAGCCCTGCTCCAACGGCAAAGGCATGTAAGCCAATCGATATCGGCAGACCGAATTTCATGCTTTATTGCGACACCGGATCTGTAACGAGGCCGATATTGGAAAAGCCTGAGGCATTGACACGTGCCATAACCTTCATCACAGCGCCATAATCAGAGTCTTCGTCAGCCCGTAAATAAATACGTTCTTCATAGCCATTAGCGGCGACGGCAGAGAGACGCGGGGCCAATTCATCCAATGTGACGAGCGTATCTTGGATATAAATAGCGCCTGCCTCATCGACTGAAATTGTAATTGGCTCCGTTTGGCTCGGCAGGCTTTTCGCATCTGTTTTCGGGAGCTCAAGCGGAACACCCACGCTTAAAAGGGGCGCGGCGACCATGAATACGATCAACAGCACGAGCATAACGTCAACCAAGGGCGTGACGTTTATATCTGCATTCAGACGACCGCTACGATTTCGACGGCGGCCACTACCACGCCCCCCCCGACTGCTTCCTGATACAGAGGCACCCATGACTAAGAGCCCTTACTGATTTTACGGGAGAGAATGGCGGAGAGCTCATCTGCATAGCCCTCGATACGCCCACCATAGCTGTCTAAATCCGCACTGAACTTATTGTAGAACACCAAAGCCGGAATAGCGGCGATAAGGCCAAGCGCTGTCGCAAACAACGCCTCGGCGATACCCGGCGCCACCACTGACAAATTTGTATTTTGACTGACGGCAATAGCGCGGAACGAATTCATAATACCCCAAACCGTACCGAATAGTCCCACAAAGACCGAAGCGGACGCCACGGTGGCTAGGACGGACATGCCTTTTTCGGCCTTGGCCATTTCCCGGTTGATAACGAGGTTCATTACCGAGTCGATACGTTGGCGTGTGCTTTGAAGCGCGCCTTCACTACGTGCGCCTGTTCGGCTTTCATTATATTCCCGCATAGCCGCCGCGAAAATGCGCGCCATAGGATCACGGGTGTCATTACCAAGTGATGCGGAGAGATCTTCTAAAGTCCGCCCTGACCAAAAAGTGTCTTCAAAATCAGTCGCCCGCTTGCGCAGTACGTAGAACATAAAAAATTTATTGATGGCGATCGCCCATGACCAAATGGACGCGATTGCCAGAACGATCATCACGCTTTTGACAACCCAATCGGCCAACATGAACAACCCCCAAAAGGAGAAGTCCCCTGCACTCTTCGCGGGTTCAAGTGTTGTCGCCACTTGCATAACGAGCTGTGTCATCATGGGTTCCGGTGTCATAATCAGACCTTATGTTTAAGCGCTCGTATGATGAGTGAAACCATTGCGCTAGATGTGTCATTTTTAGGGCAGAATAGTCATAGCCGCACAGACCTGCCAATTAACAGGCTGTAACGTCTGTATCTATCGCCACATTTTTCTTATGTGACATAGATTTACGGATGGAAAGAAAGTCTTAACCTCATCTGTTATTCTTTGGTTAACTGTCCGTTTTTTAATGAGAAAAGTCACCAAATTGACAAAGATAGAACATGGTTTTGTCATGCTAGCTCTGCTAATCAGAACTTAAATCTTAATTGGAGGCCAAAATGCGCCGCATCTTAACACTCTCAATATTCTCTGCTCTTGCTGTTACAGCCTGTCAGACAACACAGCCCGAAGCCCCTGTCGTTGTTATAGCGCCAGAACCGGTTCAAACCTGCGTATCCATTGCAAACCTTCAAAAAGTGACGATTCCTGCGGAAACGCGAACACAAAACGCCTGTACAGAAATTGACAACGGCCCTTATGAGCCAATTACGCAGTGCGTTAAACGCACGATTATTCTCACGCCTGCCCAAGTCATGTATGTTGATGACGCAGGTAAAGAAGTTATCGATTTGTGCGAAAAGGATGCTCAAATTGGCCCTGTTGGACCGGGAGAAGGCTCACTCGTGGATGAAAATGGGGTACTGATTCCGACCGAGGAGTAAGGTTTAACCCTCAAGGAGGTCTTCCGAGACCTCCCCGGCCCATAGGATTTCACTGGGCTCGCACAATTCAGCCCAAGCCATTCGAAGCCTCACAAAATCTTCCGTGGGTAGAATATTGCCTGCGGCCTCAAAGGTCGCTTTGTCTGGCCATTGCGCATAGGCATAAAAGGCACCGTCTTCGCCTCTATGAAGGCGCGAGCCGAGAGCTCCGGCATTTTGTTTGAAAAATTCTGTTATACCTGACCAACACCGTACGAATTCTTTTTGATTAGCCTCATTTGGCTGCATGAGAACGAATCGATAAGAAATTGCATACATTTATCAGCCTTGTGCTTCCATCTGCGCGAGGCGGGCGGCTTGATCTTCGGCCATAAGAGCATCCACGACATCTCCTAAGGCATCACCCGCAACAATTTTATCAAGATTATAAAGTGTCAGGCCAATACGGTGGTCCGTCACACGCCCTTGCGGATAGTTGTAGGTGCGGATGCGCTCGGAACGATCACCGGACCCCACCTGTCCTGCGCGTTCTTCAGCCCGTTCGGCATCAATACGCTGCTTCTCAATATCATAAAGCTTCATCTTTAATAGACGTTCGGCATTTGCGCGGTTCACATGTTGGGACTTCGCATCACAAACAACGACAACGCCTGTGGGGATGTGGGTCATACGCACAGCCGAGTCTGTCTTATTGACGTGCTGACCACCTGCACCAGACGCCCGCATCGTATCCACGCGGACATCATTCATTGAGAAACCAATATCCACATCTTCAGGCTCGGGCAGTACGGCCACCGTCGCAGCAGAGGTGTGAACACGCCCTTGCGTTTCGGTCACCGGTACACGTTGCACGCGATGCACACCGGATTCAAATTTCATTTTTCCATAAGCGCCCGCACCCGAAACGGAGGCGACAATTTCTTTGTAACCGCCCATATCGGCATCGGCTTGGCTTTCAATTTCCACTTTCCAGCCTTGGATAGAGGCATAACGCGCATACATACCAAATAAATCACCGGCAAAAATCGCCGCTTCATCACCGCCTGTTCCTGCGCGAATCTCAAGCACGATGGATGCGTTGTCGTCTTTATCTTTAGGGAGGAGTAGCAGCGAAACTTCTTTTTCAAGGTCTGGCAAACTGTCTTTAAGCGCTTGCAGCTCTTCCTTCGCCATAGCGGCCATTTCAGGGTCTTCCATCATGGCTTCGAGATCTTCCATCTCGGCCCTTACATCGCGTAGCTTTCTGACACCATCGGCGACAGGTTTTAACTCGGCATAATCTTTTCCGAGTTGCACAATTTCGTTACTGTCAGTCGTAGCGCCCATACGTGCTTCGATTTGTTCGAAACGGTCAAGAACTTGGGCAAGTTTTATATCAGGGATATGCATGACGCGGCGTTAGTCTTTTGGGCGTAAAAACTCAAGCCCCCAGAGGGCAAACCACAGATGCTCATAGTCCTGATAAACTGAAACCGATAAAAAGCGTACGCGGCCGACCCGGGAAATAGCGTTCATTCCCAAAGGCGAAATCTGCCCGATCCGCATAGCGTTTATCAAAAAGATTATCGACGCGACCAAAAACCCGCACAGTCTCATTTAATTGGTGGCTTCCGCGCATCACAAAGATGTCATGCCCTGGGTAAGTTTCTGTATTGCCGGGATTGGTGAAATAAGAGCCAACATGTCTCCATTCTAAGCCAATCGAACTGTCCTCATTGGGTGCTACCGTCGCTCTGATTGTGGCTAACGTATCCGGCGCAGAATCAACTCTGTCTCCATCCGTAATATTATTGGCGGCTGACCCTTCATCTAATGAGAAATTATAGGTGTGACGCGCGAGAGTCCCGTCACCGGATAAGCTGAACCAATCCGTCAATTGAGCCTTAAACGAGGCTTCAATACCGGAATGTCGCGTTTTACCATTTACGACGTTAAAACCATTGGCGTTACGGAAAAAGAAATTATCCTTCCACATTGTGAAGGCGGCAAGCTCAGCTTGGAACGCCCCGAATGAGGTTTTGTATCCTGCCTCTAGGCTGTCCAAAGTTTCCACCTCAGCCTCACCAGCCACCTGATTGAGCTGAACGGAATAAAGATCTGTCACCTGCGGGGCACGAGAGCCTCTTGCCGCCCGAAGGTAAACCATATTGGTCTCATTAATATCATGGCGCAGAGCGACCTTGGGTGTAATCGTAAGAAAATCATCAGACCGATCTGCGACGCGGATAAAGCGGCCAGACGTGCCGACGTCTGCCCGATTATCATAATCATAATTTGTGAATTCGGCCCGTACGCCTAAATCGAGAGTTATCGTGTCTCCGAGTTTAAAATCCTTTTGCGCGTAAGCCGCTCCAACAAAAGCTTTGACGCCATAATCATAATGAAGGCCTTGGACGAAAGAAAAGCGGCTTGGATTTTCCTGAAACTCAAAAAGAGACCCTTCGGTGTATTCGAAATCAGCCCCAATGTTAAAATCATCGCCGTAAAAGGCGCTTTGCAAGCCTACAGAACTATGATCATTTTCTTCGAGCGCTTGCCCCGGAACAAAATGTCGTAGAAACCTCAGCTCCGTATGACGCGCAAAGGGCGTAATGGCCAAAGTATTTTCTCCATGGTCTTTTTCAAACCGGGCTTGGGTTCGGAAACTTTTTCCATCACGAAAAGCCTCAGGATTGGCATTGGTGAAGCGAATATCATCATCCAGA
Source organism: uncultured Algimonas sp. (assembly GCA_964435725.1). Lineage (GTDB taxonomy): Bacteria > Pseudomonadota > Alphaproteobacteria > Caulobacterales > Maricaulaceae > Litorimonas. The sequence goes on from CAYTAJ010000009.1 coordinate 10,590, forward strand.
TAGGCATCATCGCCTTGTAAAAACCCTGCCGTTTCTTGATTGAGGTTATTGAAACTTGAGAGCCAATTAATGCGCCATGCACCCAGATCATCTTGAAATTTTAATTGCAATTTCTGTTGGTCAAACCCACTGTCATCACGAAACCCATCATCACTGGCCAAAGCGGCTGAGAGCTTGAATGGGCCATTATTAACGCTTGCGATAGCTGAAAGAAATCCATCTTCACCAGCTAGCAAACGCAAGCTATTCAATTCGCTATCACTGGAGTTGATATTTATGAGACCATGAACAGCGTTTGAGCCATATTGTGCGGGTCCCGGTCCTTTAAAAACTTCGACAGACCCTGCAAATTCTAACCCGCTTTCAAATAAGCCGTTTACATTGGCAAAACCTGCGGCACGAAGCGGCATACCGTCTTCTAAGTAAAGAAAACTCCCGGCCCCGGCCCCGCCTGTAAGCACAGGAGACCGCAAGGCTGTCAGGTGTTCTTGCCCACTCCCCCGATGAATGTTCAGACCCGCCACACCGTTTAACACCTCAGCAGGATGAACCGGTGCGACGGTTTCCAGTATGTCTTTACCCAAGACATCAACACTAGCGGGGACATCATAAATTTCTTTTGACTCGTCCAAAATGCCGACAACAACGATTTCATCGGAAGGCGCTATGGTCTGTGCAAAAACCGTTATCGGGTTCAGCAAAAACGGCAATAAAAGTGACACATTTTTTATCATGTGCGCGCTATGAAGAAACTCGCCTTACTAGACAAGTCACATTCTTAGTCACGCGGCAATAAGGCATCCAGTAATCGATTTGTGAATTTTTGAAGCGTTTCCTGTGAGCGATTATCAAAACGCATAACAGCGATCATATTGGCCGCATTATTGATAATCAACGCATCTGTCTTTGTCTTCATGCCCTCCGGCAGATTATTCTTAATCAACTCAATGAGTCGATTTTGATAAGCAATATATTGGGGGCGAAGATCGGGATTAAACGATACTGACCATGCCAAATAGGTTTTAATCATGGCAGGCCGCTCTTGAATCATTTTTTCATAAGCCGCCGCAAGCGCTAAAATTTTATCACGCGCTGTGCCATCAGTTTCGGGCACTGATTCAAACATCTCGGTGATTTGCGTTTCAAGTTCTTTTAAAACATCGAGCGTTAAGGCCTCTTTTGTCGGGAAGTAATTAAAGACTGTGGCCGTTGAAACTTTGGCGCGCTTAGCAATATCGCCATGCCCCGCCCGTTCAATGCCCATATCCGCAAAGGTCTCTATGGCCACATCCACAAGCATGGCACGGCGTTTTTCAGGACTATATCGACGGCGATTTTGCATATGTGTGTGTCAGACCCAGCGATTCAATTACATCAGGGGTGATGCCCCCTGAGTCAGGTCATGACAAGTTGACAATCAAAAAATCTTCGTTAATGATAATTTTATCAATAAAGGATTGTGATATGGCTTTCTTAGAAACCTTGAGCGAAAAACCTGAATGGAAACGTCATTTGTGGTTGGTGTCTCTAACATTTCCGACAACTCCGCTTCTGGGCATCTTTCTAGCTCTAAGCACAGGTAACCCACACTGGGTTTGGCTTCCGGTTGCGATGTTTTATGTCTTAATCCCTGCCCTCGACCATTTTGTAGGCAACGACAAATATGACTTATTAGGCCTCATTACGGACGAAGCCGGCCAATCCAAATTCTACAAATTCATGGTGCATGCCATGTTACCCATGATTTACCTCACATGGATAGGCGGCGCTTGGTACTTCACCCAAGGCCCACTGCCTTGGGATGTCTATTTAGCGCTCGGTATTAGCCACGGTTGGGGCTTGGCCTTTGCGATTAATTCCGGTCATGAAACCGGACATAAGACGGATAAGCTATCAAAGTGGATTGCGATATTCATGCTCTTACCCAGTTTTTATGGTCACTTCCGCATCGAACACAATATGGGCCATCATGCCGATGTCGCGACACCGCGTGATCATGCAACAGCCCGTTTTGGTGAGAGTTATTATAAATTTGCCAGTCGCGAATATCCGGGCGCTTGGAAACGCTCTTGGAAAATTGAAAGCAAGCGCGCTGTGCGTAAAGGTTATTCTAAGTTTTCTCTCAAGAACGAAGTCGTTGCCGCAACAGTTCTTGCTCTTCTTTTATGGGGTACAATGATAGCCGTTTTCGGCATTTGGGTGCTGGCTTATATGCTTATAGCTTGGTTCATCTCTGCAACGGCTTTGACCTCACAAAACTACATTGCCCATTATGGCCTCCTGAGAGACCGTCGCCCGGATGGAAAATTCCTACCTTGCGAGCCTCATCATAGTTGGAATTGTAATTTACTGATTACGAATCTCACAAGCTATAATCTGGCACGCCATTCAGATCATCACGCGAACCCTTCGCGCCATTATCAATATCTGCGTCAGTTCAAAGAAGTGCCGGCCTTACCTTTTGGCTATATGGCCATGTTCCTTATTGGATTTGTTCCACCGCTTTTCCGCAAAGTCATGGACCCTCTGGTTCTGAAAAATGTTGACGGCGATATGAGCAAAGTTCTCACCGAAGACTTCGTCCACGAATGGGAAGCAGAGCAAGCTGTGCTCAACGCTTAAACTAAACCCAATCTTTATGACTTAGACTTTGGCTTTCGTGCGGGGGCTTTTCTCGGCGAAGGCGCGATCTGGAGTGGTACTTCCTGCGTCATAATATTGAGATCGCGTTGCGGGAACGGAATTGTAATACCGGCCTCGGCCAATGTTTTATTAACTTCCGTATGAATTAAGTGAATCATTGGAACACGGTCATCAAAAGTGCGCAAAAATACCCGAATTTCAAAATCAAGAGAGCTGTCACCAAATCCCATAAATATGACTTGTGGTGGCGGCGTATCGAGCACCTTGGGCAGGCTTTTGACTTTCTCCAACATTAAATCTCGCGCAAGCTCTGTGTCTGAACCATAAGCGATACCCACGCGCACAATCAAACGGGTGACAGAGTTCGATAAGGTCCAGTTCGTCACACGCTCACTGATTAAAAACTCATTGGGAATGAGGATTTCCCGATTATCAAGATCGGCCAAAGTCGTTGCGCGGATTTTAATACGTGACACCGTTCCGCTTTGATCACCAATAGTCACGTAATCGCCAATACGCACAGGACGTTCGAACAAGATAATCAAACCCGAGACAAAGTTCGCAATAATTTTCTGAAGGCCAAAACCAATACCAACAGAAAGACCGGCCGCAACGAATTTGAGTTGTCCCCATTGTAGGCCGAGGCGGTCAAAACCAACAATCACACCAGCCGCGACAATGATATAGCCCAAAATCGTCACTATGGCGTAGCGAGTGCCAGGATTGACACCAAGCTTATTGAGAACAAAAATTTCCAAAAAGCCCGGCAGGTTCTTTGCGGCAATAAACGTCAAAACAACAATCAAAAGGGACTGTAAAACATTCCACATTGTTACAGGCTGAATAATCGCCTTACCGGCTTCATCCAAAGCGCCCGTCTTATATTCCCAAACTTGGAAACTATCGAAAATCGTCAACGCCGGCAGCAAAGACGACCAATTCATCCACATCAACGCCGCAACGGAAATCAGGATAATTGTATTGAGAAGCTGTGATGATTGACGCGTAATCGTGGAAACATCAATTTCCCTCGTATCTAGAGGCGGGGGCTTAATGGCCTCCCCGCGCTCTTCAGCGGCCTCTTTTTCCTTACGCGCTTTTATAACGGCATCACGACGCTCGACGGCTTGACGATAGCGCATTTGACGCTGCGCCACGACAATGGCGCGGCGAATAGTGCCCCATACGATATAGGCTAAAAACAATAAGACGGCCGACGTAAAAGAGCGCCAGAGCAGCTCATCCGCCGTTTCATAGTAACCAAACGCCGCCAAAGCTGCGATGCCTAATGGGATTGAAACAGTAAAAATGGCAATAAGCGTACGATAACGCGAAAACAGGCTCTCTTCGGAGTAGTCACCTTGCACGTCATCCTGATCAGATAATACGACCTTGAAGGAGAAAACAGCCAAAGCCAGAGCCGTAAAAATAAAGATGAAAAGCGACAGTCCCTCATAGATATTGGTACTTTTAATATCGGTCGTGACGGCCAAAAGTCCGGAACTCAACCCGACGACCGGAATAAACCAGCGTAGGTTTTTATTCACGCTCAAACGAAGCGCTTTGTCCATCTTGAAGTGTGCGTTAAACAGAGAGTTCTCCCTGTCCCACACGCGCCATGTCAGGAAAACAAGTGCGAATATCGCCAAAAAGAAACAGGCATTTTCCAAGCCATTAATAATCGGCGGCTGAACCTCAACGCTCGCAAAAATGAACCCGAGACCAATAAATAATAAAGGTATCGGTAAAGCGACTAAAACACCCGTCACAATTACGGCGGGCGTATGCCATAGATTATCCTCTTTGACACGACCAACCTTCGTAGCGCGCATTCGGATATTTTCCAATAAATCGGATCTTAAGCGGACCAATGTTCCAATGAATGTGGCGAGTAACAATAAGAGCGGCCAAAGCGAAGAAACTTGTTTAACGAAGGTAGCCGTGACAATGCGTAAATTTTTAGGAGAAAATAATTCTTTAAAACCTTCAACAATCTTAGGTGCCCAATCTAGTCCAATGGCGGGAACACTCGGAATCCATAAAAGCTGCTCATCTAATAAGGTTTGGAATGTTTGGGTTGTTTTCAGAAGCTCTCTCTGCGCGTCTTGAAGCTTAAGAATATCACTTTCACGCGAAGTCCCTTCGGTTACCAAACGCTGAAGTAACGTTCGTTGCGAGTCATTTAAAACTTGTAAGGCCGCAATATCATCTGATGTAAAATCAGGAAGTGTAGGGTTTGTCGTACGCGCTCTTTCTAAAACAACATCTGGCGCAATACGTCCCAGAGGAAGATCACGCAAAGATTCTTGAGCAATAAGTGTTTGCCCGTTCGCACTTACCAGATCGCGCTGAGTTTGCACAAGGTCTGCATTGATAGCCTGAGGAGACGTCAAACGGCTTCCTAAGCGTCGCAATGTGGCACCAACATTCCTATCCAGACTTTCCAGCTCTATGAGCTTGTTGGCTGTATTCAAATCTTCTAAAACATTATCATGTTGTGAACGGGCTGCGGCTGTATCACGAGAAATGCCAAATTCACTTGCGGCCAAATCTCGAATTTGTTCCGCCAGAGCATTATTACGCTGAGCCAATTGCGTTAGAACAGGATGTTGATCCGCATATAATTCCGCCTGACCTCGTATTGTATCTTGGAGCTGCAACGCCTCATTTAAGCGCCTTTGTCCCGTGCGTTCCTGTAGAGCTTGAACTTCGAGAGATAGCTTACGTGTTTTCAAATCTGCTAGCGTTTGTCGGGCTGTAATAATCTCAATACGGCGGGGTAAGCCCTCAATTTCTTGCTCTAAGGCCGCTATTTGCGACCGACGAAAATCACTTCTGACACGCAAATTAATCCGCCTAGCTGTACCCACAGCGTCAGATGCACCTTCGCCCAAATCTGTGAGAGAGGTTGTAATCCGGCCAAGCTCTGTTCGGGCCTCCGTGAGTTCTCTCGGGGCATTGACTTGTCGCGCTGAGAGAGCTTGGAGCCCTGCCCGATAACCTTCGACTTCTGCTCTTAAGGCACGTAATTCCGACTCGCGACGCGTCAGCTCTTGTTCAAGCGCCAGAAGGTCATCTTCCCGCATGGCTTCAGCATCTTGTAATTCCATGGAGACTTCCGGGTCCACATCCAGCGCCAATTCGGCAGCCTCTATTTCTTCTCGGAGATCCGCAAGTGTTTCAGGAGCCGTTTCTATGTCGGATTCATACTGCGCGAGTTGTTCTTTCTCGAGCACACGGTCTTGCAATCTTTGTTTGGCCGTCAATAGCAACTCACTTGCTGCTGAAACTTGTTCTTCTGTGAGTTCGGAGTTTTCATTAAGTGCTTCAATACGGGCATCAATTGAGGAGGCCGTCACCGTTGGCGCAGATGTCTCTTGTGCAAAAGCGGAAAGGCTTAGTGCGAAAACTAAACCAAAAAATAAAATGATTTTTGATAATGATTGCATCAAAAATAGCAGCCCTTAATTTCCGATAATTCGGATGAAACCTGTGATAAACAAACCACGAAAAGTCGCAAGCAATTTAGAACAATAAGTCAATTCAAACAACTTTGCAGAATGCCTTTACTATCCCCTCGTTCCGCAAAGCCAGTCGTCATATCTAGGAGGAGCAGTAGCTTGATATGACAAACTCTAACACGCGAAAGCGTAATAAAGAGTTCCAATTGATTACAGCTTTGCCTAAAGCAGGCGCATCATGGCCCCACCTCTTTTAACGCTCTCAAACATTGCGCTGACTTTCGGCAGCACACCTCTTTTGGAAAATGCTAACTTGATGGTTTATCCAGGCGAACGTCTCTGTTTGGTCGGGCGTAATGGATCCGGAAAATCTACCCTCATGAAAATTGCGGCTGATTTGGTCGAAGCCGATAGTGGAGAGCGTTTTGTCAAACCCGGAACGAGCTGGCGATACCTCCCCCAAGAACCGGATTTATCCGCATTTGAAACATCCAGAGACTATATCTCCGCAGGGCTAGTAGGCGCGGATGATGGCGGCCGTATTCCTTATCTATTAGATGCTTTGGGCCTCACCGGAGAAGAAGACCCAAAAGTTATGAGCGGCGGTGAAATGCGTCGGGCCGCTCTCGCTCGCACACTGGCCCCAAATCCCGATATTTTAATGCTGGACGAGCCGACCAACCATTTGGATTTGCCCGCAATTGAATGGCTTGAAAACGAACTAAGCCGAAGTCAAAGCGCCATTCTCTTAATCTCTCATGACCGTCGTTTCCTCGAAAGTCTCTCACGTAAAACGGTTTGGATGGATCGGGGTGAGACGCGCGAGCTTGATAAAGGCTTTGCCGCTTTCGAAGACTGGCGTGACGACGTCCTCGAACAAGAAGAACTCGACCGCCACAAAATGGAACGCAAGGTTCACCGCGAGCAGCATTGGGTCGTTCATGGTGTTTCCGGCAGGCGCAAGCGAAATGTCCGTCGCTTGAAAGAGCTCGGTGAGCTTCGAAAAACAATTAAAAATCAACGCCAAGTTACCGGCAATGCAAAAATTACGGTGACTGAGGCGAACACGTCTTCAAAGCAAATCGTCAAACTCTCAAACGTCTCACATAGTTTTGGAGACCGTCCGATTGTGAAAGACTTATCTTTGCGTATCAATCGCGGCGAGAGACTGGGACTGATTGGCCCGAATGGGGCGGGTAAGACGACACTCCTGAAAATCATTATGGGTGAAATGACGCCCGATGATGGTCAAGTTGAGTTGGGTCTTAATCTCGAGCCTTTAGTGATTGATCAAAAACGCGAAAGCCTCAATCCGGAATGGACGCTCAAAGATGCCCTTACTGACGGCGCGAATGACACCGTGATGGTGGGCGGTAACTCGGTGCATGTCATGCGTTATATGAAGGACTTCTTGTTCTTGCCGGAACAAGCGCGCACGCCCCTTCATGCTCTCTCAGGCGGCGAACGCGGACGCTTGCAATTGGCGCGAGGCTTGCGCCTGCCCAGTAATTTTCTGGTTCTTGATGAACCAACCAATGACCTTGACTTGGAAACATTAGACCTCCTTCAAGAAATGGTCGCCGATTATAAAGGCACAGTCATTATCATCAGCCATGATAGGGATTTCTTGGACCGCACCGTCACACGCACACTCGCCTATGAAAACCCCGGCCAATGGCAAGTCTATGCCGGTGGCTATTCCGACATGATTGCCCAACGCGGTGTTGGGGTTGAGGCAAGAAAAACGAAAAAGGAGGCTACTAAGTCTGTTAAATCCGACACTAAGAAAAACGCGAAGCCCTCCAATAAGCTATCTTACAAACATAAATTTCGATTGGAAAAACTACCCGAAGAAATGGACGCTTTAAGCTCAGAAATTGCAGCCCTAGAGACGAAACTCGCTGACCCAGATCTTTATACAAAAGACCCAAATGCATTTGCAAAAATCAGTAAAGATTTGGAGACAGCACAAACAAAATTATCTGAGGCCGAAGAGGAATGGTTAGAGCTCGAAATGCTGCGCGAGGACGCCGAGGGCTAACTAACGTATAAGGAATGCGCCGTCTTCTGATCTTGGTAAAAGCGGCGGTAAATCTGCAGCTCTATGATCGACTTTGACTTGAACTTTTGAACTGTTTTCCCCGTTGAACGCCAATGTTTTCGCAATAAAACTTGTCGCCGGAGCTTCCGCTCCCATTTCGGTGCCTGAACCATTTACCAAAATTGACTGATTTGGGAAATACGCAGTTCCGGTGATATTTAGTTTACCACCGCTCGATATTTCATGCTGTTTGACTTCAGCAAACCTGTCCCAAAAAGTGTCTCCTGCCATTTCCATAAAGACGAGACCTTCTCTTGGCCCCGAGGAAGGCGCTTTAAAATCAACTTCAGCCCCTTTAGAAATATTCAGAACTGCAGAATTTCCGAGGAAACCAAACGTGACGCCCCTTCCTTCCACCTGTGCACCATTCATAATGACCAAAGGACCATCTTTAATCACATAATCCCCAGGTAGGAATTCTACATTACGACCATCAACAAATAATCCGCCGCAATAGGTGCCAGGCTTTATAACTGCATTATCGCCAGTAAAGTTGGCCCCGCCACTATTCACCCAATCATTCAAACGATCATTTTGGTAAGTTCCCGAAGTCACTGAACCGAAAACGCCACTGGTGCCCAACATGCTTCTAAGATCGCATTGCGATACCGCTGGCGACTCAACATGCTCGTAAGGGTCTTCGACTTTGAGGCATTCTCCTTTCGCATAAGGGCTGAATGAGCCTCTTACGCCACCCGTTGCACAAAATGATTTTGCGACCGGCGCCCTAGAAGACGTAGAATGAATTGAATGTGAAGCCGGAGAGTTTGAATGAACTGAACATGTCGGAGCAAAAAACTCAATATCGCCGGAAAAACTAATCGCAGTTTCATTCTCTTCTGATAAGGCCAAAACACAAATGACGTTCTCTTCAGTCCGTCTGGCAGCACTCTCAGCAACAATCTCAATACCATTTAGACCCAAAGCTTCAGCGACGGAAAAGGGTACGAGACCATCGGCCGTCATTTCAACAACATCCCCTTCGGCTTTCGCTGTTAAAGTCACATTTGCCCGACCATTGTAGTTTTGTTGAAAGTGCGTTTTGGCGATTTTCTCTTTCGTTGCTAATGCCACACGATTATTCGTAGCCGCTGCAAGCACCGCATTATCAAGGGCATTTTTAACATCCGTATATTCTGATTGTGCCGCTGTGAAATCAACTGCCGCGCTGATACCCATGATTAACGGTAAGCCAAGAATAGCCATCATGATAGCGTATTGACCGCTATCATTTCTTAGATATTTGTCTTTCAGCTCTGAAAACAACATATTTAGTGTCCGCTATTCAGTCACTAAATAGATGATAGATGTAAAAATAATCTCTCGTTTTAAAGTAAATAGAGTATTTATCTATTGTGTCGCAACCACCTGAATATCCAAGTTTACACTTCGGCTGACCCATTCTTCCGTATTCCAAGGATCCGTTCCGACGTCCCAATCCGTTCGATCAAAACTGAGTTGAGCATCCATCACGGCCTTATCCGTAATCACCAGAGAAAAAGGGATATTCAGAGGCTTGCTTATGCCTTTGAGTGTCAACTCTCCCGCCGCGAGATATGTCCCTTCGCCCGTTTGGGTAATCTCATTGGACTGCCATGTCGCCACGGGGAATGCCTTAGTTGAAAACCATGCCTTGTCAGGAAGGCTAGAGTTTCGATCTCGGCTGCCTGCGTCAACTTGATCGAGCGGCACGGTAACAGTCACGCGAGAGGCTGTTAAATCCGCAGGATCAAAGACAATATCAGCGTCGAAGGTTTCAAACAGTCCTTCGAAGTCTTTTCCCTCTTGTTTAGCGGTAAATTTCAGATGGCTTTCTTCTTTTACAACAGTCCAAGCCTTTGCATCTGAATGAGTTGCGCCGTCTTGCGCTACGGCCAGGTTCGCGTCGCCGGCTTGACCACACGCAATGAGGGCTCCAATCGCCAAGCTGGCTGAAAAAAATTTCAAACGGGACATGTTACACCTTTAAATTATGTGTTTCCCTCTATACGAAACACTTTCTAAATCAGACCCCGAACAACTTGAGCGTAATTCATGACCACGATTAATGCCAGTGACTTTATCGTAACCGATCCGAATATCGTTCTGGCTGACCGCCCGACGCAGATTGATATATTTGAGAACAAAAAAGCGGCCCAAGATCATATCAAAGATAATGCGAAAGCTATTTCTGATTTGGCCCACAAACTTTACGGAGAGGCAAAACGCTCTGTTCTGATTGTCCTACAAGGTATGGACACATCCGGAAAAGACGGCACAACAAAGGCAATCTTCCATCGCACACCGCCGCTCAATGTAAATGTTGCCCCCTTCAAAGCGCCAAGCAAGTTGGAACTCGCGCATGATTATCTGTGGCGCGTCCACGCTGTTTGTCCAAAAAACGGACAGATTACAGTCTTTAATCGCAGCCACTATGAGGATGTATTGGTCGTCAAGGTTCGTGAATTTGCACCGGCAGAAGACATTGAGAAGCGCTATCGTCAAATCAATGACTTTGAACGTCACCTCCATGAAAATGGAACAACCATCCTCAAATTCATGCTGAATATCAGCCCTGAAACCCAAAAAGAGCGTTTAGAAAACCGCCTCATTAATCCTGATAAACGCTGGAAATTTAATCCCGGGGATTTAGATGATCGTGCGCTCTGGCCAGACTTCATGAACGCCTATGAAACTATGTTGCAACGCACCTCTACAGAATACGCGCCTTGGTACGTTATCCCCTCTGACAGCCGCAAAACACGTGGCGCTATTGTCAGTTCGATTGTTAGGCAAACCCTTGAAGACATGAACCCAGAATATCCTGATCCCGGTTACCGCCCCGGTGATTTTGATATCGTTTAAATTATTAAACCGAGACACTTATGACTGACCGTAACGCTCATTTTGAGAAACTTGAAGCCTTGGCCTCAAAAGCTGCGCCTATTCAATCCTTGTTTGAAAATGACCCTAATCGATTAGATCGCTTCGTGATGCGAGAAGGCCCATTACGCGCTGATTTTTCTAAACAAGTCATCAGCCATGAAGCCTTGGACGCGCTTCTTGATTTAGCTGCAAAATGTCACCTCGAAGAATGGCGTGCGAAACTCTTTGCCGGAGACACGGTCAACACATCCGAAGACCGCGCCGTACTCCACATGGCCTTACGGGGCGTCGGTGGCACGAAAGAGATAAAGGAAGACGTTGCCGCCATGCGTCAGCGCACGGCTGATTTCGCAGATAAAATCCGCAGCGAGGGCAAGTTTAAAAATATTGTCCATATTGGCATCGGCGGTTCAGATTTGGGCCCCCGTCTTGTCGCGGATGCGTTTGAAGCCAGTGCGGAGCAATCCCTGAACTTACGCTTTGCTGAGAATGTGGACGGCGCGTCAATCAATGATGCCATTAAAGACCTCGCCCCTGCGGAAACGCTCGTCATTATTGTGTCTAAAAGCTTTGGAACACAAGAAACCAAAATGAACGGCGAATCCGCGCGCGAATGGCTAACCGATGGTCTGGGGGCAGTGTCGGGAGCGCACATGTTGGCTGTAACGGCCAATAGAACCCGTGCCATGGATTTTGGCATCAAACCCGAAAATATCTTTGATTTCTGGGATTGGGTGGGTGGACGTTACTCTGTCTGGAGCGCGGTCGGGCTAAGCCTGCAAATCGCCTATGGCCCCGATGTGTTTTCGGATTTCCTAGACGGGGCCGCCGCCATGGATATGCACTTCCGCGACCAACCTTTGCAAGAAAACCTGCCTGTTATGATGGCACTGACGGGGATTTGGAACCGCAACGCCATGGGCTATTCCAGTCAGGCGGTTATCCCCTATTCACGCCGTATTCGTAAACTCGCCGCCTTCCTCCAACAATTGGAAATGGAGAGTAATGGCAAGCGCATTACGCGTGACGGCACGGAGACAGGTCTCACCTGCCCCATCATTTGGGGGGATGAAGGGACAAATGGGCAACACGCTTTCTTCCAATGGCTTCACCAAGGCACGCCCGGAGCGCCTGTAGATTTTGTCGCCGTATTAAAAGACCACGAGAACCGTCCCGAACATCATGCGGCCCTTCTTGCTAATTGCTTTGCTCAATCCGAGGCGCTTATGCTCGGCAAGTCAGAGGACACTGTCCGCGCAGAGTTAGGAGAGCGCGAAGATATTGACGCTCTCGCCCCGCAAAAAACCTTCCCCGGCAATCGACCCTCGACCACGATTACACTTGATGAACTTAGCCCCTTCGCGCTCGGGCACCTGATTGCGCTTTATGAGCATAAGGTCTTCGTCCAAGGTGTTATCTGGAATGTGAACAGCTTTGACCAATGGGGTGTCGAGCTTGGTAAAGTTTTGGCGACGACAATCTTGGATGAAATGAAGGCTGGCGAAAGTGGCGACCACGATCCCAGCACAACAGCGTTGATGAAACTCTTAGCTTAGCTTTGTCGCGCAAGTTTCACTAAAGTTTCTAGCGCCTCTTTCATCATAGGCGTAGAAGCGTCGTCCATCGGCGCTTTGCTATAACAGCCATCAATTGCGACCGCTTGGTCTGTATAAATGCGCGGCTCGGCATAGCGCTTATCCATGGCCTGAACCAATCCGGATTTATAAGCATCAATCTGGGTTTGAAAGCCCTCGGCCTTGGCTTTGTCACCGCCGGTGAAAGCTAGCAAACCGGGCTCGATATGCTCAGATTGTAGAAACGTGTTGTAAGCACTCAAAGCGTTACGCGCTATTTTCACGTCTGCTTCGTCGTATTTTTTAACGGTCGCCAGTCGTGTATCGACAAAATCCAACACGGCTTGGCATCCCTGAACGTCGTTGATGGAGGGTTTAGCTTCGGCAGTAAAGCCCATAACCAAAGCCAACATAATTCCCGAAATAAGTTTTGTGCGCATAATGTCCCCCTATGTCTTATTCGACTACACACTAAATTTTCTTATGAAAAGCCTTTTCAAAACTAGAGGCGAAACGTAACGTCCGACCATGACGAATTATATCAAATTTACTTTTGCGTTCATTTTCACCTTTGTTTTGGCGGCCTGCTCGAGCGGACCTAACCGACCTGTAGTGATTATGGAAACATCCCAAGGCATTATTGAGATTGAAGTCTACACAGATAAAGCGCCCATCTCGGCGGCGGATTTTCTCCTTTATGTCGATGAAGGTTATTATGACGGTGAAGGCTTTTACCGCGTTGTACGCGCCGATAATGACCCACGGAATATGGGTATGAGCCTTATCCAAGGCGGTCGCTTAGACAGCGAACCGCTTACCCCACCGATTGCGCATGAGTTGACATCAGAGACCGGCCTGTCCAACACGCAAGGCGTTGTCTCCATTGCGCGTCTGGAACCCGGAACAGGGAGTGCAGCTTATTTCTTCATCAATATCGGCGATAATAGCTTTTTGGATTATGGCGGTGAGCGCAATCCTGATGGGCAAGGCTATGCAACTTTTGGCAAGGTCATTTTAGGCCTTGATGTCGCGAAGAAAATCCAAGCCATGGAAGCAAACGGCCTATCCGGTGAGGATGTCACCACAGGTCAAATCCTGACCAACCCCGTAAAAATCATCCGCGCTTACCGCAAATAAGGGTTCACGAGTCCGCATTCCCCCGCTAAAGCCCGCGACATGAGCAAGAATAAAAAACAAAAAGTCTTCCGCCCAAAGGCCCGTCGCCCCCGTGGATTTGAGGATAAACCGGCCGAGCTACTGCGCGCTGAGCGAAAGCTCATAGACGCGGCTTTCTCCGTCTATGATATGAATGGATTTGAACCGCTCCAAACACCGGCTTTTGAATTTGCGGATGCGCTTGGGAAGTTTCTGCCCGATGAAGACAGACCCAATGTCGGAGTGTTTGCTCTTCAAGATGATGACGAGCAATGGCTCTCTCTCCGTTATGATCTGACGGCCCCCCTCGCGCGATTTGTGGCTGAGAATTACGACACGCTCGCGAAGCCTTATCGTCGTTATCAAGCCGGCAGTGTTTACCGAAATGAGAAACCCGGCCCGGGACGCTTCCGCGAATTTGTGCAATGCGATGCGGACTCCGTCGGCGCCGCAGGGCCTGCTGCGGACGCGGAAATGATTATGCTCGCCGCCGAAGTTATGCGGGCCGCCGGATTAAAAGACGGTCAATATGCTATCCGCGTGAATAATCGCAAACTGCTTGATGGTATTCTTGAAAGCTCAGGTGTCCCCAACACGGATGAAGGCGCTATTCAACGTCTGCAAGTGCTCCGCGCCATTGATAAGCTTGACCGCCTTGGCGAAGACGGTGTTGAAGCTCTCCTCGGCGAGGGCCGCGAAGATGAAAGCGGCGACTATACAGAAGGCGCAAAACTTAACGCGGCAGGTATTAAAGCCGTTCTTGGATTTACCACAGCGTCTGATGAAGACAGAGGTAAAACGATTGCAACACTTGAAGGTCTGGTCGGGCAATCGGCACGAGGCCAAGAAGGTTGCTCTGAACTCGCAACCATCGATAAAATTCTCACCTCGACAGGCTTTGGTCCTGACCGCGTAAGTTTTGATACGTCTATCGTTCGCGGACTCGGCTATTATACAGGCCCTGTTTTTGAAGCCGAGCTTCTGGCTGATATACGAGACCGCAAAGGCCGTCCTGTTCGTATTGGTTCAATCGGTGGCGGTGGTCGCTATGATGATCTCGTCTCGCGTTTCCGAGGACAACAAGTGCCCGCCACCGGCTTTAGCTTCGGCGTGTCTCGTTTTCTCTCGGCCCTTGAGCGGATGAATGCGCTTGAACAATCCGTCAAACCACCGGTCATCATTTGTGCGTTTGATCGCGGCCTCATGGGCGAATATTTTAAGATGGCTGCAGAGTTACGCGCTGAAGGTATTCGCGCCGAAGTTTTTGTCGGCTCCGGTAACGTCACAAAGCAAATGAAATATGCGGATCGCCGTAATGCGCAAATTGCCGTTTTGGTTGGCAGTGATGAAATGGAACGCGGCGAAGTTACACTCAAGGACTTATATGAAGGCGCCAAGGCCGCGAAAGCCATCGAGTCCAATGAAGAATGGAAATCAACACGCCCGGCTCAGGAAACCGTGAAACGAGAAAACTTCGTTCACGCCGTTAAGTCTATGCTCACCTAAAAAAAACGGCGGTGCAAATGCACCGCCAGTTCGAAGGGGAGATTATTGCCTAACAACCCCAACCTCTTCCTTTCATGTCCAAAACATGACGAAACTGTTATAAACATGAACATGGATGAGATGTAAGAAAAAACCCGCTTGGGAGGCCAAGCGGGATAAGGTCAAGAGAGAGGGGATCATCGATCCTGTACCCCGTATAGTGCGACATAGCTGAATGTCGGCTGAACCCCTCTTGACCCGTTTGCCATCCCTGTTCACATAGCATTCATGGCTAGATTAGACTTAAAACTCCTCCCTGTTACGCCTTTTGCGCAAAATTGCTCACTTCTTTATGATGTGGACACCAAAGAAGGCGTGCTCGTAGATCCGGGTGGCGAGCCTGAACGTCTACAAGCCACATTGAAGGAACTTGGCATTAAACTAAAAGAAATCTGGCTGACGCACGGGCACCTCGATCATGCCGGGGGGGCGCATGACCTGAGGGATGAAGTAGGCGTCAAAGTTATTGGACCGCACAAGGACGACCAGTTCTGGATGGATGGCATCGAAGAGCAATGGGCAAAATACGGCCATGCCGGCATGGGGAAAAATGTGGTTCCAGACCGTTATCTCGAAGACGATGATATCTTGGAACTGAGCGGCGTTGAGTTTAAAGTCGCACACACACCGGGTCACACACCAGGTCACGTCGTCATCTATAATCAAGACATGCAAATTGCCTTTGTTGGGGATGTTTTATTCCGGGGCTCCATCGGACGTACAGACTTTCCTAAAGGCAACCATCAACAACTCCTCGATAGTATTGTGACGAAGCTTTGGCCCTTGGGAAATGAGATGCGGTTTGTTCCTGGTCATGGCCCTATGGGAACGTTTGGCGGAGAAAGGGCAGATAATCCCTTTGTGGGTGATCGCGTCATCGCAAACTCCAACGCCAATACATCCGGGCCCGGTTAGGCTTTATTGCAGAGCGTTTTGCTCGGCTTGCTTTCTCAAAATCTCTGATTTGATTTGAGCGTTAGAATTGAAGCTTCGCAAGATGTTAAACAACTCGCCTTGCACATCAATATCGAATTCAAAAGGTTGGCCGTTCAATACCTTTTTATTCGTGCCATCAAAAATAATACCCAACTGAACATCGCCGTCTAATGGGCCATTAATGGAAGCCGTTAATTCACGATAGGCAAATTCACGCAATGCATCACGCGCAAGACTGCGATATTGCGCCGTGTCTTGACGACGGATGATATCTAAAGCCTCATCCTGCGAATAAGTGACAGCATCTCCCTCATCTGCCGCGTAACGAATTATTCCACCATCTTTGGCTTCCAAATAACCATTATCGACCAACACATTCAAACCCCGCACGACGATAGGAAACTCACCGCGCACCGTGCCTGTTGCTTCCAATTTGCCATTTCCGACATTATTCAAAAACTCTTCTATCGGAATTTCATTCAGGCGCATCACCACGCGATTCTCCGGCGCATTATAGGTCCAAGTAAAAGGATCAAGCGCAAAAGCCCCAGCCCCAATCGGCCAATTGGCATTGTGAATTTTCACGCCATTTGTGACGAGTTCGTATTCAACGCTCCCGTTCTCCAACGGAAATCCCGGGTCAAAATTCTCAACTGTCAGTGTTTGACGCCCCGCCGTTTCAATAGGAAATAATGATGTTAGACGAATATCCGTGTTAAGCCCTGTCACAGGTCCCGGTGCCGTACCAAAGCTCATATTTTTGACGGATAAAATACCGTCAGAATCCAACGGTTCGCCAGATGTATAACGCAGATTTAAATCCGCGGACACTTCACCTTCAACGGCTGCAATCTTACCTGCGAACGCGGGCACAAGGATCTGCGGTTGTAAGCCATTTTGAGTAAATATAAGGCTTTCTAACACAATATGAGCCTCGCCCTTTCCTTCGCCATACTGATAATCAATCGTCAGAGGTGTATTTTTAGCCTCAGGAATTAAAACCGTCGAACGCCCATCGAATCTGTTATCTTTAAACGTCACTTCGCCTGTCAAAGGCCAATCCGGAATTTCTGCGAGCTTAGACGAGAAAACGCCCTCAGAATGCACTGCGGTGTAATTATCCAATGTCCCATTGGCTGAAAGTTTTAGGTCTTTCACAGACCCTTGGGGCACTGACATATCTAAGGAGGGCGTGTTAAAATCAAACTGAATATCTTCCGCCCTTTGAACGGATAAATACCCGGCCGGAATATCAATCTGTGTTTGCGCCACAGGGATAGTGTCAGACAGTATTTGAGCGTTTTTGAAATTCAAATCCCAATTTTGCGACAGAGTGGTTGTATCCAATAGTCCGTCTGCCTTAGCAGTCTGTAGGGTCATTGAGAGGTTTTGGTTCTCAACGCTGTTCAAGGCTTCGAAACTAAGATTTTTGAGTTTTGATTGAATTGTCGCGTCGTTACCATCAAGTACGAAAATTCGATCCGCATTTACCAAATCAAAGGCGACATTATCCAATCGCCAATCCGTATCTGTCAGCAAAGTGTCGATCGTAATCCTAGGCTGACTTGGCCGAAATCCCATGAACAATCCGGACTGTCCCGCAGGCGGCAGGGTCAAATCAACACGTCCCTTGGTTTTGAAGCCCCTTACATATCCTCCGGGCAAGCGCCCATCAAAATCAACAGACCCGTCCACGAATAATCGGCGATATGTCTCCCCCACATTATAATCAAGTTTGCCTTTAAACGGCGCTAACCTCGCCGCTTCACCCTCTGCTTCAACGCGCCAAGTTTGCGCTGTTTTAACCAATGCTTCAAAAGCTGAAATGCCTTGGAGTTGCCACCCATTATCTGAATTCGCCGTAATCGCCGTATCTTGTAACGCCATAGAAACCGGTTGTATGAGGCTGGCATCAAATCGCAGCTCTATTTGTTCCTGCTGACGTGACCAAGCATAAAGCGGTTCAGAGCTTGCTGCCTCAAGGGATAATTCATTCTGATTGCGTAAGATATTCAATGGACGCCTTAAACTTACGACGCCACCCACTTCATTTAAAAGAACATCAACGGACGCATCAAAAGACGGGCGTTCTATTAATCGCTCAATAGACCGCGTCACAGAGGGCGCAAAATGCTGCGCAATCGGTGTTTTCGATAAGGGGTCAGAAAGCGTAAGTGTTTCCGCCACTTCCCTCGCCCGTGTCGATTCAGTGAATGAAAAAGCCTGAGTGGAAAGATCTAATTGACCATTTAATCCAATTGGGATTTTAGATGCAGTATTTCGCGTTACATTACCAGACCAAACAAACCGGCTGGTTTCAAAATTAAATCCCTCCGTTTTTATCTTTTCCGCAGTCCCGACCACAGTCCCTTCATAATGCAAATCAAGGGTGTTTAAATCTATGGGCAAGGTCGTGTTGGCCTCTAACGGCCCAGTGACCTCTAATGTCGCGTCTGTTAAATTGAGACCTGTTCCGCTCAGTCGGTCGATGCGAACCAAAGCATCAATATCTTTCCGATTGCCCTTTACTGTGAGGTCCAGCCGTGCACTGCCCTCGGCTTGCCAAGCCTCATAGTTTAAAGCCGTAGGTGATATAAGAACGGTCGCTTCAAATTGATCCGTCTCTCTTATGGCTGCCGTGAGCGCAATATCCGGCGATCCATAAGGTGTGGTCAAAGAAAAGTTGACGTCTTCGAGAAACAATCCGTTTTCAGGAATAGAGACACCGCCCGTACTCCCACTTTCCTGCGGAGGTAACCACCCATCCGTAATTTGAAAATTTTCACCCAGGGTTATTGCCGCGTCTGCTTCGACAAATCGCAAACGCTTCATTTTGCCGTTCAAAGCCTCTTTCAAAATAAAATCTGCTTCGACACGTTTGGCCTTAAAAAACGGTTCCACTTCATTTCGATAGGTCAGCGTCACATCGTTAAGGACAATCGCCTCACGCGTAAGCGTCTCAATTGAAAGCGAGGTTTCAATACCTTGGTCCTGCAAAAGGGTTTGGACGTATCGTTCCGCGATGGAATACCGCCTATCCCAAAGAATTAGAAAAGCGATGACCAGTACAAACACAAGGAAAAGGACGGCGTAGCCAATCCATGTCCATATTTTACGCGCACGTGATCGCGGCGCTTTCAGACGCTTTTTAGGCGAAGGCCCTGATTTTGGTATTTCATCAGATTCTACTGACATTCCTAATTGCGTCACTCTTCCCTTACAGATTAGCTTTCTCTTACGATGGCTAAACGGGCGCGACTATAAAAACTTGGTAAGTTTACGAATTGTCTTAAAACGGTTAACCATAGATTAGGGATAAACGAGGCATGTTGGGGCTGTTCGTTTTATCATATGATAATTTGGGTCTAAATCATAAGCAGAAGGTTACGCATGTCTGATTATCAAAATTCCGATAATGACCGCTCTGCGATAGAAACGTCTCTGTTTGAGTCTCTTCGGAACGGCCTTATTGTCAGGGCGAAGGCTTTCAAAGATTTTTCAAATACTATTGTTCCCAAGCGTAACAGACTTAAATTTCTGGCGGTGTCCGGCACGGCCGCTCTCATTGCCGCCATTGCGCTGCCCGACTCAAAAACCGAGGCTACGCCTGAGCTCGACATAGCAGAAGTTCCTGACGTTTCCCCCATCGACTTGACACGTCATGATTTGGCCCTTGAGGAAGGGTTTGCGACTGCACCCCTAACACAAACGACACTGACGATTCGCTCAGGGGATAATCTTGGCCCGCTCCTTCAAAAAAATGGATTGTCGGGTGGCGAAGCTTATAAAGTCACACAGGCCTTCGCCGAAGTTTATGACCCGCGCAATGTGCGTGTCGGCCAGTCCTTCGACCTTTATTTCCGCGGCAACGAACTTCATAATATGACGTTTAAGCCCTCTGTCGAAAAAACGGTTTTCATAGACCGTAAAGAAGACGGATTTGAAGCGCGAGAAGTTGAAGCTGAATTCAAATATGAAACACTCGCCGTAAAAGCGACGATTCAAAATTCACTCTATCTCGATGCTACGAGACTGGGCGCGCCGGATCGTGTCGTGGCACAATTTGCCAACATCTATGAATACTCCGTCGATTTCCAACGCGATATCCAACCCGGTGATGAGTTTGAAATGTTCTTTGAAGTCGCCCGAGACCACAAAGGCAATATCATCAAATCCGGCGACCTTCTTTTTACGAGCTTCGCTCCACGCGGAAAGACATCTCAATATTATCTCTATGAAGACAGTAAAGGGCGTGAGAATTTTTACGATATAGACGGGAAGACAGCGAAGCGTAAATTACGGGCTACGCCTATTAATGGCGCGCGGCTCTCTTCGCGCTTTGGCAAACGCCGTCATCCTATTCTAGGCTATCGCAAGATGCACGCAGGTGTCGATTTTGCGGCCCCAAGGGGTACGCCAATCCTGGCTGCAGGTTCCGGTACAGTGGAGCGTGCCAATCGTTATGGAAGTTTCGGGAATTATATCCGTATCCGCCATACGGATGGCTATAAAACAGCCTATGCTCACCTACAGAAGTTTGCACGTGGTATTCGTGCAGGCGCTTATGTGAAACAAGATCAAGTCATTGGTTATGTCGGCACGACGGGGCGCTCAACAGGGCCGCATCTTCACTATGAAGTCATCCATAATGGTAAGAAAATTAATCCGGCTCGCCTCTCACAGCTTTCCGGTAAGCCCTTAGAGAAATCTGAAAAACCGGCTTTCGCGGAACGACGCAAAGAAATTGATGCCATGCGCGCCGTGTCACAGACAATTACCGCCGAGCCCAACGCCGTGGTAATGTCCGTACAAGCGCCGTAACACATGAGTTTATAAACCATAAGCTCAATGACTTCAGGGCTCTATTGATTAAATGTTTGAATGAGTTAGAAGTGTAGCGTGTTTCATTTAGTAGGACCGTGGGCCGTGAAAAACTTATTCAACTTCTTTTTTTCTTTTGATAAATTATTAAAAGAAAAACTCATCATACCCTTCTTCTGGCTCGCCATCATTGTGTGGGGTTTGGACTTTTTTGCGGATTTCTTAAAAGGTATTCGTCTTGGTCCTTTAGCGAGTGTTGTAAATTTTGTTGAAGCCTTAGTCTCCATTCTGTTGGCCCTTGTTGTGTTCCGTCTCTTGGCTGAACTCGCAACAGCCATTTTCCGCATTAATGACAATCTTTCACCGGATGGCGGAAAATCTGAACTCGCGGATATCGACCTTCTCGCAGAGACAAGAAAAGCCGCTGAGGAAGCGTCTCAACGTGCGCAAAAACTCGCCAAAACGGCTACCCAAAAAACGAAATCTTCCTTTGAAAATGTAAAAGAGAATATGGAAGACGTCTCTGATAGCGTTCAGGCCAAAGCGAAGTCCGTGACCAAAACGACAAAATCGAAAACTTCAGACACAACGAAGAAAGCGACTGAAACCGTAAAAAAGGCCGCGCCGAAAAAAGCGTCGACAACGAAACCTAAAACAGCGAGCAAACCCGCGACCAAGACAACGTCTACCGCTAAGAAACGTGGGCCAAAACCAGGGTCAAAAGCGCCTCGTGATAAAGACGGAAACCTTCTGAAAAAAGATGGCACACCTCGCAAAAAACCGGGACCGAAACCTAAATAAATTAAAACCCCATTTCTGGAAACGGGATTTTCTTTAGGCTTTACTGATACGAATTTTACCGCCCGCTTCATCAACTTTGATTGTATCACCGTCGGCGATACGACCGGCAAGAAGCTCTCGGGCCAACTCATCCTGAACAGATTTCTGAATGACGCGCTTAAGAGGTCGCGCGCCATAGCTTGGATCATAGCCTTGCTCACCCAGCCAATTGCGAGCGCCATCTGATAGATCAAGAGAGATAGATTTATCTTTCAACCAACCCTGCAAGCGCTTGATTTGAATATCCACAATCGCTCCCATATGCTCTGGCTTAAGGCGCTCAAAGAGTAATATCTCATCCAAACGATTCAAGAATTCCGGGCGGAAATGAGCGTTCACTTCAGCCATCACACCGACACGCGCTGCATTCACATTATCGCCTTCTGCGAGGTTCAATAAATGCTGCGC
Organism: uncultured Algimonas sp.; assembly: GCA_964435725.1. Taxonomy (GTDB): domain Bacteria; phylum Pseudomonadota; class Alphaproteobacteria; order Caulobacterales; family Maricaulaceae; genus Litorimonas. The sequence continues at coordinate 32,939 of CAYTAJ010000009.1, forward strand.
GCCAATATTGGACGTCATGATGATAAGCGTATTGCGAAAATCAACCGTACGGCCTTGACCATCCGTAAGGCGACCATCATCCAAAACCTGCAACAGAACATTAAAGACATCAGGATGGGCTTTTTCAATCTCGTCAAACAAAACAACCTGATAAGGACGACGACGAATAGCTTCGGTCAAAGCGCCCCCTTCATCATATCCAACATAGCCGGGAGGCGCCCCAATTAAGCGGGCGACAGAGTGTTTCTCCATATACTCTGACATATCCATACGCGTAATGGCTTGGTCATTATCGAACATAAACTCAGCAAGGGCCTTGGTCAGCTCGGTTTTACCGACACCTGTGGGGCCTAAAAACATAAAACTGCCAATGGGGCGGGCCGGGTCGCGGAGCCCGGCACGCGCACGACGTACGGCATCAGAGACAGCTTCAACCGCTTTTTCCTGACCAACCACACGGTGACCCAACACCGCTTCCATAGACAGAAGCTTATCGCGTTCGCCTTCGAGCATTTTTTCAACAGGCACGCCTGTCCAACGCGATACAACGGCGGCAATTGTTTCCGAGGTGACCGTTTCAGACGCCAAAGAACTTTCGTCCGTATTTTGTTTTTCGAGTGCAGCCGCTTTTTCTTCCAATTCCGGAATATCTTCATGCTGAAGGCGTCCGGCTTTTTCATAATCACCCCGACGTACAGCATCTTGCAGCTCGAAACGCGCTTGTTCCAACTGCTCTTTAACATCCGTAGCGGACGCCAATTTTGATTTCTCCGTCTCCCACGCCGAGGTCATTTCAGCCGATTGCGCTTCAAGGTCTTTGATTTCGTCTTTGCGCTTTTTGAGACGGTCTTTTGACGCGTCATCTTTTTCTTTTTTCAGCGCTTCGACTTCGATCTTTAATTGCACAAGACGGCGGTCGATTTCATCCAAAGCTTCGGGCTTACTATCCACCTGCATACGCAATCGCGAAGCCGCCTCATCCATCAGATCAATCGCCTTATCCGGCAGAAACCTGTCTGTGATATAACGATGGGAGAGCTGCGCCGCCGAAACGATAGCCGAATCAGCAATACGAATACCGTGATGCACTTCGTATTTTTCTTTCAATCCGCGTAATATAGAGACTGTATCCTCAACTGTCGGCTCGGTTACAAACACCGTTAGAAAACGACGTGCGAGTGCAGCGTCTTTTTCAAGGTGCTTCCTATACTCATCCAATGTCGTCGCACCAACGCAGTGTAACTCACCCCGTGCCAAAGCTGGTTTGAGTAAGTTTGCGGCGTCCATAGCCCCATCTGTTTTACCGGCACCGACAAGCGTATGAATTTCATCAATAAAGAGAATAATCTCCCCATCGGCTTGTTCAATTTCCTTTAGAACCGCTTTCAAACGCTCTTCAAATTCTCCACGATATTTCGCCCCCGCAATCAACGCGCCCATATCCAAAGCGAGCAAACGTTTGTCACGAATGGATTCCGGAACATCACCGGATACGATACGGTTGGCCAAGCCTTCAGCAATGGCGGTTTTACCCACACCGGGCTCACCAATCAGCAAAGGGTTATTCTTCGAACGTCGCGAGAGAACCTGCATGGTGCGGCGAATTTCTTCATCGCGTCCGATAACAGGGTCGAGTTTCCCGTCCTTAGCGGCCTGTGTTAAGTCGCGGGCATATTTTGAGAGCGCATCATATTGATCCTCTGCTGAGTCTGATGTGACAGGCTGATCACTTTTTCGCACAGATTTGATGGCATCTTGAAGAGCCAATTTTTCTACATTGGCGAGTTTCAACGCGTCAGCCAGAGCCTTATCCGCATTGAGAACGGTCGCAAGCAATAGACGCTCTATGGTGACAAAAGCGTCACCGGCAGACTTCGCCGCCTTCTCTGCATTGGCAAATGTTTTTGCGGCCTCTTGACTAAGGGAGAGACCGGAGCCGCCTTGGACTTGCGGAAGCTTATTAAGAGCCTTCTCAACTGCGTCACTCAACGCGTCTACGGACCCGCCGGCCATTTGCAGGAGATTACGTGGTAAGCCGCCTTTTTCTTGCAACAAGGCTGACATGATATGCAGCGATGTTATTTGTTGATGGTCGCGCGTGAGTGCTTCGCTTTGTGCCGCTTGCACAACCGCTCGACCCCGCTGTGTATAGGCTTGTATGTCCATGACCTATCCTTTTGTTATGCTTAATCTTACTCTGAAAGGCGTACATTATTCCCACTCCATGTAGGATTTTATTCCTGCGCAACAAGAGGCGTCGCCGAAAGATTTTTATCAACAAAAAACCCGGCTTTTATGGCCGGGTTCTTTTTCAAATAATGACAGACGCTTTTAAGTCTATTCTGCAGCCTCAACGGCATCAGCATCGGGTGCCTCTTTGCGAGACGGCGCTTTGCGACGACGTTTGGGTGACTCTTCTGTTTCTGCTTCGGCAGACACATCGTCTTTCTTGCTCTTTTTCTTGGCTTTCGGCGCATCAGCTTCAGGCGTGACAACCTCAAGGCCGTCAGGTGTCTTCTTTTCATCTGCCTCTGTGCTCTGCTCTGAATTCTGTTCATTACGACGGCGATTATTGCGACCACGATTATTACGGCGATTATCAGTCTCTTCCACCTCTTCACCGGCTTCGATACGGGCCGCGCGTTCCGCTTCCGCCTTTTCACGAGCTTCTTGCTTGGCCGCTTCCTGCGCATTCATAAGGCGCAGATAATGCTCCGCATGTTGGCGGTAATTTTCAGCCTTGATACGATTGCCTGAACTCGCAGCGTCACGCGCAAGTGTTGTATATTTCTCATAGATTGTGCTGGCTGTACCGCGAACTTTTACGTCGGGACCATTACTGTCCATGGAACGGTTATGATTATTATTGTTCCGATTATTATTATTACGATTACGACCGCGCTGACGCTTCATGATCTTGTCCTATAAGGATAATGTCCTGCACCGCTCACACACAATTAGCGCCTATAACAGACACATTTTGTAACAAGTGGGGCCTTTGGGCGGATATCTTGGTCACAGCCAAATCGAATCTGTAAGCCTGACAAACAACGCCTTGCGGAGAGGTGCGTAGCAAAGTCAGCACGTTTCGCAAAGTCTTTTTTACGTTAAATTTCAGCCGCGTGTAGAGCGCGAATTTGCCCGCCGACACAACGGTCATGACCGGACAGATCCTTAACAACAGATATGCCTTTAAAACCAGCCTCTTGGAACATTTTTTGTACCGCATCACCTTGATCAAAACCAATTTCAACCCACATCCAGCCATTCGGCTTTAGATACATAGATGCTTCACCAACGATAATATGATAGGGGTCGAGTCCGTCACGGCCGCCACGTAAGGAGATGTCCGGATCATATTGAGCAACTTCGGGCTCTAAAGATTCCATGGCAGCATCACTGATATAGGGTGGATTGGAAACGATGAGATCGTACTTGCCCGTGACAGGGCCAAACCAGGCGCCTTTTTCGAAAGCACACCGACTCGCCACATCATGCTTTACAGCATTCTGACGCGCTATATCTAAAGCCTTTGGTGAAATATCGACGGCAACGCCTTGAGCCTCAGCGCGATCGGCTAAAAGCGATACGATAATCGCCCCAGACCCTGTACCTAAGTCCAGTATTTTTGGTGCAGCTATATATTTTAAAGAATTTAAGGCCTGATGAACTAACACTTCCGTATCGCCCCTTGGCGACAAAACATCTTTTGTCACTTTGAAACGACGCCCATAAAATTCCCGCCACCCCAATATATGATCCACAGGTTCTCCCATCAGGCGGCGATCAGCATAAGACTTCACACAATCAAATTGTTCAGGCGTTAGAAACTCGGTTCCACGGGTTATAAAATCTGTCAGGTCAAACCCAGTAGCCGCCATCACCAATTCTCTGGCATCTTCTTCAGGCGTCGCTAAGCCCGCCGCCTTGAATTGTTCTGTCAAAAAGCGTTTGGCCGACCGCGCATTAATCCCTGAATAAGGGCCTGAGCGCGGACGTTTATCGAGAGGGACAACCATAGACGCGACTAATCGATCAAACTCTCAAGCGTATTAGATAAGAGTCTCAAATCTTGTTCTCTCGAAAGGCTGTGGTCTCCGCCTTTGACCAAACTGTAAACGACATTGTCACTCTCAACGGCCTCGACAATTAGTCGACTGTGAGCAGGGGGAACCACATCATCATTCGCCCCTTGCAGAATGCGTATGGGGCAAGTCAAAGCAATAGGGTCATCCAAAATCTTACGGGCCCGACCATCATCCATCAAAACTTTGGAATAAGCATAGGGCTCTTCATATCCGGACGGTTCATAAACAACCCCATTCGTTTCTAATTCAATTTCTTGTTCATTCGACCATTTCGCGCGTGTTAGCTTTTCTGTAAAATCAGGGGCAGGATTAATCAAAACCATTGCTTTGATTTTTTCCTTTCGTTCCAACGCAGCCAGTAGACTGGCCCACCCTCCCATGGAAGACCCAATAAGAATGACGTCACCGTCACAAAACGCATCTATGATTGCGGCAACATCCGAAGCCCAACGGCTAATTGTGCCTTCAATAAAGTCACCATCGCTCTCCCCATGCCCAAAATAATCAAAGCGAATATAGGCACGTTCATGTCTTTGCGCCCAGTCATGAAGATAGACCGCCTTTGACCCTTCCATGTCAGATTTAAGCCCTCCGCACCAAATAATGGTCGGCCCTTGCCCCTCCATTTTTTTATAGGCCAAGCGTGTCCCATCAGAAAGCGTTAGAAAGTCAGGTGCGTTCATCTCGATTTCCCTCTAAGATAATTCATAATGGATGAATCGCCCCCCGATAACCTCGACTTGCGCGTACTGCAAATACTTCCCGCTTTGGATGCCGGCGGTGTAGAGCGGACAACTGTTGATATGGTCGAAGCTCTAATGGAAAAAGGACACACTGCGCATGTCTTGTCAGCAGGCGGACGTTTGCAAAGTGAAATTGAAGCCCTTGGCGGTCTTCATCACACAGCCAATATTGGCAGCAAGAACATCCTGACAATTCTAGCCCGCGTATTTTACATTCGAAAACTGGTCAAAGCGCATAACATCAATATCATCCATGCTCGCTCGCGAGCGCCCGCTTGGCCAGCTTACTTTGCGGCGAAACTGACAAAAACCCCATTCGTGACGACCTATCACGGCATCTATAATTCAAAATCTTTTCTAAAGACGTTTTATAATGCCATTATGGCCAAAGGCGATGTGGTGATTGCCAATTCAAATTTCACCAAAGGTCATATTCTAAAAACGCATAAGATATCGGAAGCCAAAATCACCGTCATCCCACGCGGTGTGGATATGCATGTTTTTGACCCCAACAAAGTGGGGCAGGACGGTATTATCGACCAACGAAAAGCGTGGGGTGATGACAACGATAAGTTCGTCGTTTTGCCCGGACGTTTAACGCGTTGGAAAGGCCAACTGGATGCCCTAGACGCGCTTCCCCTCTTGCCTGAGAACTGCAAACTCATTTTGGTCGGTGATGCACAAGGGCGCGAAAGTTATGTCGATGAAACAAAGGATAAAATTACTCAACTTGGCCTTGATAATCGGGTCATCATAGAAGGCCATCGGTCTGATATTCCGCTCATTATGGCCAGTGCTGATGTCATTCTCAGTGCCTCCAACGAGCCTGAAGCCTTTGGCCGTGTGGCGGCAGAAGCCCAAGCCATGCAAAAACCTGTCGTCGCGACAGCTCTAGGCGGGGCCCTCGAAACGGTACTAGACAGCGAAACAGGTTGGTTGGTTCCAATCAAAGACTCAGATTCAATGGCGAAAGCGATTAAACGGGCTCTAGCCTGGCCAAGCTATGATGGACCGAAGACACGCTCGCGTATAATGCGGTATTTTTCTCGAAAGTCGCTCCAAGCGCGAACTTTAGCCGTTTATCTGCAGGTTTTAGAGGCAAAAAAGCCTAATTCTCATCGTGAACAGTCTTGAAAAATTCGGCTAACGCCGCCATATTCCCGTCGATTGAAACAATTTTAGGAGAATTCCGCATCGCTAGACGCCCCCTCGCCGCAGCCCCGGCTAAAAAAGCCAAAGGTCCGCGCATAAATCGTGACATTACGGCCGAAAAGGTCCTACTCATTACTGAAACAGGTGAGAAGCGTGGCGTTGTATCCATCGAAGAAGCGCTTTCTGCTGCGTCATCCGCAGGTTTGGATCTTGTAGAAGTGGCTCCCGGAGAGACACCCGTCACGAAAGTTCTCGATTACGGTAAGATGCGGTTTGAAAACCAAAAGAAGAAAGCCGCAAACCGTAAAAATCAACGCACGCAAAGTCTAAAAGAAATCAAAATGCGCCCGAATATTGATGTCCATGATTATGGCGTCAAAACAAAGGCCATGACGAAGTTCTTTGACCGCGGCGACAAAGTCAAAGTCACAGTCCGTTTCCGAGGCCGTGAAATGGCGCATATGGATCGCGGTATGGATCTTTTAGCCCGCGTCAAAGAAGACTTTGAAGAAATCGCCAAAGTTGAATTTGAGCCTAAGACCGAAGGCCGCATGATGACAATGGTTTTAGCGCCTCGCTAAAGCTGTCACGCCCTCCCCGATGCTAAAGAAACCCGTCGGGGACAATCCTTATTTTCTAGATTTTCCTAAGTCCAACTCATTCAATTCTTGGTGGGCTTGGATATTGGGAACTGTCTTTATGACAGCTCTCATTCTTATAGCTACACTTCTCTTATCTCCCATTTATTATGTCTTTCCACTCGAATGGCAGTTAGAACTCAACCCGAATTTTCTGCGAAGTGGTTATGCTGAGAGCATTTTTCTTTGGGTGAGCTTCGTACCCGCCTTTATCGCGCCGTTTCTAATTTACAAATTTTGGCACCGCTTACCCTTTAAACGCCTTCTGACACATTCAGCGAAGTTCACTTGGAGCCGGCTTTTCGTTGCATTGTTTGTGGTGATTATCGGATACAGCCTCATCTGCGGCATAGAATATATCATCGACCCTAGCGAATATGCAGACGTAGTGCTCCATACAGACTGGAATGGGTTTTTTATCCTCTTAGCGGTCACGCTTATATTTTTACCTATTCAATCGGCTTCTGAGGAAATTCTTTGCCGCGGTTATTTGAACCAAGGCTTGAGCCTTATTACCCGAAATCCGTGGATTGCCTTTGTACTAACCAGCGCATTCTTCGCGCTCCTCCACCTCGCCAACCCCGAAGCCGAAGGTCAAATTTGGCCATATATGATTGATACATTCATCTTCGGCATGGCCATGTGCTGGCTAAGTTATGAGGACCAAGGGCTGGAAAGTGCCATAGGCATGCATATCGGCAATAACCTGTTTGTTTTTGTACTATTGGGTTATGCTGACCCGAGTCTGCCGCAATCCGCTATTCTTATGGCGCCTGAACCCGTTATTGAATGGAAGGATACGATTAAGGGTGCGATTTACACAATCGGCCTGACATTCCTCATTATTCACATCAATCGGTTCATGATGCGTCGACGCGAGAGACTGCACGCAAACGCTTGACCTCTTCTTCGCAAACTCTATAAGGCGCGCTTCTGGCGAGAGTCAGAACATTGCAGCGCTATGGGCTAAAGGCATGCCTATACGCTCTTAAGGCAGCGTTTCCTTTCAGGTCTGAGAGAAAACGCCATTATTATGGAGACCGAAATGCCAAAAATGAAGACCAAGTCTGGCGCTAAAAAGCGCTTTAAAATCACGAAATCCGGTAAGGTCAAAGCAGGCCAAGCAGGTAAACGCCACGGTATGATCAAGCGTACGAATGACCAAATTCGTAAGCTTCGCGGCACAACAGTTCTCAAAGACTGTGATGCTAAAGTTATCAAAAAGAAATTCATGCCAAACGGCTAAACGCCCTATTACTGGAGAAATACTATGTCACGAGTAAAACGCGGCGTCACAAAGCACGCACGTCACAAGAAAATCATCGATGCAGCGAAAGGTTATCGCGGCCGTCGTAAAAACACATTCCGCATTGCTAATCAGGCTGTCGAAAAAGCCGGTCAGTACGCCTATATCGGTCGCAAGCTTAAAAAGCGTCAGTTCCGCGCCCTTTGGATTCAGCGTATTAATGCAGCCGCTCGCCTACACGGCATGACCTATGGTCGTTTCATGGATGGCCTCAACAAAGCCGGTATCAATTTGGACCGTAAAGTCCTCGCCGATATGGCTGGAAACGAGCCGGAAGCTTTTGCAGCACTTGTTGAAACTGCCAAGAAAAACGCAAGCGCACCGCATACGGTTAAAGCGTAGGTTTTTAAAAATAGAATTGAAAAGGCGCCCATCGGGCGCCTTTTTTATTGCGCAACTTCAGCCGCGACTATTCTGTTATATTTTAAGTCTTCCTTCATATCGTCTATCGTCTTGGCAAATTGGGCATCATCATTCCATAATTCGGCCCTTGCTAAAATTCGTTCGGCTTCATCGAATTCTTGTTTATCCATGAGAGGATAGACAAGATACAACGCTTGCATCGGATTCCGTTTGTGGTGTTCATATTGTTTAATTCGGTTAAAGGCTGCTAACCTGTTTCGTCCCAGAGACTGTCTGAAGCGACCTTTTAAACTCATGACCCGAAAATCAATATCGATATCTCCTGGATTACGTTCGGTATAACGCCCCATAATATCGAATACGCTATCATCTGGAATCCGGCGCACACGCAAGCGTGCAGTTTGCGCAAGAATACTCGTATGAATTACAACAGAAAAACGCAGAAGATTAATATCATCAGGTGCAGTTTTTTCCGCCTCTAAAATATAATGTTTTGCATCGTTAATTCGACCGAGTTCAAGGGACAAAAGCGAGAGGCTTAGCAAATCATAAGCTTTGAGACTTTCATCCTCTTTGAAAGTCTGGCGGAGTGCGCTCATGCGTTCGGGTTTGAGTATTGATCCGGGGTCAAATGCCAGTTGCGCATATAGGCGTGCGGCATATTCCGTCTCTGTCAGCTCAGCAAAAGAGATATCTATCAAGTCTTCTCTATCAACTTCAGAAACATAAGTCTTAGGCGTAAGATCGATGGATTTAGTATATCTAAAGAGAACATCATTTAAATCCTGTGGAAACGCGTCTTCTACGGCACGTCCTTGGTCAAGCGCCTCTTTTAAATTTTGGAAAGCAGCTTGCCCATCCTCGGTATTTTGGGACCAATGGAACATGAGCCAAGAGAGGGCGTAATAATAGAATTGGCGTTCTTGCGCCGCTTCCCCAAAAAAACCCGGAATAATGGGATAAGCGACTAATTCTTGTACAAACTTAATCATATCCGGCCAGTCATTGGGGCGGGAGGTTAAAACCGACAAATACACTTCGCGCGGATGACCATATTCAAACCGATTTTCCTCTATATTGCGGAATGAGGAAAAATACTCCGCCGCTCCTTCATTCAACCAAAGTGGTGTCGCATAAGGCAGATAGCTGGCGTTAAAATGATGAACATATTCGTGAAAAATTGTGTCCCATAAAGCATTGGGGTCGTATCGCATACGGCTCGTATCAACGATGATTTTACGGCCCAGAATTGATGGCGAGTAAAACGCTACGGAACTCTCACCCATCTTGAAGGATAGATAGTCTTCAACCTCATTTGTAAAAATTATCTCCAGAGGCGGTTCAACTTCTCGCGGTTTTATGTCGTGGATTTCTAAAAGCGAATATCGGAAATGTTCCAAGTCTTTGACAAGTTGATAAGCCATATCGACAGGCAAATCAGCTCGAACAATAAAATTGTCAGACGTCCAACTGCGTGAAAGCGTTGGCTCCTCCGAGGGTATGGAACGTTCTGCGATTTTATAATCTGGTTTGCTTTGGCTGGGTAAAATCAGATTAGACACATCACAACCAGCTATAAAAGCTGTTATGAGGCACAATAAAAAAAATCTGATTGAATGTCGCATTGCCTATCCCCTAAGCCGATATAACTCTTACAGTTCTGGGTTGCATCAAAGCAAGACAGAAACGATTTATACCGTTTGTAATTTGAGAAATTCATCGGTGGCAAATGGCTTGACTAGGGCAATCGCCCGCCCTATACGCCGCCTCATTCAAGCGCAGATTTAATCCTGCGCTCCGCGCTGTGCGAGATGCAGACGGGGTCCCGTGGTCGACGTGTTACGTTCACCGCGGCTTTCGTGCATTGGCTATAGCATAATTGAGGATTTGAGTTTGTTTGAAGCTCTTGGAGATAAGTTAGGCAATGTCTTTGACAATCTGACGGGCCGTGGTGCGCTGTCAGAAAAAGACGTAAATGCGGCTATGCGTGAAATCCGTGTAGCGTTGTTGGAAGCAGACGTTGCCCTCCCCGTTGTCAAAGAGTTTGTTGAAAAAGTCCGTAAAGAAGCGGTCGGCGAAAAAGTTATTAAGTCCATCAAGCCCGGCCAAATGGTCATAAAGATCGTCAATGACGCCCTTGTTGATATGCTCGGCGGCACTTTATCTGATGATGATGCCGACAAAGCCGAGGCCGCGAAAGCCACTCACCTAAACCTCGCCGGTAAGCCTCCGGTCGCCATTCTCATGGCGGGTTTGCAAGGTTCCGGTAAGACAACGACTTCCGGCAAAATTGCGCTCTATTTGAAAAAAGCGTTCAAGAAGAAAATTCTTCTCGCCTCACTTGATACAAACCGTCCGGCGGCGATGGAACAACTCGGCATGTTGGCCAAACAAGCTGATGTTGGCTTCTTGCCGATTGTCAAAGGACAGAGCGCTCTTGAAATAGCCAAGCGCGCCATGTCTGAGGGCGCCAAGGGTGGCTATGATGTTGTCTTCCTCGACACGGCCGGTCGTACAACGATCAATGATGAGTTGATGGACGAAGTCGAAGCCATCGCCAAAGAAACACAACCCATCGAAACACTTCTCGTCGCCGATAGTTTGACGGGTCAAGACGCCGTTGAAACGGCGAAACGATTCCATGAGCGCCTCCCCCTTACAGGCCTCGTGCTGACGCGTATTGATGGTGATGGTCGCGGGGGTGCAGCGCTGTCTATGCGGGCTGTCACAGGCCTGCCGATTAAGTTCCTGGGTACGGGCGAAAAACTCGACGGGCTCGAAGCTTTTGATGCTGAACGTCTCGCGGGTCGTATTCTGGGCCAAGGCGATATTGTATCGCTTGTCGAAAAAGCGTCTCAAGTCATTGACGAAAAAGAAGCCGCTAAAGCGGCCGAGAAAATGCGCAAGGGTCAATTTGACCTCGAAGATCTGTCCAAGCAACTCGGCCAGATGGAAAAAATGGGCGGCATGGGCGGCCTGATGAAACTCATGCCGGGCATGGGTAAAATGAAGAAACAAATTGATGCCGCCGGCGGTATTGATGAGAAAATCTTCAAACAACAACGCGCGATTATATCGTCTATGACTCCAGAAGAGCGCCGAAACCCGGCGATTATGAAAGCGTCGCGCAAAAAGCGTATCGCGGCGGGTTCGGGCATGAGCGTTCAAGAGGTCAACAAGCTTTTGAAAATGCACCGCCAGATGGCCGATATGATGAAGAAAATGGGCAAAGGCGGCATGGCCGGACTGATGCAACAAATGGGCGGAATGCCGGGCATGCCAAAAATGCCGGGCGGTATGATGCCGGGCAAAGCGGGTAAAGGCGGTCTGCCGAACCCGGCGGATATGTCCCCTGAACAACTCGAAGAATTAAAGAAATCACTCCCACCGGGACTCGGGAAATTACCGGGTCTAGGCGGTGGTGGCCCGAAACTCCCCGGATTGGGCGGTGGCTTACCCGGCTTGGGCGGAAACCCCTTTGGGAAGAAGAAATAAACAACTGAATTTACCAAAAGAAATCACAAAGATTGCTAGATTAAAAAGGAAAACATCATGGCTCTCAAACTAAGACTGGCCCGTCACGGCGCCAAAAAACGTCCTTACTACCGTATTGTTGCGGCTGACTCGCGCGCTCCGCGTGATGGTCGCTTCATTGACATTGTAGGACGCTACAATCCAATGCTCCCAAAAGATTCTGAGGATCGCGTTCAATTGGACATCGAGAAGTGTAAAGACTGGATCAGCAAAGGCGCTCAGCCAACAGAACGCGTTGCGCGTTTCTTAGGCGCAGCAGGCCTTTGGGAATGGAAACCCGGCAATAACCCACAAAAAGGTAAGCCCGGTGCAAAAGCCCTAGAGCGCGAAGAAGAGCGCAAAGAAAAAGCTGAAGCGCGCGCAGAAGCTGAAAGAGAAGCCAAAGAAGCCGCTGAAGAAGCGAAGAAGGCCGCAGAAGCCGCCGCAAAAGAAGCGGCTGAAACCCCAGCAGAAGAAGCCCCCGCTGAAGACGCGCCAAAAGCTGAAGAAGAGTAAACTCTCTCTTCCAAAACAAATTCAAAGCCCGGCCATTGCGTCGGGCTTTTTTGTGTTTAGGCTCCTTATCAATGCAAAACGCAAACGTTGATAACCGCCTTTCCGAGGCTCTCAATTATATTCGAGAGAAAACGAAGTTACGCGCGGATGTCGCGTTTATCCTAGGCTCAGGCCTTGGCGACTTTGCTGAACGTATCTGTGGTATAACCCTCCCCTATTCTGACATTCCCGGCTTTTGTCCTTCGACGGCACCATCACATAAAGGCCAGCTTCATATCGGCGAGTTAAACGGCAAATCCGTTATAGCACTCCAAGGACGCATTCATCTTTACGAAGGCTATAGTGCACAAGACATCGCCTTCCCTGTAGAGGTGATGCATGGCCTTGGCGTGAAGACTCTGATTGCGACGAACATCTCGGGTGCTCTCAACCCTGACTATAAAGCGGGCGATATTATTGGTATTTCAGATCATATCTTCCTTCCCGGTTTTAGCGGTCATAGCCCTTTGACGGCGCGGGCCCGAACGCCTGAACGCTCTAACTTTCTCAACTTAACCCAAGCCTATGATAGCACGCTTCTGGATAGCGTGAATCAATCTCCGGACGGGCCGCTTAAACGCGGTGTATATGCGTGTCTGGCCGGGCCCCATTTTGAAACACCCGCCGAAGGCCGCCTGTTACGCGCATTGGGGGCCGATATGGTTGGCATGTCCACTGTGTTTGAAACAATCATGGCCCGTCATCTGGAGATGAAAGTCTTGGCCCTGAGCCTGATTGCCAACCCCGTTATAACGGACGCCGAATCCCAATCCGTTCTCTCCGAGGATGACATTTGGAACACGGTAAGTTTAGCGATGCCGCACTTGGAAAACCGTTTGCTTCATGTTCTAAGCACAGTTTAACGTGCGGGTTTTGGGGATAGTATGAGCGGTCTTATCGGAATTGTCGTCCTATTGGGCGTGGCTTATCTATTCTCTGAAAGTCGAAAGTCGATTGCCCCTATACAGGTCCTTCGCCTGCTGGCTTTGCAAATCGCTATTGCCGCCTTTGCGCTCTTAACGCCTATCGGCGTGGGGGCTCTTTCCGCCATCAGCCAAGGCGTGACACGGATGATTGGTTACGCGCAAACCGGCATCAGCTTTATGTTCGGCCCCCTCGCCAATTCTGAGAACGGTATGATACTCGCCTTTCAGGTTTTGCCCATTATCATCTTTATTGGCTCATTACTGAGTGTCTTATTTTACTTGCGTATCATGGATGTCATCATTCGTTATCTCGGCGGAGCACTCAGATTTTTGACTGGCGCGTCGAGACTTGAATCAACATGTGCGGCCGCCAATGTATTTCTCGGCATGGCAGAGTCGCCTTTGACCATTTTACCCTATCTCAAAAAGATTACGCGCTCGCAGCTTTTCGTCATGATGGCGCTTGGCCTTTCCAGTGTGGCGGGTACCGTTCTCTTTGCTTATGCCGCATTGGGTATTCGCAGTGACTTGCTGATTACGGCCGCTTTTATGGCCGCGCCCGGCGGATTATTGATGGGGCGCATGTTAGTTCCCGAAACCGAAACTCCTTTCGATATTTCCAAGGATGAGGTCGATAAAATCGACACACGCCGTGCCGGGAGCTTGGTCGAAGCCGCGACAACTGGGGCGCTGACCGGTTTGCAAATCATGCTAAGTGTGATTGCCGTATTAATCGCATTCCTCGCTATTATTGCTTTGTTGAACGGGATACTCAGTGGTGTTGGCGGCTGGTTTGGGCGTGATGACCTCTCGCTCGAAGGGCTTTTTAGCCTCGTCTTTCAACCCATCGCTTTCATCATAGGTGTGCCTTGGGCCGAGACAGCCGAAGCCGGAAATTATCTGGGCCAAAAAGTCGTGCTGAATGAATTCCTCGCCTATGCCAATTTTGCGCCCAATATCAGCAATTTTTCTGACCAAGGCCAAATTGCTATTACCGTTGCGCTTTGCGGTTTTGCCAATTTCGCTGGCCTCGCCATTTTAATTGCGGGTCTGTCTGCCGTGGTGCCGGAGCGCAAAGCCGAGATTTCCAAATTAGGCCTTAAAACAGTTCTCGCCGGAAATCTTTCAAACTTCATGTCCGCCGCGATTATTAGTGTGCTTCTCTCTATAGCTGCACTGTTTTAGCCTTTTATGTTGTTGCCTTAACAGTCTCACAATCATGTGATGAACCCATTCTTGACCATTTGGTTTTTATTCTTATATTGACCGTGCAGTCATGAAAGGAAACACAATGTCCCAATCCATCGTCCTCTATACCAAAAGCTATTGCCCCTATTGTAAAATGGCCAAAGCTCTGCTGACCCGTAAGGGTGTGAGCTTCACCGAATATGAAGTGATTGAACAACCTGAGAAATTTGAGGAAATGGTCCAGCGTTCCAATGGCGGGCGGACTGTCCCGCAAATCTTTATCGGTGATGTTCATGTTGGCGGCGGGACGGATCTTCTTAATCTTGAAGAGGCTGGAAAGCTCGATCCGCTTCTGAAACCGTTCTTGGAAACAGAAGCCGCAAACTAACACTCCCATATCCCTACAAAGGCTATTCCCTCCTGCGCCTTTGGCATCGGCGGCCCCTTTAAGGGTCGTCGATGTGTGTTCGTACGACAAAGAAAACTGACAGCGTCAGCAAAGTAAGATTGCGTCACCTCTTCCGCTAGGCGCTCTATGCAATGACAAAGCCTCTCGCCCCACATTGCTTATTAACGCCACAATTAAAGCTCCGCTGTCATATCGCGAATTGCCAGATCGCCCTATGACTCGTAGCCCCTCATGAGAAAACCGCACACGTTCCTCTATCGGGCGCATCACGCTGCCGGATAAAGACGGGGCCGGAAGACTCCCCCGCACGCATAAACTCTCACTTGCTGTTTCAGGAATTGATAGTCCGTGACAGGCCACGCGAGGCACATCTGTCATCACTGACGGCACAGGCCAGTAAACCACACTCAATAAGAGCGCCACGGCCAAAGCCAAAAGATATGTCAAATCACTATCATTCACACTGTGAGTATAGCGGGTGGTAGGAAGGCGTGGATGAAGTTGGGAAGTTTTTGGGTAAGGGGTTGAATTCAGGGAAATAATTTAAAGCAAAATTGAGGATTGTTCCGTTGGAAAGCAATTAAATGATAAGACATGGTTATTGAAAAACACAGTGTAGGACCGACGCAACCATCCTTTTCGATATTCCAAAGTTAGAGCCTCAATCGCGTCCTTAGAAGGTCTTTTTCTGTTTCGTTTAGACTAGAATTTCGTTCCAGATACCAAAATATATCATTGTCTTTACTATCCTTCACACTCTTGTCAGCTCCCGCATCCAATAAGGTAAGAATCAGCTGCGGGTCAGCATTTTCAACGGCATACATCAGCGGTGTTCGCGCGTCCCGTATAAGCGGCGATTGGCAATAATGACCCTCACTTTGGGTCTGAGTGTTTGGATTAGCGCCATTCTCGAGCAAGAGCATGGTTGCCTCTACATTATTATTTTGTGCCGCATACATCAGCGCCGTTTTACCGAAATAATTCGTAGGCCAGTCAACGTCCGCACCTTTATCCAAAAGCAACTTCATCATCTTGGGGCTATTGAGGCTAGCGAGGAACATCTGTTTTATCATTTGTGTTTTGCGCATTGTTTTGGCGTCTTCATCACTGTCTTTAAACAGCCAATGCTCATCCGACAAAAGCCGTTCAGTTAGGGGTATTAATGCCTCCGTTGGTTGGCCTGTCATAAGACCTAACTTTAAGAGGGATAAACTTCCCTTTTCTTCCGCATTCGCTTTGCTCAAAGCTTGCGCAGTCATATCGCTCAACGATATCGCCGGGCCAACTTCCAGCCCCACATAATCTTCATCCCACCATTGCAGCCCCGATTGGCGAGCGTAATAGACATTATCCAGCAAATATCGATACCCTCGCTCCGCCATCGTCCTTGCCTGGGTTTCGTCCATCTCAAACCTTACTTGATAGTATAGAGACATCTCTGCAATAAATTTTGGATAGCTATCTTTGAGCGCTTCGACGACGGATAGACTGCTGGGATCTTCAATACCCCAAGCGGCAAAACGAAATTCGCGGGCCGTATCGGCTTCCGGCGACATATCTATTTGAGTCCCGTGAAGCTCCCGCATGGCTTGCGGACGGTAAAACAAGTCGGGCAGATGGGAGTATATAGGTTTAGCCGTCCATCCCATTGTCCCATAACACATCCCGCCCGTTTCAGGTCCACCATAGATTTGGGAGAGACGACTATAGGTCTCCAACACAGCGCTTGAACCAGGGCTATGCGGTCCAGTTAATTCAACTTCGCAAACAGGCTTCGCCTCTTCGCCTGGCCTTAAAATATCCAGCGAAGCAGAGATAGGCATGCCAGAGCGCAGAAGCACATCAGATTTGCTATACACCTTACCGTTCATTTTAAACACATGCGGATAGTCAAGACTTGGATAGGTTGCGAGCACCTTGGCATTCGTATTCTCGGTATTCCGATAACCAAACCGTGAACGTGGGGTGTGCCTATCTTTATCATCTTCCGCGACAGCATCGGCATCAAAATCTGCACGATTGTCGTAGAGAAACATCCGCACAGCTGTTGATCGCCAATTGCTGACGTCACTAATCATGTGCAAAATTTCTTCATCCCCGTCATCGTCATAGTCAAGGGAAACGCCCTGACCATACTCGTAATGAGGCTTCTCTTTGGTCTTGCCCTCAGGAGGGAAAACTTGCTCAGCCTTCGGGTACGCGGCGTGAAGATCAACATGAACCGACCTTAAAGTTTTATCGCTGTTATAAACATCCATCCACGCCATTTTAAATGCCGCGCAAACTTGCGGATTTTCATTAATCGTCAGAGACGGCGTGAATGAAGGGATATCCGGCAATCGCAGATCTGTTGGCACGGATTGGGCAGTTACGATTTCGGACCAAACCAAGGCCGAAATTGCGCCCAATACAATATATCTCTTCAATTTCATGTGTAACAATTAACTGCCTATATGGATGGCAGTATGACGATATTGTGTCTGCTTCAAGGCTTATAAAAAGATATTCGCTAAATTCTAAACATGGGAACTTACCCCCCAAAACACCATTTAATCACGGCCTTTTGCGCGTGCATGCGGTTTTCGGCTTCGTCCCAGACGGCGCTTTGTTGGCCTTCTATGGAGGGGCTATATTGATTTGATAGCCCTCTTATCATAACGGGTTATATGCGTTTTATTTTATGCCTCTTCATTGTGACAGTCTCTTTCTCTTTGATGGGGTGTGTTGACAATGAAGACAGTAAAGTGACGCAAGAGACTTTAAAGCCTTTGGAAACCTTAACCGCCTTAACTCCGACCATCGGTATTACGTCTATTCCCTTGGGCACAACGGAGACACATATATATCGTCCCGTGGGTGAAGGACCATTTCCGGCGGTTTATTTTCTTCAAGGGTATCCCTGTCGCACAATCAACCCCGCACATGAAAAATCAAAGGTCAGGGCCGGGTTAATTCGCGATTACGTCAAGGCAGGTTTTCTGGTCTATATGGTCGAAAAACCGGGAATGGGTGAACTTTCTGATGAGGCTAGCAGCCGAGTATCTTGTAAAGACATCAGCTATCAAGACGAAGTTGCCGCCTTTTCGGCCGCCTTCGCAAATCTGGAAAACCATCCTGATGTTAAGCGGGATCAGATATTTTTATTCGGACATTCTATGGGCGGACAAACCGCTCCACTCATAGCCCAAGATCATGATGTCGCCGGTATCATGACCTATGGCATTCACGCAAAGCCCTGGTTTGAATTCATGATTGATATTAGTCGGGCGCAAGGAGAACGCTTGGGTATAGACCCCGTTATATTGCAAAAGGAAACGGGTGACATGGTTCCCTTTCTTTATGACCTAATGATTGCAAAAGAAGATTGGGATACACTCTCGGAACGACATGCCGCTGTTTTGAGTGGGGGCGTTATGCCGGCTAATGGTCAGTATATTAATGGTCGTAAATATAGTTTCTGGTCATCTCTCAATGATGCTGACTTTGTGAGTGCTTGGGGTAACTTTAAAGGGCATGTTCTCGCCATGTATGGGGCATATGATATTGCCTCTATCTCCTCCGAAGGTGCGGAAAGGATTGTCAACATAGTGAACTTTCACAATCCCGAAAATGCGACCCTGAAAATATTAGAGAATACCGACCATAATTTTGCGTATTTCGAGGGGAGTTTTGACGCGTATAAATCCAAACGCTTTTCAAAAGACTGGACAGATGATTATGTCGCCAGCCTTACGAATCCAAATATTTCACAGGATACGATTTCTTGGATGAACGACGTTATTGCAGCCTCAGAAAGTGAAAGCGAATGAAGACCTCATTATATAGGTCTCAAGACTAACCCCCGAAACACCATTTAATCACGGCCTTTTGCGCGTGCATGCGGTTTTCGGCTTCGTCCCAGACGGCGCTTTGTTTACCCTCTAGCACGCTTGCCGTCATTTCTTGTCCGCGATAGGCTGGGAGGCAGTGGAGGAACGTGGCGTTTGGTGAGGCCGTCGATAATAAGGTTTCGTCAATTTGATAAGGTGGGAATGCGGCGAGCCGTTCTTCTTTATCTGTGTCCCCCATAGAGACCCAGCAATCGGTAATAAGCGCATCTGCGCCTGCGGCCGCCTCTTGGGGGCTAAGGTCGGCTTTGATATTCGCGCCTTTGGCACGGGCGGCCTCCAGCGTTTGGCCGTTGACGCGGTAGCCTTCAGGGCTGGAAATACGTAAGGCATAGCCAAGCTGCGCCGCAGCATTCACGAAACTGACCAAGACATTATTACCATCGCCAATCCAAGAGAGCGTCATTTCTGATAAGGGTTTGTCTGATTTTTCCTCTAACGTCATGAGGTCGGCCATTATCTGACACGGGTGATTATAATCGGTCAGGCCGTTTACGACGGGGACATCCGCATTTTGGGCGAGTTCGACTAAGGTGTCATGGCTATTCGCGCGGAGCATAATGCCATCCACAAAACGCGAGAGCACGCGCGCTGTATCGGCCACGCTTTCCCCTCGTCCCAATTGCATATCGCTACTCGTGGCGGTGATAGAGCTGCCGCCCAATTGACGCATGGCCATATCAAATGAGAATCGCGTGCGCGTGGAGGATTTTTCAAATATCAGCGCGAGCGTATGTCCCGGCAGCGCGGCCTCCGGATCAGGAGAGCCTTTCGGTTGGCCTTTACGCGCAACCTTCATCGCATGCGCATCATCCAGAATCGCGCGCAAATCGGCTTGGGACAAATCAGATAAAGAGAGGAAATGTTTGGGCATGATCGGCCTCAAATTGCTAAAATCAGTCTTTAGCGCTCTCAACCGCGTTTGAAAATCACTTTATTTGCTCAATTAATGTGCAGAATTTTCCACCCTAAAGCGAGATTAGGCTTGGTCTTGCATATAGGCATGTGAGCCCTGCAATGCTGCAAACCTCTTACCGAAAAACAATATGAACCGTCATCAGAGCGTCATGAAAGAGAGACTATCGAAAGGTTTCCTTAACGCTTTTCTTTCGTATCCGAATTAAATGAAACTCTCAGGCTAAAAATTTGAGCAGGACGATAAATCTTCGCATCATTTTTTGGTCGCATCCGAAATATTGAGGCGTGCAGCGCTGTTTTAGGTCACAAAAATTTCGCCTAGCGCTAAGGAAGAGATGCGTCAGTCACATGACGTGCAAAACACAAAGCGGCAGAGCTGCCACTCCACCGCCACGTGTCACAAGCATTATACGAAAGGAACCGACAATGCTTTCACAACAGAAAAAAGTTTTCGGAGCAAAGTCAGCCGTTGTCAAGTCAATCGCCGCTACAGCTCTTTTATTCGCGGCGACACCAGCCATCGCTCAAGTCTCTACAACAGCTTATAAAGTCCGTTTCAGCAAAAGCCTAACAACCTCTGATGCAGGCATTGAAAAAGTCTATGAGATGTTCACGGAGAAAGCAGAAAAAGCCTGTAAATCCGGTAAAACTGTTGATTTGGAAACAGACGTCAGATTGAGCGAAGCGGAATGTATTGTCAGCCTCGTCTCTCAATTTGTGGAAACAAGTGATATCCCGGCTCTGACAAGCTATCACGCGGCACAGCTCGACGCCGCCAAATAGTGATAATTTATTTATCTGCGTGACCTTTTTTCTCCTTAGAGGTCACGCAGATTTATGTTTTGTCTTTAAGCAGGTTCAAAATCGTCTAGATTTTGCGCCTCTTTGAAACATTCGCGTAAGATATTCACCGCCTCACGGACATGATCTTCGGTAATAATCAGCGGCGGCGCTAGACGCAGGACATTATCCCCTGCACTACCGCCTAATAGCTTGCGTTCCAGCATCATTTTGCGAACTTCAAGCGCCGGTTTTTTCAGCTTCATACCGCAAAGTAAGCCTTTGCCTCGCAGTTCATCCACAACATCCGGAAACTCATCTTTCAGGCTTTCAAATTGTTGCTTGAGGAAATTGGACACCCGGACGACTTGGTCGAGAAATTCGGGATTGGAAATTTCGTCCCAGACTGCATTGCCGACGGCCGTTCCTAATGGATTTCCGCCATAGGTCGATCCATGCGTGCCCGGCACCATACAGGCCGCCACCTCTTCCCGTGCGATACAGGCGCCAAGTGGGAAGCCACCTCCGACGCCCTTGGCCACAGCCATAATATCCGGCTCGGCATTTTCTGCCCATTGATAGGCAAAGAGCTTTCCTGTTCGCCCCGCCCCGCATTGCACTTCATCATAAATGAGCAAGATACCGTGTTCATCACACATCTCGCGCAGGCCACGCAAGCAAACTTCGGGAAGCGGACGGAGGCCACCCTCACCCTGAACCGGCTCGACCAAAATCGCGGCTGTTGTCGGGCCAACGGCCTCTTTCAACGCCTCATGATCGCCGAACGGCAAATTAATAAAGCCAGGGAGTTGCGGGCCAAAACCTTTGACATATTTCGGATTACCCGCCGCATTAATCGTGGCGAAAGTTCGCCCGTGAAACGCGCCTTGGAAACCAATGATGTCATAGCGGTCCACATCACCGCGATCATAATGATAACGCCGCGCCGTTTTCATCGCGCATTCGAGCGCTTCGGCCCCTGAATTAGTGAAGAAGACTTTGTCAGCAAAAGGCAGCGCGTCACAATATTTCTTGGCCAGCTTCTTGGCTTCGGGCAATTGGAACATACCGGAGAGATGCCAGACTTTATCAGCCTGTTCGATTAAGGCCGCTTTGGGCACGGGATGGTTATGCCCCAAACAATTGACGGAAATGCCGGCAATAAAGTCGAGATATTTATCACCCTTTTCAGTGTAAAGATAAGCGCCCTCACCGCGCACAAATTGCTGCGCGGGCGGTTTGTAAGTATTATAGAGATGATCCCCTTCGGCCATAACGTACTCTTAAGGTTATGATTTAATCCGCCAGCCTGCGCGAAGCACCAACAAGACGGTAATAAAGAGCGTGATATTGATAGCGGAAATAAAAACAACCCCTATCGTGACATTGCTGTCGGCCTCGCCCAAAAATCCGTAGCGAAAGCCATCGATCAGATAAAAGAGCGGGTTAAATTGAATGAGCTTTTGGAACGCCTCAGGCAGAACATCAATCCGATAAAACGTGCCGGATAAAAATGACAGCGGCAGAATAATGAATTGATTGACCACAGCGAGCTGATCAAACTTCTCCGCCCACATGCCGGAGAGCACGCCAATCATGGCCATCATAAAGGCCGCCGAAATGGAAAAGAACACAATCGCCCAAAGATGCATGGGGATGAGCGGCGCAAAGAATGACAGCGCAATCCCGGTCGACGTCGCCACCAAAATACCGCGTGTGACACCGCCACCAATCCAACCCAAGGCGAGTTCATAAAACGACAGCGGGGTCATCAATAAATCGCCGATGGAGCCCATCAGCTTGCTCTGCATCACCGAAGACGACGTATTCCCCGCCGCATTATTCAAGATACCCAGCATAATCAGACCCGGCGCGAGGAATGCGATAAAGGCCGTCGGGTCATCCCGCAGCGCCGCAAAGGCCAAAACGAACACTGTCATATAAAGTAGGTTAGAAATAATCGGGGCCAGCAAAGTCTGAATCCAAATTTTCATAAAGCGCCGACACTCTTTTTTATAAAGCGTCCAAAGCCCCATCCAATTCACGACCCCAAACCGCCGCGCATTGGGCGAAGACTCAATATTTAAATTCGACATATCAGACATA
>CAYTAJ010000010.1:0-33279 GCA_964435725.1 uncultured Algimonas sp.
ATTTTAGCGACAGGCCCTGTCCCGCTCGACATAATGGAAGATCAGGTCGACGCCTATATCGCGGACATGAAAAGCGGAAGCTACAAGCCGGATCGTCTTTAATCAGACCCCAGCTTAGGACCCCTCCCAAGCTTTAAACTTTAAATGCGTGTGCCACCAAACAGGTGGCTCACCTAATTGAACAAATCGCTAAAATCGACATACTAAAAATTTGCGATGCGCTCACCGCCGACACCGGGTTCAACACCCGTAAAAATAAGCGCGTCGATATTGATGAGCGTATTTTTACCCCATGTCGGGGGGGCATAACAACCGTATCATTTGGCTCTGTGCGGTGGGGCCATTCAAAAACGTCTTCGTCAGCGCGTAAGCTATCCTGCCCGCCAAATTCCCGCACAAGGTCAGTCCCGCGCCTCGCAAAGAAAACATTGTTTTGATCATCCCCTATGAGGTTGTCATTCACATCATTTGAGCCCGTGATCACGCCATTAACGAGCGTATCCGTACCTTCCTGAAAGATGTCCTCGATGGAATACTAGGTTTCTTCCCCGCAAAACCAAAACCCGTCAATGGATGTGAGCGTGTCGGTCACACCACCCGTACGAAAAATAGTTACAGTCCCATCCGAATTTTGCACGAATGTATAATCCGCCCGGTCCCCGTCATAGTCGACTTAGCCCGGAGATGAGTGGACCCTCTTTATTGCACCGCCATTGGGATATGGCGATGTCGGGAAAGCTGGCTCGGTTCCCCCGAATGCCGTTACGATTTTTCGCGTGCAGTTACGCTAGAAGCGGCGCTTACCCTGCTTTTAAGCGTTCCCCGCGCTCGTGCATTTCCTGGGCTTCGATCGATTTCTTTGCGATTGGACGGGCGTCTAAACGCTTGAGACGGATCGGGTCGCCTGTTTCCTCGCAATAGCCGTAAGTCCCGTTTTCCAGGCGCTGTAGAGCTTTATCGATTTGGTTTGTTAGCTTCCTAAGGCGGTCTTTTGTCCGCAGCTCCATACGGCGGTCAGCATTCGCAGCCGCAGTATCTGCAGGATCAGGGTGGGAGACACTCTCACCTTTTAAATATTCGACCGTATTGCGGGTCTCTTCCGCGATCTCTTCTTTCCACTTCAGAAGCTTCTGCCGGAAGTATTCCTGCTGTTTTGGGTTCATGAATTTTTCGTCTTCCGAAGGGACGTAGCCCTTTGGCAATTTGACTGTTTTCTTAGCTGACTTAGACATAAGATCCCCGCCTATATGTGAGCCGGATGTCCCTTCACAGCTGGGTTTTCCCAGTCCGTGCATCCGCGGATGACGGCGTGATAAACGCGGTTTTTGAGTCTCACAAGCGGGTTTGACAGCGCTCAGCTGCATTTCACTCAATTGTGTATAAAGGTCATGCCTTGCCCTTCCCGCCCGATGGAATAGAAGGGCGAAAACAAAGAGGTACCCAGCATGGCGAGATTTGAAGGCACAGACAATTACGTCGCGACCAATGACCTGAAAATGGCGGTGAATGCGGCCATCACATTGGAACGGCCTTTATTGATCAAAGGCGAACCCGGAACAGGGAAAACGGTTCTGGCGCATGAAATCGCCAAAGGACTGAATGCGCCGCTGATCGAATGGAATGTTAAATCCACGACGAAAGCTCAACAGGGTTTATATGAGTATGACGCCGTGGCTCGCCTGCGCGACAGTCAGCTTGGCGATGATCGGGTTCATGACATCAAAAACTATATCAATAAAGGCAAGGTTTGGGAGGCCTTTGAGTCTGACGTTCGCCCGATCCTGCTCATTGATGAAATCGATAAAGCTGACATCGAGTTCCCGAATGACCTCCTCCACGAACTCGATAAGATGAGCTTTTCTGTCTATGAGACAGGGGAGACAGTTTCCGCAAAACAACGGCCGATCATCATTATAACTTCCAACAATGAAAAAGACCTGCCCGACGCCTTTCTACGTCGCTGCTTTTTCCACTATATCCAATTCCCGGATGAAGAAACGATGAAGCAAATCGTCCAAGTCCACTTCCCTGATATTAAATCGCGTATGCTCTCAGCCGCTCTGAAACGCTTTTTCGAAGTCCGCGCGACGCCGGGCCTTAAAAAGAAACCGAGCACGAGTGAATTGCTTGATTGGCTCAAACTGCTCTTGGTCGAAGACATTGATCCTGAGACGTTGCGCGAGACCGATAAGTCTAAGATCATTCCCCCTATGCATGGCGCTTTGTTGAAAAACGAACAAGACGTGCATTTGTTCGAACGTCTGGCGTTTTTGACGCGGCGTGAGAGCCTATAAACGCTCCGGCGCAAATAAATACCCTTTGCGCCAGCAGCTCTACCACCGGCCACCCCTGTTTAGGGCGAGCGATGTGCGATTTTTAAACTGTGAAATCTGGCGCCTGTCAGAGATACATTTTCAGAGATTTAGGGGTGTCATACCTCTCCAAGGATTAAGCGCTCTTGTCAGGAACCGCTTCAAACGCCTCATAGTATGACGTGCCATATCTATAGAAACTGTCCCCATAGAAGCTGCCAGAGTCCGCGATCTGCCAAATCGCGAGACGTCCTGCCTCTGTCCTTGTGCCAAACCATGGCGTCTCTTCATCAGGCGCGTCTCGCAACCTGATAAAGACGGGGCCAACAACCTCCCCCGACATGTAAAACACACAAGCGATTTTTGAAAGACCGATATGGGCTGACACACGCAGCCGCACACCACCCCAAAAAGGGTCAGTGCTACGAGCGCAAAGATATATGTCAAACCATAATCGTTCATACGATGAGTATAGCGCGGGGCGGAACTGTGTGGATGGAGTTGGGTGGTTTTGGGATAAGGGGTTGGGACTGTTGGCAATTTTGAAACGCTAAACGCGGATGAAATTCAATCAGGGTTTGGATTAAATTCCGTGAAAGAAAATAAAATACGCTTTTACGAAGGATTTCGTCGCTTCATTCGTTGATGAAATTAAGGCACACGTTTTAGATAAGTGCCAAACATAATCTGGGACAAAAATGACTAAAATTACGAGCGCCCTATTACTAAGCACGAGCCTTTTATTATCGGCATGCGGTGGAGGTGGCGGAGGGTCAACGCCCACTACTACGTCGCCACCGCCCCCTCCACCCCCTGTGAATACGGCGCCAGTTATTGCGACAGCCAATGGGGACCAGAGCACAACGGTTGGTATCAACTTTAATTATGACGCGACACAAAATGGTGCAACTTTTTCAGATGCTGATGGCGATACGCTAAGTTATACAGTTGCATATAATCCGGATAATAATGGTCTGTCTGACAGTAATGGTGTTTTATCGGGTACACCGACAGATGCGGGTGTTTATAGCGTTACGATTACAGCCGATGACGGTAATGGCGGACAAGTATCAGATAGTTTTGATATCACGGTAAATGCGGCAACGAGTTCATCTAAGCCAAATATTTTATTCGTCATTACAGATGATCAGGGAAAAGATGCCTCTGCCGAATATAGTTTGTCGACTGACCTGCCAAACACAGCCAATTTTTCTGCGCTTGCCAATAATGGGGTGATATTTGATAATTTGTGGGTCAGTCCAACTTGCTCTCCTACACGCGCTGCCTTGATTTCGGGCAAATATGGACATGAGACGAACGTGCTTTCACCCGGCGATGAACTCCCCGTAGGTGAAGTCATCTTACAGAGCTTTTTGAGAAATGATCCTGCCACATCGGACTATGCAAATGCGATTATTGGAAAATGGCATTTAGGTGGAGGGAGAACCGGGGCCAATGATTACGGCATAGAGCATTTTGCAGGTATTACGACAGGCGGGGTGCAGGACTATTTTGATTGGACGCTAAATGTAAATGGTACCAATTCAAATTCTACAAATTATGTCACGAGTGAATTGACAGACCAGGCCATTGATTGGGTTTCGCAACAGACCCAACCCTGGTTCTTATGGCTATCCTATAATGCGCCGCATTCACCATTCCATTTGCCTCCAAATGATTTACACAATCGTGCCTTGTCAGGAACTCAGACGGATATAGATGCGAATACGAGAGAGTATTATCTCGCCTCTATTGAGGCTATGGATACTGAATTTGGTCGTTTCTGGAATAGTTTAACACCAACGGAACAGGATAACACGCTCGTTATTTTTATTGGCGATAATGGCACGCCCGGCCAAGTGATCGATCAGACTATTGCTCAAAACGGCACGAAGAGCACCCTATTCCAAGGCGGCGTAAACACGCCCATGTTTATCTCTGGACCCGGTGTGACACGTAATGGACAGCGTGAAGATAGTCTTATCACCCACACAGATTTCTTTCCGACAATTTTTGAACTCGCGGGCGGAAATTTATCGAATTACCAAGACGGTCAAAGTTTTGCGGCATTATTATCAGACGCAGCGAGTGACCATCGGGATTATAGTTATACCAATAGTGCTGATGGTTGGACGATTAGAAACGCGACGCATAAGTTGATTGAGTATTCAGATGGGTCCCAAGATTTATTTGATCTTGTCAATGACCCCGAAGAATCAACGGACCTTTTGGATACGGGCGGAAATAACACGGCAATTCTCACCGAGTTGGAAAATGAAGCTGATCGCATCCGTGGCGCGGAAAATATTACGGGCACAAAATTTTCAAACCTATCGGCAACATGTTCTGATTATGTCGGTGAGTATCGTTCAACGGCAAACGACATCGGACAAAATGTAAGTTTTACAGGAAGTGTGTCCATCACAGCCAATAATGGCCAATGCTCAATCAGTTCTAACTCAATTCCAAATCATGACTTTAACGATGGCGCACGCTCATTTCCAAACAATGTCGGAGAGGTGAATGAAAGCTTCACTTTCACCGCCACGCCGACGCCAGCCGGATCATCGACGCCACTGACAATCAACCGAGATAATGCGATATTGCTTAATGGCGTAAAGGTCGATGTCCTTGCTGCGGCATGCTTTGGGGTCGGCGATGAACGCACGGGCTGCAACGATATTAATCAGCCTTGGAGACTAGATCCGATGCATGCTCCGAACGGCTTTAACGTTGATATGAACAATGCACATGCCCAACCGGATGGTGCTTATCATTATCATGGGCCACCCCCAATTTTTAATGGCGATAGCCAGACGCCTTCTGGGGTCATTGGTTTTGCGGCCGATGGTTATCCAATTTTTGGTCCCTATTTTGATGCCGGAGGCGTCATCCGAGAGGCTATACCCAGCTATAGCCTCAGAGCCGGTAATCGACCCACAGGGACCGGAAACCCGGGCGGCACTTATGACGGCACCTATAGGGATGATTATGAATATGTTGCCGGGCAAGGCGATCTGGATGAATGTAATGGTATGACGGTCAACGGCCAATACGGATATTACGTCACGTCCGGTTTTCCATATCTAGTTGGATGTTACACGGGCACACCCGATCCATCATTCTTGAAATAATATGTGTTTCGCCCCTAAAATGGCGCGTGCGACGAGCGCAAAAAGATGTGTCGAACCCTTATCGTTCATACGGTGGGTGTGGCGATGTGTGGTAGGGCGTGGATGGAGTTGGGTGGATTTGAGGTAAGGGGTTAGGATTATTTGCAGTTTTAGAAAGCTAAACGTGGATGAAAACGGGGCAAATCCCGAGTGTGGACCTTAGTTAATATCTTACAACGCTTCAAATGAAAGGTCTTTAGCCATTTAGTGTGCTAATAAATTAAGTTGGCATAGCGTGATACAACATTAGACATTTCACCATTCCTATAGATGTAAAATTTATTGGTGCAGCTTGACAGTAAACTTTCGCTCAACTTAAAACCGTAATAGATTTTCAGATATTGGTACCAGACATAATGAAACTTAAACTACTAATATGCATATCTATTTTGCAGTTAGGTCTTACCTCTTGCGGTGGCGGTTCATCAAGCACACCAGCGGTTGTATCTCCTCCCCCACCACCACCTCCTCCTTCGGGCGGAACGGGAAGCACACAAACTCCTCCTACCATCAGTTTTCAACTCAATGACTCAACTGTTTTTGAAGGCGGATTTATAATTATTGATGCCGAAGATAGTTCTGGAGGCTCTAGCTCAATTGATACGATTGACGTGGTTCAAATATCTGGTTCCGAAGCAAAACGCCTTAGCGATAAAAATAGTCTGCACTGGCTTTATCTAGCTCCTGATTTCGACATCAACACGGAAGAAATTATTACATTTGAAATTACCGCGACTAATTTTGATGGATTGTCGGCGAAAGAAAGGATCGACGTGACAGTCATCGGCCGAAGTGGCCCTGGTACGATAGTTGGTAAATACAACCCGCCACTAGAGTTGTTAGTTGGGACAGGTGCTTCGACAACAACGAGAATGTCATATGAAACTGTTATTGCAAAACAACCGGCAAGCGAAAGCTTTAACAACGGTAAAGACGAGCTAAAATTTCCGGGTGATAGTTATCCTGGCGATAGTTTTACCAAAGTTGACTATAGCCGCGAGCGAATAATACAGAGCGACGAGATCTTCAATGATATTAGTTCAGTTGAACGCGGTAACATGGGCCTATTTAGTGTTTTTGGTGATAGTCTTAGCATAATGAATGAAGTCGATAATAGAGTTGACTGGCTTGTATTGGATGACCAAAATATCACAGACGCAGGCGAGGATGTTAGGAAGTTCCGATTATATGACAGCATTGATGTCGATTCCCCTTGTTTTGTCGCGCCCATTATTTTTAGGCCTCAAGATTACGTCTTGATAGGACAAAAGAATGCGGGCTTCTCTGCTGTTAACTTAAACGAAATTACAAATGCTGACGGAGTAACGCGGGAATTTGATTCTGAACTGGATTATAGTTTCGGCGAAGGTCACTCTTTTTGTCACTTCCTACAAACCAGATTAGCCGAAAATATTGCACCTTGGAATGTGGAAGGTCGTGTCGCATTGCCGTCTCTGATCGCTGTTGATTATGAATCAAATGACCTTGTACTTATTGCCGATCGTGATGCATTAGGCGCCTACGAAATCATTGATAAAATCCCTTTGGATACGGGGACTGATAAAACACTTGAAGTCATTCGTACTTATTCTGATGGATCTCCCAGTCAATGGCCTCGGTGGATGGTTATACTTTTAGCTGATGATTCTCACTCGGGAGACCATCGTCTTATGCTTGTCACACAGGAATTCCCAACAGGTGAAATATCACAAACACGAATCGAACTCGGCGATGGCATACCTTTGGACCTTCTAGTTGGAAATTATGGAGGCACGCGTCCCGGAGATCAATTTGCTGAAGATTTGGTGGTTGTCAGAAGTACCTCACCAACTGCACTGTATTTCGATAATATAGGCACCAATACAGCTACGACAGCTGATAATCCCATTTATGCTGACGCTGTCGAATTTGAGGTAGGAGAAGGTGTGGGATCTGTCGTGTCAGTAGAACATCGCGCAGGACGCGGGTCTATTGAGCAGATATTGTTGTCTTTCCCCGAAACAGGTGAGTTAAGGTTAGTCACTGTTGACCCAGAAAATGATCCTCAAATCGATCCTTATCGTTGATTAGAAACGCCTTGAGCTTAAACCTCTCTCCCCTTGTTTTATGAAAAGATTTGGGCGCGATAAGCAAAGCGCTAAATAACAAGTTTATTTATCCGCTTTAGTTGCAGAAATCGCAACAATATCATCAGAATTTAAGTTTCGTTTCATTTCTGAATTTTTCATAAGATAAAGACATGTTTTTATAGTCCTCATCAAAATCATAATCTCCATTTTTTAGGTATGAAAACCAAGTCACAAAATTCAAGATAAATGAACCTGCCAAAAAGAAAATAAACCACACAAACAGAGTGACTAAGTTCGCTAGCAATGAGCCATTCTGATTATTCGTTGAATAAATAAAATACGTTAGAGTGCCTAGAACTGCACTAAAAAGACATAGTCGGGTAATTTCTTTCAGAAAGAAGAATTTAAAGTAATTAAACATAAGACATAATCAGTATCTTGAACAAACGTTTGTGTCTATTCCACCATAACCCCAAACTTATCCCCACAATCCCCGTCACTTATCCCCATGTGGACATCTCTTGCTATTTCAGGAAAATGTTCCTATTATGTTCTATAGCGTAATTGAGGAATCGGACTAGGGATAAGGCATGGTCTTTACAGCTGATAATGATATGTCTGAGGGTGGCGCGACACTGGATACGACGCCGCATTCGTCCGAAGCGGAGCAAGCACTTTTAGGTGCCCTGCTCTATGATAATGAAGTTTACCACCGCGTAAGTGGCCTCGTTCAGGCGAAGCATTTTTACAATCCCATTCATGTGCGGATTTTTGACTCGATTTCGACATTGATTGAGCATGGCAAGCTCGCTGATGCGATTGTGTTGAAAAACCGTTTTAGCCAAGATGAAACCCTCGTCGATATTGGCGGCGTTGAATATTTAGCGCTCCTGCTCGACTCTGCGCCGCCCGGTGCCACGGCCCCTGAATATGCCAAGCTGATTTTTGATCTCGCCATGCGGCGTGAGCTTATCCGCCTCGGCGATGAAATTAAAAACGCGGCGCAAAACCCGGAAAGCGAGCTCGACAGCCAAGCCCAAATCGGTGCAGCGGAGAGCCAGCTCTTTAACCTCGCAGAAATTGGCGGCACGCAATCGGGCTTTGTGACCTTTGAAAAAGCGATCATTCAATCCATCGAAATGGCGAGTGCAGCGTTTTCGCGAGATGGCAATCTCTCCGGTATTTCGACGGGGTTGATTGATCTGGACCGACAACTCGGTGGCCTGCATCGCTCGGATCTGATTATCCTCGCCGGACGCCCCTCTATGGGTAAGACCTCCTTGGCGACGAATATTGCCTTTCATATCGCCAAGAAGCATCGGCGCGAACGGGATGAAAACGGCGTAGAAAAAACCGTAGATGGCGGTATCGTCGGTTTCTTCTCTCTCGAAATGTCATCGGAGCAATTAGCGACGCGTTTGTTGGCCGAACATTCCGGCGTGCCATCTCACCGTATTCGCCGGGGTGATATCAATACTGAACAATATGAACATATTCGCGACAGTGCGGATGAGATTACCTCTATCCCGCTGCATATTGACGATACGGGGGGTATCTCTATCGGGGCGTTATCCGCGCGGGCGAGACGCCTGAAGCGCATGGGTGGTCTTGATTGCATTGTGGTCGATTATTTGCAGCTTTTGACGGGCGGCAATGCCATGAACAGCAGCACGAACCGCGTGCAAGAAGTCTCTATGATTACGCAGGGGCTCAAAGCGCTGGCCAAGGAATTGGACGTCCCTGTCCTCGCCCTCGCCCAGCTCTCGCGTCAAGTGGAACAGCGCGATGACAAACGCCCGCAGCTCTCTGACTTGCGCGAGTCCGGCTCGATTGAACAAGACGCCGATGTAGTGATGTTTGTGTTCCGTGAAGAATATTATCTCGCCCGATCTGAACCGTCCGAGGGCACAGAAGAACATATCCAATGGCAAGAAGAGATGGAAAAGCTTTACGGCAAAGCCGAAGTCATTATCGGCAAGCAGCGCCACGGCCCGATTGGTACGGTCAAGCTCTCCTTTAACGCCGACCTGACTAAGTTCGGCAACCTCGCTCCCGAAGAGTACGAAGGCGGCGCGTTTTAAAATCTCTCTCACCTGAAAGAAAAAGCCCCGCTCGCAATGAACGGGGCAAGTTTCGCTGTCGTTAAGGGGACACACAGCATTAGGGATGAGGCGTTGCAAAGGGGACAAACGCAACGCCTCAAAAAACGCGTTAAATTCGAGCGGGGATTAGGCAGGAAAACAAAAAAGTTATAATATAATATGCTTATACTTTACATAAGCAAAAACGATACATCTATGGCACATCATAACGCGTAGCTATGTGTCGTTTTTCTTAAAATTCATCAAAATCGCCCTTCACCTCTACCTAAGATATATTTATGGTCATGTTCAGGAGGATGACCATGGACAATCTGATTCAAACGGCGACTGAATATATTCAGTTGATACCGAACTATATCGTGAAATTCGCGCCGAGTATTTTGCTGGCCCTGATTATCTTTATTGTCGGGCGGATTATTGTTCGCAAAGCCTCCTCTGGCACTGTCAAAGCGACAGAGAGAATCCCCAATATTGATACGACTTTGGCGCGGTTCTTTGGATCGCTCGTTTTATTCTTGGGCATGGCGGGCGTTATTATCCTCGCCCTCTCGGCCATGAAGATAAATCTCGCGTTCCTCGCTACTGTCATTGCGGCGCTCGTTGTGGCTTTGGGCTTTGCGCTCCAAGACTCTCTCAGCGACTTTGCCTCCGGCATTATGCTCGCCCTCTTCCGCCCGTTTTCAGTGGGGGATGACGTTGAACTGGCCGGTGAACGCGGCGTGGTCATGGAAACAGGTTTGTTCAGTACAAGCCTTACGACGCGGGATAATGTCTTAATAACAGTTGGCAATGGCGCTGTTTTTGGCAGCACGATCAAAAACTATTTTCATGATGGTAAGCTCAGGCTCGATACGGATATCGGCGTGAGCTATGATGCGGACCTCGATAAATCCATTTCCACCATCATCGACGCCGTAAAAGATAATCCCCGCGTCCATCAAGACCCCGCCCCTTGGGCCAAAGTCACGGCGCTCGGCGACTCCGCTGTCAACATACAGCTCCGTCTCTGGTCGGACGCCGAAGACCACCGCAAGCTCAAAATGGAAATAGCACAGCCCATTAAAAAGGCACTCGACAAAGCAGGAATCGAAATCCCTTACGAGCACGCCGTTATTATTAAGAAAGAGGCATAATCATGGATAAGCTCAATACAGTTTTCTTTGCTATGCAAGCAGCCGAGTCCGCCCCGCCCATCATGAGTGACCCTGCGGGCTTCGTCGAGTTTTACACGAACGTTGTGATTGAAAATGCGATAGTCTTTGTCCCGAAAATCATTCTCGCACTGATTATCCTCTGGATTGGCTCGTCAATTGCCGGGCGTATTTATCGCGGCCTTAAAAAGCGCGCCGCCGATAGTGAGCGTGTTGATACGACACTCGGTAATTTTGCCGCCGCCGCCGCCAAATATGCGGTTCTTATCGCGACCTTCCTCGCCGCTATTGCTGTCGTCGGCATTCCGGTGGCCAAAGTCTTTGTTATCCTCTCCGCCGCCACCTTGGCGATTGGTCTGGCACTACAAGGCTCTATGGCCAATGTCGCCTCTGGACTTCTGCTTATCTTGTTCCGTCCCTATAAAATCGGGGACTATATCGAAGTTGCAGGTGAAGAAGGCGTGGTGGATGACCTTAACATCTTCACAACAACGCTTATCACTTTGGACAATATCAAAATCATCCTGTCTAATTCCGAAGTGCGCGGCAATACGATCAAGAATTACAGTACGCTGGGTGTGCGCCGTGTCGATGTCGACTTTGGTATCGACTATGATGACGATATGGACAAAGCCATCGACATCATTTTGGGTGAAGCCAAAAAAGACAAACGCGTTCTAACAGACCCTGACGCCCCTTGGGCCAAAGTCTATAATTTGAATGACAGCTCCGTCGACATTCAAATGCGTGTCTGGTGCAAGGTCGAGGACTATTGGGACGTGCGCTTTGACCTGATTAAAGCGGTCAAAGAAGCCTTCGATAAAGGCGGCGTGTCCATCCCTTACCCGCATTGTGTGGAGATTGAGAAGTAGGCTCACGAGAGATTGCAAAAACTACCCATAGAGTATTTTGTTGCTGATGTTACGCAATATCATAAGGTCTTTAAATGGATTGATTTTCGCGGAGGTAAACCTTGGCTAAGGATGAGTGAGCCCAATTGTGGTTTCACGCTTTGCCTCACCTCTGATGATTTTTATATAAATCCTCAAGCGCTCCAGTTTTATGACAAATTGGGGCAACGTCTTGGCGCCAATATAGAGGATTTATCCCCTCCCCCTGCTGGCTCGAAAGAGAGTGGAGCCTCACCTGCACGACGAGATACACTCTTAAGAATTGAACTCGACCTAGGTTTTGATACGCATGCCCGTTACCCTATTTCACTTTACATGCCTGTGGGTGCAGACGGGCCTTTAGAGGCTATTTTTTCCATCCAGCCCAAAGTCTATTACCCTGACTTTCTATTTGAGGCGGTTCATAACTATGGCCCTGCGATTGCCCCCAAATTTACAAATTTTGTAGAGACAGGCTCGCTTTACGGACACACAAGCATTCATGCCTCCTATCTATTTGAAAATGTGTTCACGATTGAATTGTCAGATCATCTTTATACGAGTTTAAAACCAATCGAGTCAGTGCGACCCAACCTAAAAGTCTATCAAGGCAATTCAAAAGATGTTTTACCAGACATAATCAGTCATTTGTCCGGGCCAACTGTCTTCTTTCTGGATGCGCATTGGAGCGGGGACAATAGCATAGATTGGTCGAAAGGACGGTTTAAAGGATATCCAACGGAGACGGCCCATAGCGGCCAGACCGAAAAACCAAATCCCGAAGACCAAAAACCTATTGTCTCTGAATACACTCAAATTTTTGAAACCTTCCCGGAGCCAACCCTCATCATTATTGATGATTGGGAACTTGTTGGGAACAAAGAAGATGTCTTCGAAAAATTCGATTGGAGCCATATCTCCAAAGGGCAACTCATACAGTATTTTGCCAACTCGCCCAGAACCGTATTCCACCACCGATTAGGCGAAACCCGCTATATTGTGGGCTTGCGGGGTGTTTGATGGAGCTATCACCATATAGCCCCCAAATAGCCTTCCCACCGCCGCAATCCTCAGCTAGGGGAGCGTGATGGATCATACACCTGCCTATTCCACACGCCCGACTTTGCGGGTCGACCTTGATGCGATCAAGTCGAATTATGCTGCGCTGAAAGCCAAGGTCGGCGCGGCCAAGATTGGAGCGTCTGTTAAGGCCGATGCTTATGGCCTCGGCGCTGTGCCTGTGGGCAAAGCGCTTTATGGGGCGGGGTGTCGTATCTTTTTCGTCGCCACAGCGGGCGAAGGGAAAATCCTGCGAGACGGCATTGGGCCCAATGCGGCGATTTATGTTTTAAACGGCCCGGCCCCGCGCGATAAAGGCGTATTATTGGGCGCCAAGTTAAAACCCGTGATTAATTCCATAGAACAAGCACGGTTTTGGGCCGAGGTGTCCAATAGCGTCAATGAGCCGCCTTACACGGCCATCCACATTGATACGGGTATGAACCGCCTGGGTCTGGATATGGACGAGGTACAAGAGCTCTCCCGCGATAAGAGGCTCTGGAAAGCGCTGAACCCTGAATGGGTGATGAGCCACCTCGCCTGCGCGCCTGATGCCAATAATCCGATGAATAAGACGCAGTTAAATGCCTTTCGCAAAGCGGCGGCACAGCTCCCCCTCACCCCGCTCAGCCTCGCCAATACAGCCGGTATTTATTTGGGGAAAAACTATCACTTCCAAATGGTGCGGCCCGGTATTGGGCTTTATGGCGGAATGGCAACTGATAATCCAGATCAAGAAGTCAGTCGTCCGGTCGCCACGCTTCTCGCGCCTGTCTTGCAAGTCAAATATCTCAAAGCCGGAGACACGATTGGCTATAATGCCAGCTTCACGGCGAAGAAAGATATGCGCGTGGCTATTGTCGGCGCGGGCTATGCAGACGGCATTCCGGTGTCTCATTCCAATAAGGGCACAGCGATAATGCACGATATGGAAGTACCTATCGTCGGGCGTGTGAGCATGGACCTAACGATATTAGACGTCACAGAAGCACGGCTGACAGTTGAAACAGGTGGTGTCGCGGTGTTCCATGGCTCGCACCTCGAAACCGAAGCCGGCGTGGGCGAGACTATAAATTATGAGCTCCTCGTGCGCATGGGCCAAAGATGCAGGCGCGATTATTGGAAACCCAAGAAAAAGGCCGATTAAGCCACTCAGGTGTTAGGCATTTATCGTAAGATGGGTGTCGGGTTAGTGCCTCTCCTTGCTTTGAGTGCCAAAACATTGCGCTCGAAATCAATAAAGACCTCTTCATGATTTAAGAGATTGAAGCCGACAACCATAAAAGAATCTTCGCCAATCCCTAAAATTTCTAGGCTCGGAATATCCATCACAATAAAATCTTTATTGTACCAAGTCACAGGGCCAGAGCCCAACGAATCCATTCGTATCCTGAGTTTGGGATCAAAGGTTCCTACCGCACCTGCAACTTCCCAGGTTTCGCGTGTTCGCTTATACCATTTTCGTAGGTCGCGAGACTTTACATCATTCCAGTTCATCACATTGATTTCCGCTCCTGTATCCAAGAGCGTCGTAACATTTTCACCCAGAATTTCGGTTTGAAAAAAATGAAGCCCGCGATCTTCTTCGACAAATGGGTTAGTCACAAGCTCTACTTTTAACAAAGAGCGTGGCAAGCGAACGTCTGTCTCCTTTGGGATAAATGTGATGGTGGCGTTATGTCGAGACACATAAAGCGAGTAGTCCCCTAAAATATCCATACCCATGATGCCGTCCATCTTTACATCACCTTGCCTAAAGACGCTTGCTTTTGCGCGGTCCGGCAAAACGACAAAATCAAGGTTCAAGAACTTTGTCTGCCCCAAAGTTACAACGGGTACAGTAATAAGATCGCGCTCAGCTTTACCCGCCAAACCATAAACATTGACAGTGCGGCGTGGCGCATCTGCCAAGTCCAGCGCTTTCATGTTCCTCTCAAAAATGGCAGAACGCGTGGCGCCTGTGTCTAAAAGCAAGCGAAGCTTTTGATCGCCTACAAGCACATCATCCAAAAGGATAAGCCCGTTATCATCCTTACTGAATGGGAACGTCAGGACATCAGGCGTGTCTAAGGCCTCTATGAGAGATATTTGATTCTGAGGCAGCGTTGAACAACCAAGCATGAGAATGCAGAAAGAGAGACAGACTATCTTCCAAATCGGTATCATCCCTCTCGGCCTCTCAGCGAATAGCCATACTTAGCGTCCCGGTCGATAATCACGTGTTGAGACCTTTTGTACCGCCTCTAGCGTCATCGGCATGGGCTTATACTGCCCTTCCACAAAGAGAGACACTTGGTCGGCATAATGCGGGGACGTTTCGTCTAATGTGGCCGCGCCATATTGATGAATGGAGACCAAATCCAGCTCTCCGGCTTCATCCCATTCAGCCACCATAATATGCGTGTCTCCGGCGAAAGCGTTCATGGTGCCAGTCTTTTGTACACCGTCTCTGTCGGCATAAATCGCACGTAAGATATCCGGCCCACCGTCTAGCGGCAAATCAACATCGCCGCGTTGCAGACGCAACACCTCGCCCCATTCCGGATCGAGACGGCCAAAACGGTCCATCAGGTCCTGTGCGCTCATGCGCAACGCTTCAGCAGGGTCCATTTCATTTTCGAGATATTCATAGCCCAGAGCGCGCGTGCCGGTAATAATCGCCAAAGCCGCACCACGAGACTGGCGTATTGTGTCTCCATCCCAGTTTCTGAGCACATCTTTCGCTTCATTCAGCAAAGGGTCCTCATAAGTCCGAGAGACTAAATCAACGACCAGCTTCATCAAATTAGACTCTGGGTCATATCGCGTATCTGCGCGGTAAGTTAGAAGCTCTTCACGCGAAATACTCTCATCCGGTGTCAATAATTTCAGAGCGCGGCGAGAACGATTTGTGATGCGGTCTTCTATACCGAATGTCTTGGAGAAATCTTCGCGCGCATTATTGCATTTAGGATCAGTAATATTGAAAGGCGTGGCATTGGCCGAAAACACCCAACCACAATCAGGGTTCCAGATTTGCGGCATATCAGAGAGCGGACGAAAACCCTCCCAAATTAATTCAGGTCTATCACCGGGCAAGATTTCTTCCCAATCCGGTCCTTCGATACGGTTCGGCATTTTGGCGTTATAAACCGCGCCAATATTACCCTCTTTATCGCCATAAATGACATTGAAAGAGAGGACATTATTTTGCGCCATAGCCTCACGCCATTCTGCCATCGTGGTGGCCTTGCCCATATCATACCATTGTTGAAGCGCACCGACGCCCTGCAAACCGGAAAAGCGAATAGCATAATGCCCTGTCGGCGTCGACAGAACGGGCCCATGTTTCGACCAAAGTACAGGACGCGTTATCGGAAGAGAAAAAGGCCCGAAGAGCTTTACACGAAATTTGGATTTGGAGATTTCAAAATCGACCCATTGTCCGTCTAATTTATACGTCTTTGGCTTTTCAATATCATCGACATCTAACGCGTAAATATCAACTAAATCAGGACGATTAACCGTCTGTGCCCACCCCAAATTCGGTGTCACACCTTGTGCGATAATCGGCACACCCGGAAATGTTGCCCCCGCAATATTTAATCCCTCATTCGAGACCATATGCGCTTCATACCACGCATAAGGCCCGGTCATGGGTTGATGGGAGTTTAGAATAAGCCGCGTATGGCCGTCATCACTGCGCTCTGGCGCGACGGCAAAGGCATTGGACCCCCTCACCGCGTCAGGAATATCCAAAGAACTGGTTTGGGCCCAAGGTGACACATTGGGTTTATCCTCGGCTGTAAATAAATCCTCCAGATACCCATCCAGGCGATAAAAGAACGGCGTGGCCCATGTGAAGCCCGCTAGGACATCTTGTTCCGTAACGGGAAGAACGGCAGGCAGAACTTTTTCCGGGTTCTCAACAGCGTAAAGATTAAGGGCGGCTGCATAAGCCCTCGCGATAGCTTTCACATCATCTCTCACCTCTGTTTCATATTTTGCCTCAATCGCCTCCTCGACTTTAAACAGGTCAAATAGATAATCCTGAGGCGCGACAGGCTCGCCTTTATACTGCGCGCTCATGCCTCTGGCGGCGATAATCACATCTTGAATGGTCGCCCAGTCATCCTCGGCATGGGCATAACCAAAGCCAAAACTGGCATCGGCATCGGTCTCGCCAAAAATATGCGGCACGCCATAGTTATCCCGAATAATGCGCGCATCATATTGAGCTGCCACCTTTCGCATATCAGCTTCTGCGTATTTTTCACCGCCCGGTGTCCAGAGGTAAAAACTCGCGCCAATCAGAGCCGCCACGCATAAAACGAAGATAATCTTGAAAAATGACTTCATATACCATTCCTGTAACGAAGTTGACGATTTGCAAAGTAAAAAAACAGCTATCGCATTTGTGCAGCGTCAAAACTTCGCCTATCACTTCAAGACAGGAGGACACATTATGACCGATACCGCAAAAACTGTTCAAGATTTTTTGGAGCAACTTTTATCCGATGGTAAAGCTTTGATTGATCCCAAAAGCGCCAAACGCCAAGAGGTTACGAAAAAAGGTAAAGCGCTTTACCAACAAGGGGAAGATTTCTTGGCCGATAAGTTGAATGTCGGGGATGATGCGGAAAGTCGTGCAGACTTGCGCGAAAAAGCCAAAATCGCGGCGGGTGCCGGCGGCTTGGCTTTGCTTCTGTCATCGCGCTCCGGACGCAAATGGGCCACGCTGGGCGGGTTGGGGGCTCTCGGCCTCGTGGCTTTTAAAGCACATCAAGCGGGACGCATGCCCAAAGATATAGATGATGTTATTGGTCTGTTAAAAGGTGAAGCTGCGGAGAAGCGTTCAAACATACTGCTAACAGCGATGGTCGCCGCGGCACAAGCCGATGGAGAAATCAGTGAGACCGAAAAAGCCTTAATTGAAGCGCATGATGCGGCGGATGAAACCGCCATTAAAAACGCCCTCAAAGCCAATCCTGAACCGGAAGTCATTGCCGCTTTGGCCGAAAACGATCAAACAGCTTTTGAAATTTACGCCGTCTCTTGCCGCATCGCGAATGGCCTACATCCCAAAGAACGTGACTATCTCGACCGCCTCGCTATGGCGCTCAAACTCGACCCAGAAATGGCTGCCCAAGTCGAAACGGAAATGAGGACGGGGTAAGTGCGAGCTTTGAAACGCTTCGGGGCGCTATCGCTGGCCATTCTTATGCTCTCAACAAGTGGAGGGACAATTTATGCGCAAGATGCCGATTGGGATACGCGTTTAACCACCGCTTTAGAGGCACCCTACCCCAATGATCAAATTGTGGCTCTGGAGGCCCTATTTGAGTCTGAAGCCAAAGAAGAGAATAAATTAGCTGCGGCATATTGGGTCGCCGTTATTGCTAAAGATCTGAAAAGGCTCTCCCTCGCCGCTGACTATGGAGAGAAAGCTTTAAACCTCGCTGACACTTATGCAGCCGATGATTTGCAGCTTCGTGACGCAATCGTCGCTCAACTCGTCGAGATTTATTTTCTGGATGAAAAATCTGGCAAAGCCATAGACACTATTGATGCCAACCTTGCGCTTAACGACGCGATGATGGACGACATTTGGGCAGAAACGACTGACGGTATTGTCCATCGTTATTCAGGCCTAAACTGTCCGAACCGCATTGGTAATTTATACCGAGAAAAGGCCTATAATTTTCATCCAACCGGCATAGATGTTGGCTGTGGCTACAAAGAGTATAATGGTGAAGATAACGCCGTTACGCTTTATCTAACGAAACAGTCTGACGATGGAGACAGTCGCACGCCTCATGAAAAGGCCATGGCAGCTGTTTATATGAATTGGGGCGATGCAGATGTGCTAACGGATTCCAAATTACTGGCAAAAAAATCAGGCGCGGGTACGGATGTAACGCACTCTCTATTACGTCTCGGCTCTATCCAAAAAGGCTATCGTTATACAGGCACATGGACGAGCGATGTCGCTGGATGGACACTGAAGTCGCGCATCACATGGGATGGTGCTCTCAAACAGGATTTTGGCGAAAAGCACGTAAAAGCCTTACTCGGCTCTCCTACAAAGTCTGTCGGCAAGAGGCTTAGACGCTGTGATAAAGACTATTCTAAGACATATACTTCGGAAAAACTTAAGAATGACGGTGTTGTGGCTTTGACCGCGCTTAGCTTACTCGGCCGAGCGTCACTCGTCTCTGAAAGACCTGACGAGGCCTGCTTAAGCGAAGTCTCAATAGAAGGGAACGTTATTGTTGAATCCTACGAAGAAAAAACACGAAAATACTCTTTAGTTGGGGATGCGATAGAAGGCGATATTTACCTTCATAGCCTTCCATTATCTGCCATCGGCTTATCAAAAAGCCGGCATAATTATGTCT
Source organism: uncultured Algimonas sp. (assembly GCA_964435725.1). GTDB lineage: Bacteria > Pseudomonadota > Alphaproteobacteria > Caulobacterales > Maricaulaceae > Litorimonas. The sequence continues at coordinate 19,134 of CAYTAJ010000010.1, forward strand.
TCAGACAAGATATTGAAGATAAAGAAGGCAACATAAAAACGCGTGTTTTGGCGATGTATGACGGGATTCCTTCACCCAAAACTCTACTGACGGATTTCGTCGGAATCTATAACGGGAATGAAAAAATCATAGGTAGTATAACAAATGATGGTGAAGGGAATATCACCTTGAACATTGTCCCGGTGGATAGTGATGAAGATTAAACTCATTCCCATTTTGCTTTTCGTTCTTGTTACGCTCGCCGCTTGTGCTGCCCCCAATTCTGAGGTGCCAAGAGACCAAGAAACTGTAACCAACCAACCGCATCTTCCGCCGCCTGATTTTCCGGTGAGTGAAACACCGACAGAGACACGATATTGTGGCGGTATGGTGCGGTCTGAGACGCCTGAGTGTCGGTCTGATGAATTTTGTCGGCGAACCATTGGGGATATGTGCGGGGCCGCAGATGCCCCCGGTCAATGCACAATTGTTCCCGAGCTCTGCACACAAGACTATCGCCCTGTCTGTGGATGTGATGGTAAAACCTATAGCAATGAATGTATGGCCAATACGCAAGGTGTAAGCGCGAGTTACGCAGGAGAATGTAAATGATGAAATCTATTATAACACTCTTTTCCGCTCTCGCTTTACTCGGCTGTAGTTCCAATAGTGATGATGGGTTAGGCGGGGCAAATGGCGCAGGGGCGTCCTCTATTAAGTCCAGCGCCAGCGTGCCACCAGATCTCGCCGATTGGGGCACATTCCAAGCTTATTTCACAGATCAGACGCATGTCTTAAACCCTACACTGGTTGGCGTTGCCAAAATACAAGCTGGCAAACAGATTCATCCGCCTCACCGTCATGCCGATGAGGAATACCTTATGATTACCAAGGGTGAAGGTACGTGGTATCTCAATGGCGAAGAGAGCCCTGCAAAAGAAGGCGACATTCTCTTTGCACGGGCCTGGGATTATCACGGCGTGAAAGCTGCGCCGAATAGTCCGCTCGAATTTGTTGTGTTTAAATATTCGGGCCGCCATATAGAGGCACCAGCCGACCCTCAACCTGATTTGCCCGAAGAGCTGGCGGAAGAGTAAAAGAACGCCATGTTTCATAACTTTTTCAAAGAACTCCGCGCCGCCAAAGTGCCTGTCTCTATCAGGGAATATCTGACCCTGTTGGAAGGGGTTGAAAAAGGCGTTGCGGATCAGAGTCTGGACGGATTTTATTATTTATCGCGTACAGCCTTGGTCAAAGACGAACGCGACCTTGATAAATTTGACCAAGTGTTTTCCCATGTATTTCGAGGTCTGGATTATGTCGGGGATATATTCGGTCAAGACGAGCACAGCATTCCGGCTGATTGGCTGCGTAAAATGGCAGAGCTTCACCTCTCGCCCGAAGAGATGGAAGAGATTGAAAAACTAGGCAGCCTAGAGAAAATCATGGAAGCGTTGAAAGAGCGCTTGGAAAACCAAGATAAACGTCATGAAGGCGGTAATAAAAATATCGGCACAGCTGGGAAATCCCCTTTCGGGGCCTATGGCTATAATCCCGAAGGCGTGCGTATAGGCCAAAAAGAAGGCCGTCACGGAAAAGCCGTCAAAGTTTGGGATAAACGCCAGTTTAAAAACCTTGATGGCGACAAAGAAATTGGCACGCGCAATATCAAAGTGGCCCTACGTCGCCTTCGCAAATTTGCCCGTGAAGGCGCGGCGGAAGAGCTTGATCTGAACGGCACTATTAGAGGCACAGCTAAGCAAGGTTGGCTGGATATTAAAATGCGGCCGGAGCGTCGTAACGCTGTGAAAGTTCTCGCCTTTTTCGATATTGGCGGGTCTATGGATGCGCATATTCAACAGGTTGAAGATTTGTTCTCGGCCGCGAGAAGCGAGTTTAAACGCCTTGAATATTTCTACTTTCATAACTGCCTTTATGAGCAAGTTTGGACGGACAATATCCGCCGTATGAGCGAGGTCACACCCACATGGGACATCCTGCATAAATTCGGGTCTGACCACCGTGTGGTGATTGTCGGAGACGCCGCCATGAGCCCTTATGAAATTGCCGTGCGCGGGGGCTCTGTAGAACATTGGAATGATGAACCGGGGGCCGTCTGGTTACAGCGCTTGGTCGATATCTACCCTCACCTTGTTTGGATTAATCCATCGGCTGAAAAATATTGGGCCTATTCGCAAAGCACACAAATGATCCAAGACATTATTGGTAAAGACCGCATGTTTCCTATGACCCTTTCGGGGTTAGAAGATGCTATGCGTGAACTGGCTCGTTAAACTAATATCGATTTATGACTTTAAACAGAAAGACTATCTCTATGCGCCATATGAAAACTCTCGCCTTATCCTGCCTTTCGGCTCTCGTGCTTACCGCTTGTTCCGGCGGTGCAGGCGAGGAAGAAACGCTGGCTTCCGAACCCATCATGGATTGCCCGGCCGATAAAATACTGACGAATGCCGATTATCCGGCACTCCCTGTAATTGAAGAGACAGATTATGCGGCTTGGTTGACTGAAAATGCTAAAAATAAAGACGTAATGATGTCAGAAACAGGACTTCAATATACTGTGGTTCAAGAAGGCCTGAAAGACGGAGCTTCACCCGTTGGACCACAGGTGGTGACCGTACACTATCATGGTTATTTCACGGACGGTTCTGTGTTTGATAGCTCTTATGAGCGCAAGCAGACCATTGATTTTCCAGCAAACCGAGTCATCAAAGGCTGGATTGAGGCTCTACAAGGTATGAAAACTTGCGAAGCACGAACCCTCTATATACCCGGTGATCTCGCCTATGGACCGCAAGGACGTCCCGGTATTCCACCGAATGCGACATTGCTTTTCAATGTCCAATTGATTGGCGTTAAACCTCTATAAAAATAAAAAAGCCGCTTCACAAAGAAGCGGCTTTTTCGATTGTAGATGGATGGTTTTTAAGCCGTGATACGCAACTCGTTCAGCGCCTCACCAATGGCTTCAAAAGCTTCATTCAAGTCCTTCGCATTCTTTGCATCGAAATATTTTGTTTTATCCGATGCACAGCCCTGCAGGAGAGACTTCGTTTTATTGTCTGTCACCTCATAGGCGATTGTATAAACGGTAATGTCAGAATTCTTAATGGCTTTACATAAGTCTTCTGTCGTCTCATTCGACTCTTTTGAGTCACTTCCGGTATGGTAGATGTCATTTTTAGATTTGGTATTTTCACCATCTGTCATCAGAACCAAAACTTTCTCAGAGATTTTTACGCCCTTTTTAGCTTTGGCAGCTTCAGTCAAAGGCTGATTATTATCCAAAGCTCTCCACCCCCATGCTAGGCCGGCTGGCATATAAGTTTCACCAGTTGCAGTCATACTGGAGATAGTCTTTTTGACGTTACTGAGGTTCGTGGTTAGCGGCTGAATTTCTTCGCCGCACTTCACATTGACCAGACCCGGAATTTCACGACCATTATAGGCAACATCTGTGTGATAAGGCGCTTTACGTGAACCGACACAACCATTCCAAGTGTATTTCGTAGTCGGCGTGTAACAACTCTCATAAGGCGTGCCACGTGTCACATCACATTTTTTGTAAGAACAATCATAAGACACGCCATCATTGGTACACGTGCGGCGGATTGTGCGGCAGTTTGAGCGGCTAATAACATCGCTTTTCATCTTACAAACACGATCACCTGTTTCAACGCGGTCTGCCGGTACATCCAACCAAACAGCATTACGACGTGAGGTTCCGACATTTACATATTGCGCGAAAGGAATAACGGAGAGACGCACATTGTCATTTTTCTGCTTCTCAATTGTCTCCACGAGATTCGTTGAGGCTGTTTTCAAGGCGCTCATTTTAGATCCATTCATAGAAAATGTGGTGTCCAAAACCAGTGCAACATCCATCGCCTTTTTGGCGTAAATTGCACTCGATTGCGCGGCGACGTCCAAATTTTCTTTGCCGAAAATGCGGGAAAAATACGCGTCAACATTGTTTTCAGCTGTGACTGTGACGGCATCATTATTTCTTTTGACTTCTTTAATTTTTATTCGGGACCCATCGGCGCCGGGGTATGTCATTTGGAAATAGTTTTGCGCAGCCGTATTTAATTGTGCTTCGGTTTTAAGATTATCTTTAGCCGCCATTAACGCGACAGCATCCGTTGTATCCTGCAATCGAGACTTTGCGGAATATGCACTCGCAAGGTCCACAGCAATGGCTAAACAGCCCACCAATACCATAGCCAACAAAGCGACCATAATACCAAAGTTTCCGCGCTCATCGCGATTGAAACGGCTTAAAACTTGCTTCGTTTCACCCTTAACATTTGGTTTCTGAATAACAGACATTTCAATCCTCCAAATTCGGGCGTCAAAACAATCAAAACGCCGCTAAATATGGGAAAGGCTTTGCATCTGCTCTGCCAAAAGGGGAAAACTGTGCGATACTAGAACACCGCACTGATTTTATGGTTACTAAAGGGTTAAACCCTAAGGAATTCTGAGGAATTTGGGTTAAGAGCGCTTAACGAATTAAGCTTAACCCTCTGGCAAAATCTGAACGCGATAGGCTGTCATAGGGTCAAATAGTGTCTCAGCACGCCGTTTTAGGTCATCCACTGTCATATTCTGATACGCTTCACCGCGTGTACGGTGACGCTCCACACGTTCGGGATCAGTTTGGGCCTCAGAGATAACGTTCATCCAATAGCCATTACTTTCCAGTGACGTTTCTATGCTCTCAAGGGCCGGTTTAATCGCGCGCTCAAACAAATCATCAGTGATATCTCCGGCCAGGAATTCCGCCGCTATCGCGTCGACCTTCTGGCTGACACTGTCGATCTTCTCGGGAGAGACTTCTAGTGACACACCAATATACCCGTAGTCCGGATAAGTCCGCGGCGTGAAAGAAAACGCGGAAGGTGAATAGCTTTCCCCCTCTTCTTCTCGCAAGACTTCTGTGAGCCTCAGCCTGAAAAGCGTAGATATCATTGAAATTTCGCGGCTTGTTTTTATGTCGCGTCCATCCGGTGCGGGCCAATAAACGCGCAGCAAAGCCGTGCTTTCGTCGCCTGCATGACTTAATTTAACGGGCCGCTTACTTCCTTGAGGAAAACGTAATTGGATATCCTCATCAGAGGGTTTATCAAAGCTTTCTTCTCTCTTCGGTAATGCCGCAAAACTACGGGCGACAATCTCAATGGCACGGTCCGGTGTGATGTCTCCGACAATACCAATCTCAATGGCACTGCCTTCCAGATAAGGCGTAATCCAAGTTTGGACGTCTTCCATATCTACGCGCAGCATTTCTTCCTCGGACGGGAAGCCAAAGCGCGTATCGCCGGAGCGCAAGAGACGGTCAACATCCCGTGACGCAACACCGCCCGGTGTTGAATCCAGCGTCGGATAGAAGGATTTGATGTATTTATCATATTGCGATTTCGCCTCGGGTCGGTAACCCGGAGCCGTTGCATAGGCCGCCATTAGGTCCATCTGGAGGTCCAGATCTTCGGGAACGGTGGTCCCATTAAAGTAAATACGCTTTGTGCCCAAACTTTGACTGACACCAACTGAACGCCCCGCCATTATTTTACGAATATCATCGACTTTATGGGCCTCTAAGCCACCCAACCCTAAGGCATTTGGCAACAAAATACGTAAACCGGGCTCTTCACGGGGTAAGAAAAGCTCGCCGCCGCCCATGGCAACGGAGATTGAAATCGTATCCTGTTGATAAGGTGTTTGTTTGACGTTTAGCTTCACACCATTTTCAAAGGTGATCATTTCAAAGTCCACGTCTTCAACGCTTTCGCGGCTTACCACCTTCCCGGGCACGCCCCAATCAGTGTAAGCAAATTCAAGCGCGTCTTCTTCGACACGCGGCTCAACCGCAATGGCGCGTGACTCTATTAAAGCCGATTCAAGCTTTGTTTCAGCGTCTTCTATTATCTCGGAGGTCGCCAGATAAAGCTGTGGCGCAATATCGATACCTTGCCACTTATCACGAAAAGCTTGGTTCACCTCCTCAACAGTAATTGTGTCAGCATAGGCGTTAAATCGCTCCAGATTGTCTTGTGGCGACGTCAGAACGCGCTCTGCACTAAAAGCCCCTAAAATCTGACGCGCTAAACCGGGCGTCCGACGTGTCGGAGAGGTCTGCACCGAAACTTCTAGGGCTTTACGGGTATTGGCTATCTGCTCCGTCAACTCAGCTTCAGAGAAACCATATTCCAAGGCCTGGCGAAGCACAGGCTCTGCGCCTTTAAGCGCTATATCCCATTTCCCCTGCTCAGGCTGAATTGACAATGTGCTGATTTCGGCTGTCTCGAATATCACGGAACTGCTGGCAGAAGCCCCTATAAAGGGCGCATCAGTTGTGCGGGATAATTCGCCTAAGCGCCGTGATAAGATACGGTTTCCTAAACCTTCAACAAAATTGGCGCGACGATTGGCAGAATTATCAGGGCGTTCCTCAACAGACCTAATCGTGGAAAGCGACAAGCTCGTCTGGATTTCCGGATTTGTATAATAGCGTGTAAGTGCTCCGCGATTCTCGAGCTTTTCAGGATCAACCTTGGGCAAGGCTTCGCCTTCAGCAGACCAATCTCCAAAATATTTTTCTATTTTCGCGGCGGCGTAATCTGTCTCAAAATCACCCACGAGAACGATGAACGTATTCTTGGGCCGGTAATAGCCTTCGTAAAAGGCACGAAATTGTTCGGCATTGACGGTCTCAATACCTTCGACCGTGCCGATGGGTAAGCGTTTGGGGATTATTGTGTCGCCCAGATAAAATTCAAGACTATCAATAAAGGCATCAAAGGCGGGGCTGGACCGCGCGCGCTTTTCAGCGAGGATTACACCGCGCTCTCTTTCAATAGCATCCGGATCCAAGGTCAAATTATCCGCTGTTTCCCGCATAATCATTAGAGTTTCATTGATGAGGTCTTCCTCGACCTCCGGCAGTTCCAATTGATAGGTTGTTTCAAAAAAACTTGTCGACGCGTTTGTATCCGCTCCGAATGCCAGACCAAACCGCTCCAAACGCTTTGTCATTTCGCCTTCAGGAATATTCTCAGACCCATTAAAGGCCATATGCTCGAGGAAATGTGCCAGACCTAATTCATCGTCTTTCTCATTTATGGATCCGGTATCAATGCGCATTAAAAGTGTCGCCGTTTTCGTCGGCGTCGCATTCGAACGCACAGCATAACGCACACCGTTAGGAAGTTGCCCATATTCGACATCTTCATCTGCTGTGAGATCGCTTATATCTTGTGCAAATGTGTGCGACCTGTCGGACGACTTACTTGTCTCTCCATCTGTGCAGGCAACCAGAGTGAAACTCAGCGCTAAACATAATAAAAACAGTAAATTACGCATAAATACCTTCAATCTGAACGAATCAGACTTCGCCCTCTACAAACACGCTAGAGCAGCAAGCGGAACTTACTACCCTCACTTGCAGTTACAGCTATTTCAAGAGATTAACCATAAATCAAAATAAGACCAGTTCTGACTTGTCATGGCCATTGGGTTACGGCATTTCGCAATCGTGGAAACTGATTCGTCTGACATACGGCCTGAAGCGCCTGAACAAGGATTGATTGTGTTTGATTTTGACGGCACAATCACGACTAAAGATACTTTTGCCTTATTTTTGAGGTATTACGCAGGATTTTTCCCCTGGCTAGGGAATATCATCCGATTACTGCCAATTTTTGCCGCTTACAAATTCGGGCGCATTGATCGCCACGCTGTCAAAGCGGCTGTCATCAAACGTTTTTTTTCAGGGCGCTCTGCTGAGGATGTAGAGGCTCGGGCGGCCCGCTTTGCCAAAGACATTATACCTCCCCTCATAAGACCCGCCGCGCAAACCTGTTTTGACGCCAAAAAAGCCGACATTGAGTCATTATATATATGCAGCGCTTCGATAGCCCCTTATTTGCGACATTGGGCAGCCGCTCAAGGCTTACCTGTTGAACAGGTTTTAGCGGTGGAACTCGAAAAATCTGACGGAATTCTAACGGGGGAGATTAAGGGATATAATGTCTGGGGAGCCAATAAAGTTCGCCGCATTTCTGACGCATTCCGTTCAGATAAGGTTCAGATAAAAGAAGCATATGGTGATACAAGGGGTGACCTGGAATTGTTAAACGCCGCTGAGGCGTCTTTCTTCAAACCTTTTCGCCTCTAGACGTTATACACGTTGAAATATGATTTTTTCCCTTTAACAGGGGATTAAGGCCTAGCCATAGCATTAAGCTTTGGTTAAGTATTGGGAGAGTCTACGTACGGTAGACTATTGTAACTGGAGAGTTTTGGGGAATTTCGAAATGAAACGCACTCTATTATTGGCCGCTTCGGCCGCGGTGCTTGCTGCACCAACCATCGCGCAGGACTTACCACCCGGTGATCCGCTGCCCGGTGAATGTTTTGCCCGGGTTATCGTACCTGCGCAGTACGAAACATCGACTGAGCAAGTCGTTCTGCGTCAAGCAGGTGAAGAGATCAAAAAGATCCCTGGTCGTTTTGAAACGGTCACTGAGCGCGTTCTCGTTCAAGAAGAAAGCTATGAGCTTGTTGTTGTTGGCGCAGGCGGAACAATTGTTCCAGGCCGTGGCGCAATTTCTGTCACAATCGGCGGAACGACATATAATATTGACTCATCCCGCACGGTCACTAGCCCATCAGGCGACCGCATCGGGTCTGTTGACGCTGATGGTAACATCGTCGGCACAAACGGTAATGTACTCGCCGCGAATGCTGTTGACCCGCTCACACTGATCGGTCGCGGTTCTGCCGGCACATCACTGCGTCTTGGCAACACAACATATGCTGTTGCTTCTGACCGTAGCGTCCGAAACGCTTCTGGTGCACGCATCGGCATGATTGACGGCAACGGAAACCTTGTCGGCACAAACGGCAACGTCATCTCACGTTCAGCCGTCAATACTTACAGCGGTGGCACAAGCAATTCAGGTCAGCCGACTTTCCGTACGGTGACTGAAACAGTTGTGGCACAGGAAGCCTCTACAGAGCTCGTCGTCATTCCCCCAGTCTACGAGACTGTAACAGAGACTGTCGTTGTTCAGCCACAAACCGTTGATTATGTCACTGTTCCTGCTGTTTACGAAGATTACACAGACACAGTCGTTGTCCAGGAAGCCTCCACTGAACTCGTCACCGTTCCCCCTGTTTTCGAAACAGTCACAGACACAGTTGTTGTTCAAGAAGCCTCAAATCAACTTGTTACAATCCCGGCGACATTTGAAACTGTCTCAGAAACTGTTGTCGTACAGCCTGCTGGCGTCGAATATGTCACAGTCCCAGCTGAGTTTGAAACAGTGACGGAAACAGTTGTTGCGCAAGAAGCGTCAACTGAGCTTGTCACTATTCCACCCGTATTCGAAACCGTCACAGAAAACGTGGTTGTTCAGGAAGCCTCTACACAGTTGGTCACAACGCCACCTGTGTTCGAAACAGTGACAGATACTGTTGTGGTTCAAGAAGCCTCTACACAACTTGTGACAGTCCCACCGGTCTTTGAAACTGTTTCAGAGACCGTTGTTGTACAGCCAGCTACCGTGACTTACGAAACAGTGCCTGCTGTTTATGAAACAATTGAAGAGCCTGTTGTTGTTCAAGAAGCCTCAACTGAGCTTGTTACTATTCCGGCAACATTCGAAACTGTCACGGATACAGTCGTTGTTCAGGAAGCCTCATCAGAATTAGCTGTTGTACCAGCAGAATTTGGTACTGCGACTGAGACTGTTGTGGTTCAAGAAGCCTCAACTGAGCTTGTCACTATCCCAGCAACATTCGAAACTGTGACTGAAACAGTCGTCGTTCAGCCTGCTGGCGTCGAATATGTTGTTGTTCCGGCTGAGTTCGAAAATCTAACTGAAACCGTTGTGGTTCAAGAAGCCTCGACAGAGCTTGTCACTATTCCGGCAACATTCGAAACAGTCACGGATACAGTTGTTGTTCAGCCTGCTGGCGTCGAATATGTTGCTGTTCCGGCTGAGTTTGAAACCGTTCAAGACACAATCGTTGTTCAAGAAGCCTCAACAGAGCTCGTGACTATTCCGGCGACGTTCGAAACTGTGACAGATACAGTTGTCGTAACACCGGCTACTGTTGAATATGTGTCAGTTCCTGCTGTTTACGAAACAGTTGAAGAGCCAGTCGTCGTACAAGAGGCGTCTACTGAACTCGTTACAATTCCAGCCACTTTCGAAACGGTCACAGATACTGTTGTCGTTCAGCCTGCTGGCGTTGAATATGTCTCTGTTCCTGCTGAATTTGAAACTGTGTCTGACACTGTTGTCGTGCAAGAAGCTTCAACTGAGCTCGTCACAATCCCGGCAACGTTTGAGACCGTAACTGACACGGTTGTTGTTCAGCCTGCTGGCGTTGAATATGTCTCTGTTCCTGCTGTGTACGAAACAGTCGAAGATGCAGTTGTTGTTCAAGAAGCCTCAACTGAGCTTGTTACTATTCCGGCAACATTCGAAACAGTGACTGAAACAGTTGTCGTTCAGCCTGCTTCAACCGCTTACGAAACAATCCCAGCTGTCTTCGAGACGGTAGAGGAACCCGTTGTCGTTCAGGAAGCGTCTTCTGAACTCATCAACATTCCACCTGTTTTTGAAACAGTGTCAGAAACTTTCGTCGTTACGCCACAAAGCGTCACTTACGAAGTTATCCCGGCTGTTTATGAAACAGTGCAAGAAGCGATTGTTGTGCAAGATGCCACGACAGAGCAAGTCACTATTCCAGCGACATATGAAACTGTGACTGACACAGTTGTGGTTCAGCCACAAACCGTTGAATATGTTTCTGTTCCGGCTGAGTTTGAGACATATAACGAGACAATCGTTGTTCAAGACGCCTCAACTGAGCTTGTCACGATCCCAGCGACATTCGAAACTGTCTCTGAGACTATTGTTGTGACACCACAATCTGTCGAATATGTGTCTGTTCCGGCGGTTTACGAAACAGTGGAAGAGCCTGTTGTTGTTCAAGAAGCGTCAACAGAACTCGTCACTATTCCGGCAACATTCGAAACTGTCTCTGAGACTATCGTTGTTCAGCCACAAACCGTTGAATATGTGTCTGTACCGGCTGTTTATGAAACAGTTGAAGAAGCTGTCGTTGTTCAAGAAGCCTCAACAGAGCTTGTGACAATTCCGGCGACATATGAAACTGTCACGGATACTGTCGTTGTCCAGCCTGCTGGCGTCGAATATGTGTCTGTTCCTGCTGAATATGAGACTGTTCAAGACACAGTCGTCGTTCAAGAAGCCTCAACTGAACTTGTCTCAGTACCTGCAACTTTCGAAACTGTTTCTGAAACAATCGTTGTTCAACCGGCTACGACAGCTTACGAAACTGTACCGGCTGTTTATGAAACAGTTGAAGATCCTGTTGTCGTTCAAGAAGCCTCAACTGAGCTCGTCACAATCCCGGCAACATTCGAAACTGTCTCTGAGACAATTGTCGTTCAGCCTGCATCTGTGACTTATGAAACAGTTCCGGCTGTTTACGAGACAATCGAAGAGCCTGTCGTTGTTCAAGAAGCGTCAACAGAACTCGTCACTATTCCGGCAACATTTAAGACTGAAACACAAACAGTCGTCGTTCAGGAAGCGTCTACACAACTCGTGACAACGCCACCTGTGTTTGAAAATGTGACGGAAACAATCGTCGTCCAAGAAGCGACGACTGAGCTCGTCACTATTCCGGCAACATTCGAAACAGTGACTGACACAGTTGTTGTTCAGCCTGCTGGCGTCAATTACGAGGTCATTCCGGCTCAATATGAGACTTATGACGAAACTGTTGTGGTCCAAGAAGCCTCGACTGAACTCGTCACTATTCCGGCGACATTCGAAACAGTGACAGAAACTGTTGTTGTTCAAGAAGCGTCAACAGAGCTTGTCACTATCCCGGCTGAATTCGATACAGTCTCTGAGACAATCGTTGTGAAAGAAGCCTCAACTGAGCTCGTTTCTGTCCCAGCAACATTCAGAACAGTGGCAGACACAGTTGTAGTCCAGCCACAATCTGTCGCTTACGAAGTCATTCCGGCTGAGTTTGAAACAGTCCAACAGCCTGTTGTTGTTCAAGAAGCGTCAACAGAGCTTGTTGTTGTTCCAGCGACATTCCGTGACGTTACAGAAACCGTTGTTGTTCAAGAAGCCTCAACAGAGCTTGTCACTATCCCGGCTGAGTTTGAAACTGTGACTGAAACAGTCGTGGTTCAGCCTCAGACAGTAGAATATGTCGCTACGCCTGCCCGCTTTGCAACAGAAACAGAAACATATGTCCGTCAAGATGCTGCCGAGCAATTGGTTGTTATCCCGGCGACATTTGAAACTGTCACTGAAACAGTCGTTGTTCAGGAAGCCAGCTCTCGTATCGAGGTCGTCGCGCCAACATACAGAACTGTCACGGAAACAATCGTTGTTCAGCCAGCGCGTGTTGATATCGAAGTTATCCCGGCGAAATATGAAACACGTTCTGAGCGTGTCCTTATCGAGCCAGCGCGTGAAGAGTGGAAGCCCGGTAGCCAAGCTATTAATGCTGGTCAGCTCGGTGCAGGTGGTCAATTGAACACAAGTACACGGGGTCAGTTCACTGTCTTTAACGGTGTGTCAGAGCAGGTTGTTGAATCAACTCAGACAATCGTGAGCCAGACGGGTGAAATCCTTTGTCGTGTTCTTATCCCAGCTCGCTACAAAACAATTACGAAACAAGTGATTGTTGAGCCGGCCCGTACAGTTGAGCGTCAAATCCCAGCTGTGACACGTCAAATCACAAAGCGCGTCGTCGACAGTGAAGCCACAACACGTGAGATTGCTATCCCAGCCGTCACTGACACAATTCAGCGTCGTGTTGTTAAGACACCAGCGCGTGTCATGACTTATGCTGAAGCTCAGCGTGCAGGCCTTAGCGGTCAGGCTATCTCAGGATGGTCAGGCTTTGTTGATGCCAATGGCGATAGCCGTGATGACCGTGATGGTCTCTCTCGCTCAGCTGCAGCTGCTGCAGACCGTGCGGGTGGCGGACGCCGCGGTGGTGTCTCCGGTAATGCGGCCTTCAGTCAGCAAATGGGTACATTCGAAAAGCGTGTTCTTGCTGAAGAAGCCCGTATCGTTGAGCGCGTTATCCCGGCGGTCACGAAGCAAGTTCAGCGTCGTGTTGTGAAAACTCCAGCGCGCGTCACTGAGCGTGCCATTCCGGCTCGTACACAAACGGTCACTCGCCGCGTTGTGGATCGCCCTGCCTCTACACAAGAGCGGACTATCCCGGCTGTTACACGTAACGAAGCTGTTCGTCGTATCGTAACACCAACACGCACGGTTGAGCGCGCTATCCCAGCGGTAACACGTGAAGTGACACGTCGCGTTGTTGATACTCCAGCAGCCACACAAGAGCGTGTCATCCCAGCCGTAACAAAGACTGAAACACGTCGTGTTGTGAAAACTCCGGCGCGGACTGTTGAGCGCGCAATTCCGGCTGTTACGGAACAAGTCACACGTCGCGTTGTGAAAACACCGGCGTCTACACAAGAGCGTGTTATTCCGGCTGTGACGAAGACTGAAACACGTCGTCGTATCGCAACACCGGCCCGTACGGTTGAGCGCACAATTCCTGCGGTCACAAAACAGGTTCAGCGTCGTGTTGTGAAAACACCAGCCTCGACACAAGAGCGTGTTATTCCGGCTGTCACTAAGCAAATCACACGCCGTGTGATGCGCACACCTGCAGCAACACAAGAGCGCGTTGTTCCAGCTGTGACAGAAACGGTTACACGTCGCGTTGTTGACCGCCCTGCGTCGACACAAGAACGTGTCATTCCAGCGGTTACTCGCATGGAAGCGCGCCGTGTCGTTCGTACGCCAGCTCAAACTGTTGAGCGTACAGTTCCGGCCGTGACAAAAACTGTTCAGCGTCGTGTTGTGAAAACACCAGCGTCTACGCAAGAACGCGTCATTCCAGCGGTTACTCGCATGGAAGCTCGCCGTGTTGTTCGTACGCCGGCTCAAACTGTTGAACGCACAGTACCAGCTGTGACGAAAACAGTGACACGCCGCGTCGTTGCAACACCAGCCTCAACGCAAGAGCGTGTCATTCCGGCCGTCACAAAAGCGCAAAC
>CAYTAJ010000010.1:33379-45003 GCA_964435725.1 uncultured Algimonas sp.
CGCCGCGTCGTACGCACACCAGCCTCTACGGTTGAGCGTGTTGTTCCGGCTGTGACGAAAACGGTTCAACGTCGTGTCGTCGCAACTCCAGCGTCAACACAAGAGCGTGTCATTCCGGCCATTACGAAGACTGAAACACGTCGTCGTATTAAGAACCCGGCTCGCACAGTCGAGCGCGTCGTTCCGGCTGTCACAAAGCAGGTTCAGCGTCGTGTTGTGAAAACGCCTGCCTCAACAACAGAACGCGTCATTCCGGCCGTTACACGTATGGAAACAAAGCGTGTCATCAAGGAACCAGCACGTACAGTTGAGCGGATCATTCCGGCTGTAACGAAGCAAGTTGAGCGTCGTGTCGTCAGAACGCCTGGTCGTACTGAAGAGCGTGTCATTCCTGCGGTCACTCGTATGGAAGCCCGCCGCGTCGTGAAAGAGCCAGCGCGCACAGTTGAGCGCACTGTCCCGGCCGTGACGAAACAGGTCACACGTCGTGTTGTGAAGACGCCTGCGTCGACACAAGAGCGCGTCATCCCTGCGGTGACCCGTATGGAAGCCCGCCGTGTTATCAAGACACCAGCATCGACCGTCGAACGTGCGATACCGGCTGTTACGAAACAGGTTCAGCGTCGTGTTGTGAAAACACCGGCTAGCGTCCAAGAGCGTGTTATCCCGGCTGTCACGAAGCAAGAGACCCGTCGTGTTGTGAAAACACCAGCGCGGACGATTGAGCGTGCAACACCGGCTGTTACGAAACAGGTTCAGCGTCGTGTTGTGAAAACACCGGCCAGCGTCCAAGAACGCGTCATCCCAGCGGTGACCCGTATGGAAGCCCGCCGCGTCGTACGCACACCAGCCTCTACGGCTGAGCGCACAATTCCTGCGGTAACAGCACAGGTCACACGTCGTGTTGTGAAGACGCCAGCGTCAACACAAGAGCGTGTTATCCCAGCGGTTACGAAGGTTGAAACACGCCGCGTCGTGAAAACACCGGCCCGTACAATCGAGCGTGCAACGCCGGCTGTCACGAAGCAGGTTCAGCGTCGCGTTGTGAAGACGCCAGCGTCAACACAAGAGCGTGTTGTCCCGGCTGTGACGAAGACTGAAACCATCCGTCGTATCAAAACACCGGCCCGCACAGTTGAGCGGACGATCCCGGCGGTTACGAAGCAGGTTCAGCGTCGTGTTGTGAAAACACCGGCTAGCGTCCAAGAGCGTGTTATCCCGGCTGTGACGAAACAGGTCACACGTCGTGTGGTTGATACACCGGCTCGCGCTGTTGAGCGGACGATCCCGGCTGTAACGAAGACGGAAACACGTCGTGTTGTGAAGACGCCAGCGTCGACACAAGAGCGCGTCATTCCAGCTGTTACACGCATGGAAGCCCGCCGCGTCGTGAAAACACCGGCTCGCACGGTTGAGCGTACAGTTCCTGCTGTTACGAAGACACTGACACGTCGTGTCGTGGCAACTCCGGCTCGCGTCGAAGAGCGCGTCATTCCGGCGGTCACGAAGACTGTTCAGCGTCGCGTGATGCGTACACCGGCCCAGACACAAGAACGGGTTATCCCGGCTGTGACGAAGCCTGTGACACGTCAAGTAGTCCGTACTCCGGCCCGCACTGAAGAGCGCGTCATTCCGGCTGTTACTCGCGCTGTAGAGCGTCGTGTCATCAAGACACCAGCTCGCACAGTAGAGCGTGCAACACCGGCTGTGACAAAGACTGTTCAGCGTCGTGTCGTGGCAACACCGGCTCGCGTCGAAGAGCGCGTCGTTCCAGCGGTCACTGAGACTGTTGCCCGTCGTGTCGTCCGTACAGCAGCTCAGACACAAGAGCGTGTCATACCGGCTGTGACGAGAACTGAAACACGTCGTCGCATCAAGACACCGGCCACAACGCAAGAGCGCGTTATCCCAGCTGTTACACGTGAAGTGACACGTCGTGTTGTCCGCACACCGGCCCGCACTGAAGAGCGCGTCATTCCTGCGGTCACACGGACAATTTCACGTCGCGTACCAGCTGGTCAGCCACGTATTGAGCGTCGTGTTATCCCGGCTCGCTATGATACAATCCAAGTCCAGCGTGTGGTCGAAGCACCACGCACTGAAACGACTGTTATCCCGGCACAGTTCGGCACAATTGAGCGCCGTACGCAAATCTCACAAGAGAAGGCCGAATGGCGTCAAGTTCTTTGTGAAGCGAATGCCAGCGTCGAAGTTGTCCAAGCTATCCAGCGTGCACTTCGTACAGAAGGCTACTACACAGGTGCGATTGATGGTGTCCTCGGACGTCAGACATACACAGCGGTTGAGCAGTTCCAGACAGCGCGTGGTCTTTCCACAGGCGGCCTGACACTGACAACAGTTGAAGCCCTTGGTGTTGATTGGCGTTCACTCGTCAGCGGTGGCACAGCTATCCGCTCAACAGGCTTCACTACAGGTGCAACAGCGACAGGCGGTTCAACCGGCTTCACGACAGGCACAGTTGTTGGAACAGGTGGTTCAACGGCCTCTGGTTACTCAATCGGTGCTGATGGCTCTGTCCGTGATGCCTCTGGTCGCTTGATCGGTCGTCTTGATGGTGCAGGTAACGTTGTGAACTCTGCCGGAACAATTGTTATCCGCGGCTTCTCAGCTGCCTCAGGCGCTGTTGGCGGCGGTGCAGTATCCGGTGGTGGTATCTCTGGCGGCACAGTCGGCGGCATCATCGGCGGCGGTACATCAAGTGGCGTATCAGCTGGTGGAGTTTCTGCAGGGGGCTTCACAGTCCGCGCTGATGGCTCTGTTGTAAACGCTGCGGGTGCTGTAATTGGCCGCGTCGATGGCAGTGGCAACATTGTCAACGCAGCTGGCACAATCATTGGCCGCGTCACACCGCGTCAGTAGACGGCACTTTCGGAGGTTTCGGCCTCCGCTCTAAGATTTCGCCCCGCAAGACTCTGGTCATGCGGGGCTTTTCTTTCGCTTTATTGCATCTCAGGCCTCTAGCTTAAGTCTTTGCGGACCCCGCTTAAAACCTGTAAAAGTTAAGCTCTATCCGTTGACAGAGACGGCTCTGACTGTATAAGGCGCAACGAATTGGCCGCCGCCTTTCGTCCACGATTCCTTACGGGAGAAGGACTTACTCAGGCGGCTTTTGAATTTTTAAGGGTTTAAGCATAGCCCTTTCAGGAAGGAATGATCATGTTCGCAGTGATCCAAACAGGTGGCAAACAGTATAAAGTTGCCGAAAACGACATCATCGTCGTTGAAAAATTAGCTGGTGAAGCCGGAGACAAAGTGGCCTTTGATGACGTTCTGTTGAGCGGCGAAGGCAGCAAAGTCAAAGTTGGCTCACCTTTGGTCAAAGGCGCCTCTGTCACAGGTGAAATCCTCGAGCAGCGTAAAGCCGCCAAAGTTTTGGTCTTCAAAAAGAAGCGTCGCCAGAACTATCGTCGTAAGAAAGGCCATCGTCAAAACGAAACGGCCGTAAAAATCACAGGCATTAAAGGTTAGAGCCCGCGCTCACCTTTTAAATTAGGAGCTTCAAATGGCACATAAAAAAGCAGGTGGTTCATCCAATAACGGTCGCGACAGTGCAGGCCGACGTCTTGGTGTAAAGAAATCAGGTGGCCAAGCGGTCATTCCTGGCAACATTATTATTCGTCAGCGTGGCACGAAATATTATCCAGGTGCCAATGTTGGTATGGGTAAAGACCATACACTCTTCGCGCTTACAGAAGGCCGCGTGTCTTTTGAAACGAAACGTAACGCGCGTACATTCGTGTCTGTCATGCCACTGGCCGACGCCGCAGAATAGACCCAAAACATTTTGGGTCTCCCCAAGGGGACCCGATAAAGTTTCGCAGGGAAATCGGGCCTCCGGTTTCCCTCTTTTTTTTGCTAATTTGTCACTCGACTGTCAAAAAAGAGACACCTTCCCTGCTCATGCAGCGAGCGCGTGAATGATGTGATTCAGACGCAAACTGCCAAAGCCTAAAGATAAGGAGGCGAGCATGAAAGATAGATTAGAAACGCCAAGATTGGTCTTACGTCAATTGAAAGATACGGACGCTGTCGCCCTGTCTAAATATGGCAGCAATTTTGATATTGCACGCATGACAGGCAGCTTTCCACATCCCTTCCCGCTTATTTCGGCTGAATTTAAAATCATGCACCTTCGGTCCATGCGTGAACGTAATCTGGCCTATCCTTACGCCGTGACGCAAAAAGGGTCAGACGACATGATTGGTATCATGGATTTATTCCGCAAGACCGACACTGACGCGTTTGAAATAGGCTACTGGATTGCCGAACCTTATTGGGGCCAAGGCTTTGCGCATGAAGCCGGCGACGCTTTGCTGAATGAAGCCGAAAGCCAGTTTGGGCCGTCAATCTTTAAGGCCGGCGTATTCACGGACAATCCCGCCAGTCTCCGCGTGCTTGAGAAGCTCGGCTTTGAACCAACTGGACAGAGCGAGCCCTATTTCTCTATGGCCCGTATGGAAAAAGCTGAAAGCCTCCTCTTGGAACGTCGTCCAGAAAGTCTAAGTCTGGCCGCAGAGTAATCTGCGGCCCGTTTATTCATCATGGCTTTTACTCTGAAAACGGAATTACCGAGCGAAATAGATTTTGTCCGCTTACGACAAAGCGTAAGTTGGGGAACCATATCGCAAGAAGAGGCTGAACTTGCTCTTGCGAATTCGCTATGTGGTATCTCTCTTTTGAAAGATGAACATATAATCGGAATGGCAAGAGTGATTGGAGATGGTGTTTTGAATATCTATATTCAAGATGTCATTGTTGACGAAGATTACCGGAATCAAGGCTGTGGCACCACAATTATGAACGCCCTTATTCTGTTATTAAAAGATCGTTTCCCACCTAAGTGCTCTGTTGGGCTGATGGCCGCAACAGGGCAAGCCGGTTTTTACAAAAGGTATGGTTTTTTAACACGTCCTTCAAAAACAACAGACGCCGGAATGATGTGCAAACTTTCAGCACTACAGATACTCTAGCCAATCACAGATTTTAGCTCTATGTGAGCGGTGAAAGTAAGATTATGAAATTTCTCGACCAAGCCAAGATATTTGTGAAGTCCGGCAATGGCGGTGCAGGTTGCATCTCCTTCCGACGCGAAAAATATATCGCTTTCGGCGGACCGAATGGCGGCGATGGCGGCAAAGGCGGTGATGTCTGGGTCGAAGCGTCTCGTGATCTCAACACATTAATCGATTATCGCTACAAACAACATTTCAAAGCCGGCACCGGTATTCACGGCATGGGTCGGGACCGTGCTGGCGCCGCAGGCGAAGACGTTGTCTTACAAGTCCCTGTTGGCACGCAAGTTATTGATGCCGACACAGATGAAGTCTTGGTTGATCTGACCGAAGAGGATCAACGCGTGCTTCTGGCCAAAGGCGGCAATGGCGGCTGGGGCAATGCGCGTTTCAAATCTTCGACGAACCAAGCGCCCCGCAAAGCTAATCCCGGCGAAGACGGTGAAGAACGCTGGGTTTGGCTTCGCCTTAAACTGATCGCCGATGCCGGACTTGTGGGCCTGCCAAATGCCGGAAAGTCTACCTTCTTATCAACCGTGACAGCGGCCTCTCCTAAGACAGCCGATTATCCTTTCACCACGCTTCATCCGCATTTGGGGGTCGTTGATTTGGGCCCTGCTGAACGCTTTGTGCTGGCCGACCTCCCGGGCTTAATCGAAGGGGCATCAGAAGGCGCAGGTCTCGGCCATCGCTTCTTAGGACATGTCGAACGCTGCGCGGCCGTGCTGCATCTCGTGGATGCCTCGACCGAAGATCCTGCACAGGATTATCTGACTATCCGGAAAGAGCTGGAAGACTATGATGGTGGTATCGAAGACAAACCCGAAATCGTCGTTCTTTCCAAAGCAGATATTCTGACACCGGAGCGGTTGGAAGAAGTCAAATCAGACGTCGAAGCCGCTTGCGGTCGTGCGCCTTTGATTATGTCCAGCGTGACCAATCAGGGTCTGAAGCCTGTTCTGTCGGCTGTCTATCAACACGTCCAAAAACGCCGCCAAGCTGAGGAAGCAAAGCGTGAAGAAAAACGTATTGCCGAGGCTGTTGAGCGCGGGGAAATGGAACAGCAAAAAGGGTGGTCGCCTTAATCCGGCCTCGCTCTAAAAATGACGACAGAGCAAACACAAATAGGACTGTTAGGACAGTATAAGCGACTGGTCATAAAGATCGGCTCCGCTATCCTTATTGAAGAAAAGAGCTATCAGCTCCGTCAGGACTGGCTCAATAAAATTTGTTCTGAAATCGCTGATCGTAAAGCCCAAAACCTTGAAACCCTTATCGTCTCTTCCGGGGCGATTGCCTTGGGCCGTGCCCGACTGGGATTAATTAATCAGAGCTTATCACTAGCCGAAAAACAGGCCTGTGCTGCGGCGGGTCAATCGCTACTGACGCAAGCTTATGACCAAGCTTTAGGACAACAAAACCTCATCGCAGCCCAAGCATTGCTTACCCTCAATGATACGGAAGACCGCCGCAAATGGCTGAATGCGCGGTCGACGCTCGAGACCCTGCTAACGCTTGGGACTATTCCGATTATCAATGAGAATGATACCGTCGCCACGGACGAAATCCGTTATGGCGATAACGACCGCTTGGCGGCGCGCGCCGCCCAAATGGTCGGCGCAGATGGTTTACTCCTCTTATCCGATATTGATGGGCTATATTCCTCTGATCCGCGTCAAAACAATAATGCGATGCACTACCCTATCATTGAGCGCCTCACCCCGGAGATTATGGCAATGGGTGGCGAGCCCAACCCTGAAGCTGGCGTTGGCTCTGGCGGCATGGTCACGAAACTCGCCGCCGCACAAATCGCAACGGAAGCCGGTTGTGAAATGATTATTATGGACGGAGCAGAGGCTGCACCCCTCACCCGTCTCGTAAAAGGCGAAAGACACACACGGTTCTTGGCGGATACAAACCCTCGCAAAGCGAGGGCCCAATGGATATCGGGATCGCTTAAACCCAAGGGGATACTTCACCTTGATGCCGGGGCAGTCACAGCTTTGAAAAAGGGCAAAAGCCTCTTGGCGGCAGGTGTAACGCGTATTGAGGGAACCTTTCAAAAAGGCGATGCTGTCAGTGTTTACGGACCCAATGGCCAAGAAATTGCGCGTGGACTTATGAGCTATGGCAGCGATAATGGCGAAAAAATCATCGGGCTACACAGCGATAAAATTGAAGCGGTTTTGGGCTATACGAATGGATCAGCCCTTATCCATCGCGATAATTTGGTAATGAGAGAGAAATGAGCGAAATAGCAGATATGATGGCCGAACTCGGCGCGCGGGCAAAAGCCGCGGCCGCTGAATTACGCCTTGCTCCGGCGGTGACAAAAACAGCCGCACTCAATGCCATGGCCGCCGAGATTAGAATAGCGGCGTCTGACATTCAGGCTGCAAACCTAAAAGACATGGCGGCGGCTAAAAAGAAAGGCCTGACAGACGCCATGCTCGACCGTTTGGCACTTAACCCAGACCGTATCGAAGGCATTGCCAAAGGCTTAGAAGACATCGCCGCCCTGCCTGAACCTGTGGGTCAAATTGATAAGGAATGGTCCCGCCCGAATGGTTTGAAATTTGCCAAAGTCCGTGTGCCCATCGGCGTTATCGGTATGATTTATGAGAGCCGTCCGAATGTCACAGCCGATGCTGGTGGTTTATGCCTGAAATCCGGAAATGCTTGTATTTTACGCGGCGGGTCAGAAAGTGCGAACTCGAGTAGGGCTATTCATGAGGCACTTATTAATGGATTGGAGAGTGCGGGCCTGACTTCAGACGCTATCCTTATGGTGCCCACAACCGACAGAGAAGCTGTCGGAGAGCTCTTAGGTGGGCTCAAAGGCTGTGTTGATTTGATTATACCACGTGGCGGTAAAGGTCTTATCGCGCGCGTGCAAAGAGATGCACGGGTCCCCGTCCTCGCTCACCTCGAAGGGCTTTGTCACAGCTATATCCATGCGGATGCAGACGAAAACATGGCATTAGAAATCGTTGAAAATGCTAAATTACGACGTACAGGTGTCTGTGGATCAACGGAAACGGTGTTAATTGATAAAGCGATTGCGACATCACTTCTACCCGACCTAATCGCCCGTCTTGGAGAGCAAGGTTGCCAGTTCAAAGGCAATGAAGCGGCCCGCGAAATATACCCTGACATGGACGAAGCCACGGATGATAATTTTGCGACAGAATATCTCGCACCCATCCTCAATATCGCCGTGGTTGAGGATATCGACGCCGCCTTAGATCATATTGATCGTTTCAGTAGCGGGCATACGGATGCCATTATAACAGATAATGATGAGGCTGCCTTGCGATTTTTAAACGATGTCGACAGCGCCATCGTTATTCATAATGCTTCCACACAATATGCCGATGGTGGCGAGTTCGGATTTGGCGCGGAAATCGGAATTGCAACAGGACGGCTGCATGCCCGTGGCCCTGTTGGGGCAGAACATTTGACCACCTATAAATATCAAGTGCGTGGCACGGGTCAAACACGGCCTAAATAAGCATGTATGACGGCATGAAAATCGGTTTGTTTGGCGGGTCTTTTAATCCCGCCCATTCCGGCCATCTCCATGTCGCCAAGGCAGGCTTGCGCGAATTGGGCCTGGACCAAATCTGGTGGCTCGTTAGCCCGCAGAACCCCCTTAAACCGCAGCAACCGAGCTATGAAAGCCGCGTTGCGACCGTAGAGGCATTGAACCTCCCTTGGGGTATGACAGTCAGCCATGTCGAACAAGAGGCCGGCACCAATTACACCATTGATTTATTAAAGCGTCTAAAAATCCGATTTCCAAGAACGCAATTTGTTTTCATGATGGGGGCCGATAACCTCAAGCAATTTCCGAAATGGAAAGCGTGGCAAGCTATTTTTGAAACCTATCCCATAGCTATCATTGCCCGGCCGGGTGATCCCATTAAATCACGCCTCAGCCAAGCGGCACGGCAATATGCGGATCGTCGATTACCTGAAACCTATGCGTCCGCACTGGCAGAAATGTCAGCGCCGTGCTGGACTTATCTGACATTACCTCTAGATAGCACCTCCTCCACGGCCTTGCGAGCCAAACTGGCCAGCCGTGACTGAATATGATATGTGATTCTTAAGATTAAGGCGGACACAACGTTCGTCCTGACAATGGAGAGCCTTCTGAGCACCCAAACAAAAGTGAGCGTACCCTCACCGTCTAAATCGTCCCCTGAGAGCCAAAAGGCCTCAAAAGAACTCTCTGACTTCTTACAAAGTGTATTGGACGAAAATTCAGCCCAAGACATGATTGAGATTGATATTCGCGGGAAGTCTTCTGTCGCGGACTATATGCTCGTGGCTTCAGGTCGGTCTAACCGTCATGTGGGGGCGCTCTCAGACTATGTCTTGCGCGCGCTCAAGGAACAGGGTTTCAAAGATATAGGCGTTGAAGGGCTAGAAGGATGTGACTGGGTCTTAATTGATGCGGGTGATGTTATTTTGCATATTTTCCGCCCCGAAGTCCGCGTTTTCTACAACATTGAAAAGATCTGGTCGGTGCCCCTTCCCGAAGGTCTGGATAATGTGGCCGAAGAAGCCCCCTCTGACTCCGAAGACTAAATCCTAAAAATGGCGACCCGGATTGTCATCCGTGCGGGTGGAGCCATGCGCAATGGCGCTGAGCGCAATATGGTCGATGACTATATCAACCGCGCCAATCTTCTATCACGACAAACAGGGTTTCGTTCCGTTGAAGAACAATCAATCGATGTCAGGAATTGCAAAAACCGCGCCGAAGAAACACGGAAAATATTTGAAGGCATTCCCAATACGGCTCTCTGCATCGTATTAGATGAACGCGGAAAAACACCAAAATCACGCGATATCGCCAAGCAATTTGCGCAAGCCCGCGATAATGGGGAGAGCGATATTTATCTCGTGATAGGCGCAGCAGACGGGTTCGAGCCCTCTGAAATTCCTCAGAACAAGCGGAAATGGGCCCTAGGTCCTCAAACATGGCCGCATAAGCTTGTGCGGGTTATGATTGCAGAGCAAACCTATCGCGCACTCTCTATTCTTGCAGGCACCCCCTATCACCGCGATTAGCCATGCGGTAGAGATTGACTGATGCTCAGGCTCCGACTCATATCTGCTCTCGCGCTTTGGTTTTTATTGACGCTGTCTTGTTTTGCTCAAGGCAATCAGGTGCAGGACTTAGAAGCGCTTACCAATGCCGAGAAGCAAGCTCGCGAAGAGGCGGCTGCGTTAGAAAAACGCCGAAAGGTCGTTTCTGGGGAAATATCAGACCTTCAAAAATCGCTGCAAAAACTCGCCCGTGAAACCAAGGTGTTTGAAAAAGACGCTTTGGCTCTGACAGCCAGAAAAGATGAGATTGACGCCAATATTGCCGAGATTACGCAAGACATTAAAGCCGATGAAGCGGACCTTATGAAACTCTTGGCCGCCTTGCAAAGGCTCGAAACGAATCCGCCGCCCACACTGGCCATACGACCGGATGATGCCATCGCCTCAGCACAAGCCGGACAGCTTATGGCGGCCTTGTCCAAACAATTGGACCAACGGACAAAAGCCCTCAATGTGCAGCTCGAAGCCCTCGCGCAGGAACAGGCACAAGCCGAAGACACAAAAAAACAAATCGAGGCGAATAAGCGACAGCTCGAAAAACGTCGCACGCGGACTTTGGCCTTAGTGCAAGATAAATCAGCGCTTCAAGCCTCTATCGACACACAACGGGCTGAGAAACAGGTCATCATAGACAAACTCGCAGCAGAAGCGGCGACTCTCCGAGACCTATTGGAAAAATTACAAGAAGAAGCCATGCGCATCCAACCGCGTGTTAAACCGACACCCGGGCGTCCGGGCTTCGTGCCACCAGCTCTTCCAGACGGAGTACGACCTTTCACTCAATCAAAAGGTCGCCTCAGCCTTCCTGTATCAGGAAACTTGAAACGTCGATTTGGTGGGAATGAAAAAGGTCTCACCTTTTCCGCGCCGTCAGAAGGCCAGGTTTTGGCGCCTTATGCCGGGCGCGTTGAATTTGCCGGGCCGTTTAAAAATTATGACCAAGTTATCATCCTCTCAGTCGGCGAAGATCATTTCATTCTTTTAACGGGCCTCGGACAGGTTTTCCCCCAAACGGGCGAAAGTATTAGACAAGGCGATCCTGTCGGTCTCTTGCCTTTCAATAGTTCAGGGTCTGCCGAGCTTTATCTGGAATTTAGACGGAATGGACGTACTATTGACCCTTCACCGTGGTTAGCGCTCTAATTTTATCCCCCGTTCCACCAAACCTGCGTAATCTCGTCATAATTACAGCTTTTTGACTTTTCACACGGGATATGGCGACTTAAGGATAAAGTGTTCGTTGATAATTAGAGGCTAGGCCTAACATTTGCATGGTCGAAACTGTTAAAGATAACGGACATTGAGGACGAAAGGCTGTAAAATGAAATATATACTCCCCACCATTGGCTCCGTAGCCGCGGTCGCTCTTTTTGCCTTTTCCTCAACAAACCAATCTGCTGTGGCCGTAGAGCCAGCGTCCAATACCAATACATTTGAACAGCTCGATTTATTTGCAGATGTTCTGGCCCGTGT
>CAYTAJ010000010.1:45103-50258 GCA_964435725.1 uncultured Algimonas sp.
GAAGAAGGCGTTGTGGATGCCATTAAATCATTGAAAAAAGAATTTGGCGGGAAAATCCCCGGCATCGTTTTGGACTTACGCGGCAATCCGGGCGGTCTCTTGGATCAGTCGGTCAAAGTCTCTAGCGTCTTTTTAGACGGTGGCGAGATAGTCTCCACACGCGGTCGTGTTGCCTCTGATACACAGCGCTATAATGGTGAACGCGGCGAGTTAGCGAAAAACGTGCCTGTCGTTGTTCTTATTGACGGCGCTTCTGCCTCAGCCTCGGAAATCGTCGCCGGTGCGTTGCAAGACCGTGGGCGGGCGATTGTTTTGGGCATGACCTCTTTCGGTAAAGGTTCCGTCCAATCTGTTATTCCTCTGCGGGGTGGACGTGATGGTGGCTTACGCATGACAACGCAGCGTTATTACACGCCGTCAGGCCGTTCTATCCAAGGGACAGGGATTACGCCGGACATCGAAGTTGCGGCAGCACCCAAGGATGAAAATGCGCGGAAGCAACGTCGCGAAGCTGACCTGCCCAATGCCATCAAAAACGAAAATGAAGACCAAGATGAAATCGAACATATCATCGATTATCCAGCCGAAGGCTTTAACGTCGAAGATGATTATCAGCTTCAGAAAGCGATTGAGCTTCTCAAGGGCGGCGAATACGCGACCAAATTGGCAGAGTTACAAGGTTAAAGCTTAGATGGCCCCTCTTCGATTTAAAGGCCTCCTCTCTACACTCGTCTTGACCTCGGCCATGTTGGCCGCAGCACAGGGTAGTTTTGCCCAAGAAAAGGTCGAAGAGGAAACAGCTTCACAAGAAGACGTCTTGGCAAAAATGGAACTATTTGCCGAAGTCTTTACTCGCGTCAGAGACCATTATGTTGAAGAGGTCGATGACAAAACGCTCATTGAGGCGGCTCTTAATGGTGCACTTTCATCACTTGACCCACATTCAGGCTATACCCCACCCGCGGATTTCGTCGAACAGCGCGAAGCGGCGAAACGCGAATATGGCGGTCTGGGCATCGAAGTGAGCATGGAAGGTGGTCTTGTCCGCGTAAATTATGCTATCGAAGAAGGCCCGGCCTATGCCGCCGGTATTCGCCCCGGAGACCTGATTACCGCTGTCGCCGGGAAATCTATCCGCGGCATGATATTGGATGATGCTGTCGCCGATATGCGGGGTTTGGCAGGCGACCCTGTCACGGTGACCGTTGTTTCGCCGGACGGCAGTCTTTCAAGAGACGTTGAAATCGTGCGCCAGCAGGTTCGTGGGCGGGCTGTCCGCCACCGCGTCGAACGGGGGCTGGGTTATGTTTTCATCGAAACCTTCAATAATGATAAACTCACACTCGACCTGACTCGGGCCTTGGAATATCTGAAAGAAGAACTCGGCGGTGAAATCCCCGGTCTCATAATAGATATGCGCGGCAATAGAGGCGGATTGCTGACCGAATCCGTTTCTGTCTCTGGTCTCTTCCTCGATGGCGGCGAAGTGCTCTCGGCGCGCGGTCGGGATAATGAGGACAAAGAACGGTATCACGCCGAACCCGGCGAGCTTTATCCTGATATGCCTATTGTCGTTCTTGTGAATTCAGGATCAGCCTCTGCCGCTGAAATCGTCGCCGGAGCGCTGCAAGACAGAGGTCGCGCTGTTGTTGTCGGACGACGGACTTTCGGTAAAGGCTCTGTGCAATCTGTTATCCCTATCATGCGCAGTGGTGGGGCTTTGCGTATGACGACACAGCGTTATTACACACCATCAGGAAACTCCATTCAGGGGCGCGGAATTATGCCTGACC
Source organism: uncultured Algimonas sp. (assembly GCA_964435725.1). GTDB lineage: Bacteria > Pseudomonadota > Alphaproteobacteria > Caulobacterales > Maricaulaceae > Litorimonas. The sequence continues at coordinate 46,897 of CAYTAJ010000010.1, forward strand.
TGCTTGTAGCATCACAACCTGATAGTGGTGAAATTAGAAAACGCTTCCGCGAGGATAGCTTACCCAACTCTCTCATCAATCCGGACACAACGGATTATAAAGAAGATTATGACGCCATCCTTTACCCTTCAGAAGAGATTGCCGAAGAACAAGATTTTCAGCTCAGCAAAGCTGTCGATATTTTGAAGTCATCGCGCTATCAGACACTATTACACGCGCAGAATTCACTCCCGTCCGGAACATCAACGCAATAGCCTCGTATCTCTTTGTGTGTCTTTCATAGAACTTATATGGACGTGAAGACAGAAACAGCTTAACGCAAAATCATGGATACGAGGCCTTCCACTTCCGTTCAGAGACGACAGCGCCTTAAACTGCCGCGCCGCCGTTGGCATGTTTTGGGGGCTTTAACGGCTCTCTTATGTGCCGGACTTTTGATAGCGTTTTTCTTACGCGCGCCAGCCCCGAATATTGACACGAATATATCAGGTGATTTGGTCTTAGACCCTATTCCACAACCTTTGGCGTTTACGAATTTAAACAGTGATGAAACAGCGCTGCCCGATCTGTTAGCAGGTGATGTGGAACCCGGCGAAAATCCCACAGAACTCGCTCTGGCGACTCCCAAAACAGACGCCCTAGGCAATGTCATTGGCGCATCACCGGAACCCGCTGCGCCCAGCCCTACAACACGCGCGACATCCGGCGTAGACGGGCCCAAAACAATATTGATTGACGGTAAACCTATCATTGGGGGTTCGACAGAGCTTTATTCAAACCTGACAACGCCAGGGCCCTATGGACCATTGCCAATAAAAAGCGCGGATGGGAATTCAGCCCTGCAAGCTTATTCACGTCCCTCCCGACTTGTCCCGAGCCGTGAGCCTGTCTCTCTTGTGATTGGCGGCTTGGGCGTAAATAGGCAACTTACACAGCGCGCCATTGATGTTTTACCCGCCGATGTCACGCTCTCTTTTGCCGCCCATAGTAATGATTTGCAAAATTGGATTATGAAAGCCCGCGCTGACGGGCATGAAGTTTTGATTGAAATCCCAATGGAATCGATGGGCTTTAATCCGAATGACCCAGCCGCTACCCGCACACTCAAAGCCGGTGATGTCCAAGCTAATAAACGTCATTTGGATTGGCTCTTGAGCCGAGCCCAAGGCTATTTCGGTGTGATAAATTATAATGGTGATCGTTTTTTAACCCGCGCAGATGCAGCCGCCAAAACCATTGACCGCTTCTCACAATCAGGATTGGGCATGATTTCGGATGGCGACTTCCTGACACCCACTTTGCCACCCTTGGCTCAATCCGTCGGTCTACCCTATGCTAAAGGTTTTGGCTTGATTGACCCAGAGCCCAATGTTCAGCTCATTACTCTTGAGCTCGATAGGCTTGCGAGTACAGCAGCCAATGGCACGAGCCCCATCGGTGTGGGCTTTGCTTACCCTGAAACCCTACAGGCTGTAACCGCTTGGATAGACACATTACCGGGACAGTCGCTTCAATTGGTTCCTGCATCTTATCAGTTAAATAAATAATGTCCCGTAACCCCAAAAATTACCGTCGCAATGTCGGCGTGGCGATATTCAACCCGCAGGGGCAAATCTGGCTTGGCAAGCGGTTTGGCGAAGACGGGCCTTATGCCTGGCAATGCCCGCAAGGGGGTATTGATAAAGGTGAAAAGCCCAAACACGCCGCCCGTCGTGAGCTATTTGAAGAGACGGGTTTGCAAGGCGATAATCTGGAAAAGCTCGGCAAAATAAAAGACTGGCTCTATTATGATTTCACGCCCGAAGCTCTGGCAAAAGCCAAGCGCCGGAAATGGAAACATATCGGACAAAGACAAAAATGGTTCGCCTTTCGCTATTATGGAGAGGGATCTGATGTTGATCTAACGGCCCATGGCGAGCAGGAATTTTCTGAATGGAAATGGGCGGAGCTCGCATCAATTCCAGAGTCGGTGGTGCCGTTTAAACGCGCGGTCTATGAACGGCTTGTGATTGAATTTGCAGACTATGCGAAGCCCATTTCCTCGCGTAAAGCCAATTCATGAGGGTAAGGACGACGGGTAAGAATGCGCTGATATTCGTTTTGATCACAGTGATGATCAATTCAATCGGCTTTGGCATTATGATTCCGGTTCTGCCGGACCTACTGAAAGAACTCACAGATCTGCCCAATAATGAAGCCGTTATTTACGGCATGTGGCTGACCTTTGTTTTTGCCCTGTTTCAATTCATCTGCATGCCTATCGTAGGCGGTCTGTCTGACCGATACGGGCGACGCCCGATTATGCTCTTGTCGCTTTTTGGGCTTGGCATAGATTATTTCATTATGGGCTTTGCCCCCACCGTCGCTTTTCTGTTTTTAGGGCGCATTATAGCGGGTGCTTTTGGCGCGACCTTCAGTACGGCTAATGCCTATATCGCCGATATAAGCCCGCCGGAAACCCGTGCACAGAATTTCGGCTTGGTTGGTGCCTCATTTGGTGTTGGCTTTATGCTTGGCCCTGTTGTCGGCGGTATCATAGGGGGCGAATTTGGCCCGCGTGCGCCCTTTATCGCCGCGGGCGTATTATCGCTCATTAATGTTGTTTACGGATTTATCTTCTTACCGGAAACACTCTCAGAAGAAAAACGCCGCCCCTTTAGCTGGAAACGCGCCAACCCGCTTGGTTCACTCAAATCATTGGGACGGATTAAAGGCGTGAAGAGCTTGATATTTATTCTCTTCCTACTTGCCACCGCACACACGGTTTATCCAACCACTTACGCCTTCTCGACCATTGAAGGACTGGGCTGGAGCGAAGCCGATGTCGGTTATTCCTTGGGGGCTTTCGGGATTGCCAGTCTTATCGTTCAAGGCGGGCTCATTCGCATCATCATCCCCAAAGTTGGATTGTTCTGGGCCGGCACCATCGGCATTATCTCCGCCGCGATTGCCTATACGATGATGGGCAGCGCCGATAAGGGCTGGATTATTTACGCCGCCGGGCCATTTGCGGCGCTCGCCGGGCTTTATGGCCCTGCCCTGACTAATATGATGAGCTCTCGCATATCAGAAAGCGAACAAGGCGAATTACAAGGCGCCATCGGCGCGGCGCAAGGCCTCGCCTTGATGATTGGCCCCTTCATGATGGCGGGCATGTTTTGGTATTTTGGCGATGCAGAGAACAAAACCACATATGGCCTTGAGACCTTCCCGGACAACCTCATTCACATGATGCAACATGTCATAAGCAAAGCCCCTATCCCCTATATACCGGGGGCACCTTTCCTCTGGGCGGGTTTCTTAGCCTTCTTAGCGATTATTACATTTGTGCTTGTGACAACAAAGGCAGATAGAGAGGCGCG
>CAYTAJ010000010.1:50358-51983 GCA_964435725.1 uncultured Algimonas sp.
ATCAGAACAATCTCAGGCGGCGAACGAAACCTTGCCGATAAAATAGACGTTCCAATTCCGGCCGTTACAAATGCCTTTACCCCCGAGGGCGTCTCAACCGCGCCATATGCATAACGCTTCCCGGTTCTCGTCGATGTAACAGCGCGCCCAATGATGGGTAAGTTTATCTGACCGCCATGTGTATGGCCCGCTAAGGCCAAGGCGACATTTGATGGGACCAACCTAAAACTATCTGGCGAGTGCATAACGGCAATAATGTCAGAGTTAGCTTCACAGTCTGAGAATGCCACCGAATTTGGGGATTGCGTATCCTCATCCTCGAGCCCAACGATACATAAATTATCAAATTGGAACGCAGCATTGCTGAGGACAGTCACCTGTTGAGATAACAATGTTTCTATGGTTGTGGCATCATACCAAACATCATGATTTCCCAAAACGGCATATGTCCCAAAGTGAGGTTTTTTATGGCCTAGATGTTCGATACTTAAAGCAATTTGATTCACGAATTCCGCGTCACGCGCGTCTATGGGTTCATGACCTGCTACATAATCACCGCCCAATATGATGATATCTGGATTATTATCGTGAACAATGTCCATGATGTTTAAAACGCGCTGCGGGCTTACGTGTCGCCCGCCAACATGTAGATCAGAGACAAAAGCAATTTTTAAAGGGGGTCCTTGATAGTTCCGAGTCTCCACTTTTACGCTCGTGATAACGAGCCTCTTGGGTTCAATATAAAATCCGTAAAGCAGGCATGAGATAATAACGCTTATGACTATCAAGCCGATATAAAAAAACCGAGTTCTCACGAACCCGGTCTCAAAAACATATTTACAAAAACTGGGTTTCTCACAGAGATGATATAACCGCGTTCAAACCATCAAGGTTTTGCTGCGCAGCGAGCGCCGCCTCACCTTCAAGGCCAGCAAGAGACGCTTCCACGGCCGCTTTATCTGCCGCCAGAGTTTCTGCTGTGACCTCAGCCATTGGCGCGGCACGCTCGGCCAAAATTGTGAGACCCGCAGGTGTCACATCCGCAAATCCACCCTGTACAAAAAACTCTGTATCAGCGCCGTCAGCATAGACTGTGATAGCGCCGGTGCGAATAGCCGCCATCAAAGGCGAGTGATCAGGAAAGATACCCAAATCACCTTCTGTACCGGGAATATCCACTTGGTCGACTTCACCGGAAAACAATTCGCGTTCCGGAGACACCAATGAAAATGTCAGTTTGTTAGCCATTTTGGTTTCCTAACTCACGCTCAAAGACTTTAATCGCCTCATCAAACTTATCGCGACATCCTGTGTTACAAAATCCAACAACTTGGCCTTTATAGAGGGTCAAGCTGTCTTCACTCACAGCGTCACCAGACCAAGGACATATCGCGTTGATACAGTCCTCAAGCCTGAGTTTCGTCACTAGGCCGCTTCCGCTGCCATTTTTGCCGCTTTTTCAATCACGTCGTCAATGCCGCCAACCATGTAGAAGGCTTGCTCCGGGAGATGATCATACTCACCTTCCACGAGACCTTTGAAGGAGCGGACAGTATCTTCGAGTGGAACTTGGATACCCGGTGAGCCTGTGAAGATTTCCGCCACGTCGAATGGCTGTGACAAGA
>CAYTAJ010000011.1:0-37734 GCA_964435725.1 uncultured Algimonas sp.
CTTTGCCTTCAACGAGCATGTCTCGCATCCGTTTTGCTCTGGCGAGAGCCGTATCAATGTCTGTAGTACTAATCGAATCAAGGTTCATTTCACGGCGACGCTTGTTATAATTGTACCGGAACGTCCAATTCCGACTCCCTGATTGACGGACATTGAATGTTAGTCCGCCACCATCATGATATTTTCCTCGCTCTTTAATCAAGTTGGCTTTAGTTTTTGATAGTCGATGAGTGCCCTTAGCCCTGCGCTTTTTTCGATCCAAGTTTGTACCCTGACATTATTTAACCCACCTTTTGTGAGAGCATTGAGAAACGAGGTCGAACGAATAGTAACAAAAGAAATTCAAAAGATTAAATAAAAACAGATTCTTGGAACAAGTTATAACCAACTTAATCTGGTGTTGAAGAGAGTTACCGACCACCATTTTTCTTTTATTTTTCGAAACCTAAGTTTACCTTAATCTCCTTTTACATGACCGATTAGTGATTGAGGTTTTTATACGCTTGGCGGTATGCTTTTTGTATAGTATTTACCCATCTAGAAAGGACGTCGGTCGACAATGATAAAGTCTCTTAGCCTATCATTATTGGCATCGAGCATCTGTATAGTGCCTGTCGCTGCGCAGGCACAATCAGGGATGTTGTCATCTGTTCAAGCTGTAGATTTTTTAGGGCCTGATTGGATGCAAGGACCGTTTCACACGGTTTCTGCTGAAGCGACACGTCAAGGGAACCTTTTGGTTTACAGCATTCAGACGCCACAAGGGGAACAACGCGTTCAGGGAACAGTCGCTACGCGAGAGCGTATTCGGGAAATAACGGCGACAGAGACATTACGCCAGCGCTCAACCTCTGGGACCATCTTGGAGTCAGCAGGTGGACGCATGTTAAATGTCGTGGGTACACCGGTTCGCGTCGTTGGTAATCTCGGGTCTAAAGCAAAAGATATTTCCTCTGTCGAAGAAGGGGTCTTGTTTTTGCCTAAAGAGGTCGTTGGGGCTTCAGGGGAAATCATCAATGGTGTCGGAGAGTTAGCGGTGACGGGCCATCGAATCGTCACGAGTGCAGCATCCACAAAATGCGAAGGGTTTCAATGCGTTGAAAAGGCCGGTGAAGACATTTGGTCAGGCTTTAACTCATTAATGGGCAAGCATAATTCGGCAAGACGGCTTCATAGTGAATTCGGCACTGACCCACAGACAGATAATAAGGACTTGCGTCGCCAAATTGATAGACTGGCATATGCTGAGAGCTACACAGCAACGACAGTGAAACTTGGCGTATCCAATGCAGGCATTGAATATCTGAGTCCTGCAATGGCGGGCGTGGGGTGGTATAATAATGGTGAGTTTGTTGGGGGATATGAGGATGCTCATCGTCAACGCAATTTCGAAAAAGAGACTTATTTGAGCTGGGGCGCGTCTCCGGATTTGGTAGAAAAACTCTATCGCAGTAGAAACTTTACAAAAATTCAAAGACGTCAATTGTTTGCGGCTCTTCAAAATATCGAAGATAACGCTATGCGCCTTCGGTTTTTATCGGAGACAGGTTTTATTGAAGATCGTGTGCGTGCGCGAATCTTGCTTGCCCAAGCGATGGATCTGGGCACCCTATCACAAAATGGGCGTGTGTCAGCTTATATCTCCAATACGGATGATTTACTTTATCTTGACGAAAGAGGCCACAAAACGGCGCTCGTTTATGCTGATTTTATAGATTGGTCTGAAAGCAATAAAAAGCGCGTTGCTAGTGATAGGGCACAAGGCGTGAAAGCCTTGCGGGTCTTAGGGCGGGTTTCATCGACTTTTGTTAAAGAAGCCGCCCACTTCGGAATAAGCGTAGAGCAAGTTCCGCACTAAACTTATGATAACGCTCGATTTTGAGGTCTCTTCGCGGCTCTGGGAATATCCCGGTGAAAAAGGGTCGTGGTTTTTTATAACCATACCGCCTGAGATGTCTGCTGATATCAAAGCCTTCACGAAAAACGATAGGCCCGGGTTTAAAACGGTGCGAGTCTCTGTTTTAGTTGGTGATAGTAAATGGCTAACGTCTCTTTTCCCGGACAAAACGTCAGGATGCTATTTTCTCCCGGTTAAAAAATCTGTGCGTCAATCTGAAGACCTGAAAACGGGCGAGGATGTAAATGTGAAATTGGAAGTCTTTATTTGAAATATTGTTTGAACGTTATTCGCGCTTTTACCGAAACATTTTGAGTTTCATCGCGTAGATAGAAAACGAAATAAAAACAGAGAGCCTTCATGCCCATTCAAACGCAAAACCCTTCAACCGGTGAGATCATTAAAATATTTACTCCGCATTCAGAGGCGGAAGTGGATTTGGCTATTGCGCAATCTGTTGTTGCTTTTGAAGAACTTCGTGAGTGGTCATTTGAAAAGCGAGCAAAGTCTATGGAATCTGCTGCCGCTATACTCGAAGACGAAATTGAGCCTTTGGCGAAAATAATGACATTGGAAATGGGCAAAACTTTCAAATCCGCGAAAGCAGAAGTGAAAAAATGTGCCTGGGTCTGTCGCTATTATGCTGAAAATGCAGAAGGATTTCTGGCGGATGATATTGTTAAAACTAATGCGTCGAAATCTTTTCGTTGCTACTTGCCTTTGGGGCCGGTTTTAGCGGTTATGCCTTGGAATTATCCATTATGGCAGGTCTTTCGTTTTGCTGCACCGGCTTTAATGGCAGGAAATACGGGGTTATTGAAACATGCCTCAAATGTGCCGCAATGCGCGCTGGCTATTGAAGATATATTCAGGCGTGCAGGATTTCCTGAGGGCGCATTTTCTACTCTACTTATAAGTGGTTCAAAGGTCGAACGCATCTTGCGTGATGACCGGGTTAGAGCCGCCACGCTAACAGGTTCAGAAGCGGCCGGAGCTTCTGTCGCCTCTATTTGTGGATCGGAAATTAAACCAACAATTTTGGAGCTTGGTGGGTCTGATGCCTTCATCATTATGCCATCCGCAGATATTGAAAGAGCGGTTGAAGCAGGCACAAAATCCCGAACGCAAAATAATGGCCAAAGTTGTATCGCTGCCAAACGCTTTCTTGTTCATGAAGATATTTATGACAAGGTCAAATACTGCTTCATAGAGGCTTTTGAAGCGCTAAGAATTGGCGATCCTTTTGAAGACGAGACAGATATTGGTCCTCTTGTTAATAAGGCGAGCCTTGATGAAGTCACGCAACAGGTCGATGGAGCGCTAAAAGATGGGGCTTTACGTGTTACTGGGGCTGAAACTATCGAGGGCAAAGGGTACTTCTTCCGACCAGGTATTTTGGAAAATATTCCAGAAAACGCGAAAACCTATCACGAAGAGATTTTTGCACCCGTTATGTTGCTTTTTAAGGTCAAGACACTCGATGAGGCGATATCAATTGCCAATGCCTCACCCTTTGGTTTGGGGTCATCTGTTTGGACCAAAAATGAGTTTGAGCAAAAACAAGCGATTCGAAAATTGGAAGCCGGGGCAACTTTTGTGAATTCGATGACATCATCGGATCCTCGTTTGCCCTTTGGAGGCGTTAAAAAATCGGGATATGGCCGAGAGCTAGCTGCTGAAGGCATTCGCGCTTTTTGTAACATTAAAACAATCAGTATTGCGTGATTTAAAGTTTATTGGATTTTTCTAATATTTTTAAATCCAGTCAAAATGTCGCGCCGTAAAATGAGCATATCTAGAATCTTGGGTCTTTGTAAAAATTATAGTTCTAAGCTATGGGGATTATAGCATACTTATACTGTTATCTATATTGGCCTCTGCTTAGAGGGAAGTCGTTAAAAATATAAGATTCATGCTCTTTCCTCGAATAAAAAGAGCACGATGAGTTGATGTTCAAATCAAAACTGAAAGGTTTAAAAATGCGTTCACTTTACATTACTCTTGCAGGAGGCGCACTATTGCTTTCCGCTTGTTCGGCGGATAATTCATCATCTGAAGTGGTAGCTGAAATAGAAAAGATTGAGGTTGCCGAAGCAGGAACTCAGACACTTTGTACTGATTTTGGCCCTCAAACACCCCGCGATATTTCGAGTGTAGCGGGTCTAAACCCCGTTATGTTTGAGTTGGCACCTGCTTCAACTGAAATGAATCTTTGCAATATTCACACACACACAAATGCAGAGCACAAAGGTCCTGGCTTTAGTGTGTTCGTAAATGGTTCTGATAATGGCGGATATGCCTGTAATGATGCAGCAAATCTAACGGTTGAAGAGTTGAAAGATCCGATGGACGGTAATGGAGCTTATAAGGGGGTGAAACCCGGTGACACAATTGAAGTTCACTGGGTTCATACATCCTGTGACATTACGCCAGGTGAGGGCCTGGGATCATGTTTGAGCGACACGTGTACTGATCCTCTTCTACGTGTTGAAACACAAGTTTTCTTGGTCGTCAACGACCCTGAAAACGCTCTCGATTTTACTAAAATGGCTTATAGCGGAAACATTGTTGATGGTAAGCATCAACCTCTAATGATCCCTTCGAATACAGGAGAACCTGTTGTTTTCCGTGGTTCAACAACAGGGCCTAGCTATAACCAATCAACATGTTCGCCGCTAAACGTCACATGGAGTGTTCGCCCACAATGTGCCCGTGTAGATATTAGCTCGCTTCATCGCTGGGCTGAGCAGGGGAATGCCTTTAATGAGACAAAATCACACGGTGTTCGTCAGTTGGTGACGGCACCAGAGCTGCTTTCTCCTATTCAGTGATAAATTAAAATGGACTGATTTAGTTTTTCCGTTCTTTAGAAACCCCGCTCTATGAGCGGGGTTTCTTTGGTCTTTATAAGCATTAATATTTTAGTGTTCAGCGAGGTAACACTCTCAATTAGGTTGAGTTATTATGAATAAAGCACTGTTATCGTTAAGCTTTATTGCGTTCATATCTATAGCGACACCTGCAATGGCTCAAAATGTGGGTGGGGTGTTTCCGCCTATGGTCAATGAAGATCATAAGTCGCTACAATATCGTATCGCCATTAACCCTGATAATGCACAGGATGAATTCGGATACGCTCAAAGGCTTCATTATCAGCAGTCTTTGAACGGAGATTTAATGTGGCGAGTTGTGGGGCAATCTAAGAAGACGAATGCCTCAGACTTTGATTTCGACTTTATAGGGGCAGAATTGTTTTGGGAACTTTCGGACGATACCGACAAACATAAAACAGGCCTTCGTTTCGATGCCCGCCTAAGAGATGATAATCGTTCCGAGGTGTTTGGATTGCATTGGATGAACCAATTTAACCTATCAGATGGGTGGCAAGTTCGAGCGCTCGTTATGTCATTCGTACAATCAGGGGATAATGCAGCTGACGGTGTTAATCTTCAAACGCGTGGTCAAGTAGCTAAGAAGCTCGAGTCCGGTCAGACAGTAGGGGTGGAGCTATATAATAATTATGGAAACACAGGAAATATTGGTGGGTTTAAGGACCAAAGTCATACTATTGGCCCTTTCATTTCGACGCCTGTTGCGGACGGTGTTTCTCTATTCGCTGGCCCTCTTTTTGGTCTTTCAGAAGCCTCTCCAGACTTAGAAGCTAGATTATGGCTCACGAAGTCTTTTTAAAACTTATCGTCACGAAAGACTTTGACTTCAGAGAAACTAATCAAGCCGATATGTGTTCCGATGAGGTTCTCAAGCTTTTCGGCGCATTCGGTGACTAAGTCCTCGTCCATGACTGAAATAATCATGACCATATCGCGTGACGCTGAGAGGTCAGTACCGCGTTGCCATTGCATATTGGCCCCATAACCTGCGAAGGCTGAAAAGGCCGTATAACCCTTTACGCCGGCATTTTCGAGCACGCGGCAGGCTCGTTTAAAAGCAGGTTTTTCGATGATTAATTCTAAACGTGTTTTTGTGAACATAACCAAATCCTAACCCGCCACCATATGCGCAAGATAGATGTATAATGGAATACCCAGCGTTAAGTTAAACGGAAACGTCACTCCAAGTGAGAGCGTTAAGTAGATAGAAGGCTGTGCCTTAGGAAGCGCTAAGCGCATAGCGGCAGGTACAGCAATGTAAGACGCAGAAGCTGCGAGTGTAATGAGTAAAGCAGCGTCACCGATTGATATGTTGAGGCCCATACAAATGACGGCTGTGATAGCCGCGCTGACTAAAGGCATTAAGACGCCAAAACTTAAGGCGCCTGCATCCAATTGTCGCCAACCATTGCGAAGCCCACGGCCGGCATTCAAGCCCATATCGAGCAAGAAGAGACACAATACACCTTGGAAGGGGGTAACGAAGAAAGGCGCGATTTTCTCCATGCCGGGCTCTCCTGAGGCCCAACCAATCAAAAGAGATCCAACAAGAACGACAACTGAAGCGTTTAAAAAGACTTCTCTGAAAAGCTCGCCTGACTCAGACCCTGCGACTTCGCCTTCTTTCTTCATCCCGCGTCTTGCGAGTACAAGGGCTGAAATAATCGCCGGCACCTCCATTATCGCCGCCATAGCCACCATAAATCCAGAACTCATGATTCCGGCGATTTGTAGGGCTTGTGTTGCCGCAACGAATGTAACGATGGATATGGAGCCATAGTGCCCGGCTGTCGCCGCAGCATTTATACGGCTCATCTTACTGCTTATGCGTAAAAATATATAAGCAATGACAGGGAGGCCAAAGGATAAGAGGAGCGATACACCTGCTATCATGAAAACGTCAGGCGTTAGAGCGGCCTTCGACATTTCGACACCCCCCTTGAGACCAATAGCCATCATCAAATAAATGGCTAGGCCTTTCGCGAAGGCTTCCGGAACGGTCATTTGCGACCTCATCAGAGCCGCTCCAAGGCCCAATACAAAAAACAACACGATAGGGGAAAGGAGCGTTGACAGAATAAGGTCAGCTGACATTTTTATGCTTCCGTGGGTTCAGGCCCTGGTTGGGGGAGGTTGCAAAGATCGTTCAAGTCCGAAGGTTCACCTATAATGGCAACTTCGTCCGTTGCCCGCAATTCAATATCAGGCGTGGCGATTATTATTTCGCCGTCTCTTTCCAGCATTGCGATTAAGCATGAGGCCGGGACTACGACCTCCGATATTTTCTTACCTGCCTGGGCATAGAGGGAAGGGAAGTCTTTGAGAGGACCATGCAAGAAATGATCGTCTCGCATTAGAACTTCATTCATATCCCGTTCCGTTTCGGCATTCAGCCAACGTGTTTCAAAGTGATCACTTTGGACAACTTCCGCTAGGTGACCCGCAAGGCGCAGGTCAAGCCCTGCGGGCTTTGTTGGCACGATTAGGAACATAATCGTATGGGCTGCATCAGCCCGTTCCACATTGAGGCGCGCTTGAGGACCAAATCTGAAAACAAACAATTCCGGCTGAGAAACGTCTGGGGAAGTTTGGTATGCAATGTGAACGCCATCACTTATGGGGTGAAGGATGAGAAACTCAGATGCAAACTTTGTTTTCAAGATTTCCGCGTCAATTTCAAATTGGCTCTCCGCTTTCTCACCCAAAATGTCCAGAATATGACTGATGTCATAAATGCCGTAACGGAAATCCATAACAACTGACCGCGCAATTAACGCTTCGTAAGATAGGTTCTCAGCTTGGGTGCGGTCGTGAATAATTGTCATTAATTCACGCTCCAACCCCTCATAGCGCTGTTGTCCCAGACGTTCATGAATGTGGAAAATTGCGCCTCGTCTTTCGAGGCTGCCAGAAGCATAGAACTGATACCACAGAACGCAGGCGATGGTCACCATACCGGTGAAGGCAATAGCGAGTATGCCCATTTCAATAATCAACCAGAATGAGATAAGAATTCCTACAATCTGGAGCCATGGATAAAATGGAGCCTTAAAGCCCGGTTTATAAGTTGAAATGCGAGCTTCACGCATCACGATGACGGCGACGCAGACTAAGCCAAATAAGAGAAGCTGAAAGGCACTGGCTAATTTGGCAACGGAGGCAACATCGAATAAAACCAATACGCCAATCATTGTAAAAACGGTCACAACGATAGAGATGGTCGGCGTTCCAAAACGACCAATTTTACTCAACTGTTGAGGAACAAGCTTGTCTTTCGCCATGGCATATGGATAGCGAGAGGCTGACATAATTCCGGCATTACCCGTAGAGGCAAATGCTGCGATGGCCGCTATAACGATGAGTATGACGCCTAAGTCAAAAGGCATCCAACCCAAGAACAGACGTCCTGCATCGGCAATAGGCGTAAGGCTTTCGTAGAGTGCCTCACGGTCTAAGACCTTGATAAGAATAAGCGTGCCAATTGTATAGATAATAGTGGCCGTAATCAGCGAAAGGGTCATGCCTAAAGGAATGTTGCGATCAGGATTTTGAACTTCTTCGGCAACACTCGCGACCTTAGTTAAGCCGGCATATGAAACGAATACCAATCCAATCGTAGAGACAAATCCGACGATACCGGTTTTAAAGAATCCTTCATCGCCATTATCGAACCTAAAGGCTTCAACAAACCCAGTTTCTCTGAGGCCAAAGAAACAAAACCCAATTAGAATAACAACAAGCGTAGTCACTAAGATACGTTGCAAAAGTGTCGTTTCCTTGGCTCCAAAGATGTTGATCAAACCAAATCCAATGGTCAGCAATATTGCTGTATAAGTGAAGGGGAGATCGAGATAGAGACCCAGATAAGCGCCCATACCGACAAGCGCAAAGGCGCTCTTGAAGACAACGGCAATCCAAGATCCAAGACCACCAATTGTTCCCATAAGTGGACCCATGGAGCGGTCTAGGAAGTAGTAGGTTCCGCCAGCCTTTGGCATTGCAGTAGAAAGCTCCGCCATACAGTACATTGCCGGGAGAATTAGAAACCCTGCGAGCAAATAAGCTAACCACACAGAATTACCCGTATATGAGGCCGCAATGCCAGGGAGGAGAAATAGGCCCGAGCTAAACATCGCGCCAGTCGACATGGCATAGACGTCAAAGAGCGTCAGGTTTTTCTTGAGCTTGTATGTCTCGGACATTCCAGTCCTCCATAAAGTAAAAGCAGGCTTAACCTGCTTTTATTGTCTAACTAAATTTTTGTGATTCGACTAAGCTTTTACAGCATTTGTCTCTATGGCTGGAGCCGTAGCCTGCGCGGGCTCTTTACAGGATATGCGTAATACAATATATCCAACAATGCCTGAGGCAACAGAGCCCATAATAACGCCAAGACGCACAGCATTTAACATTTCATCGCCATCGAAGGCTAAGGTACCGATAAATAAGCTCATGGTAAATCCAATACCCGTTAAGCAAGCTATGCCGTAGACTTGAGCCCAATTCGCGCCGGTCGGGAGTTTAGCGACTTTCAATTTTACCGCCACGAATGAGAATAAGAAAACGCCGATTTGCTTGCCGAAGAATAGTCCTAGGGCAATACCAAGGGGTAAGGGTGCCAAAAGATCGGAGAAGCTAATTCCATTGAAGGATACGCCGGCGTTCGCGAACGCAAATAAAGGGAGGATTAAGAAGGCGACCCAAATATGCAGACCATGTTCGGCGCGGTGTAGAGGGGAGCTCTCTTCTGGATTTTTAGCTTTCAATGGTATTGCGAGGGCGGTGATAACACCGGCGAGTGTCGCGTGAACACCAGATTTTAACACGCAAGCCCAAATGAAAACACCAATCAAAGCATAAGGTGTAATACGCATAACACCCATTCTGTTGAGTGCAATTAAGCCGAGAGTACCTACACCACCCCAGCCTAACGCAACGAGTGAGAGGTCTTGGGTGTAGAAAAGAGCGATAATGATAATCGCGGCAAGGTCATCAATAATGGCGACAGCCAAGAGCATAATCTTCAAAGAGACCGGAACACGTGACCCAACAAGAGCGAGAACTCCCAGAGCAAAAGCAATGTCTGTTGCGGCAGGAATGGCCCAGCCTTGGATAGATATTGGGTCGTTCATGTTGAAATAGACGTAGATTAGGGCCGGTACAATAATACCGCCCAAGGCTGCGAAGAGTGGGAGCGCTGCTTTATCAAAGGACGAAAGTTCACCTTCCATCACCTCATTCTTGATCTCTAAACCCACCAAGAAGAAGAATATCGCCATCAACCCGTCATTAATCCAAAGCAATAAAGGCTTTGCGATTTCAAAAGCGCCAAACTGAATCTCAACAGGCGTTGATAAGAAAGTAGAATAAAGTCCGCTAAGCGGAGAATTATTAGCCAAAAGCGCAAGAAGCGCCACAAACATGAGGACAAAGCCCGCTGAGGTTTCAAGCTTTAGGAAGTCTTGTATCTTATTAACAATACGGGGCATTTTGTTTCCGTTTGATGTGAAAGCCTCAATCAAAATGAGACAAATTAGTAAATTGAACTTGGTTATTTTACGGCGATAAAGAGCCGCAAGATTTAATTTAATCTCTCAAGTTAGGCGTTTAATCCGATAAAAATGATGAGCCCCAAAAGCGTGAATTCAGCCTTCATTTTTTGAATGTTTTTCGTGACTGACTTCATTGTGATGACCCTCATCGGATGCCGAATTGTTTGTATCCGACGCCAAATTTCGAAATTTGTTAAATCCCGCTAGCGCTAGCTTTTTAATTGGTATAGATAAAATATAATAATACTATAATAAGCATAGTTTTAAATTATATGGCGTTTTGGCATGAAACCAACACTCAGACAATTGGAGTATCTTGTAGCAATTGCCGAAACAGGTACATTTAGTGAAGCAGCAAAACGTACGTTTGTAAGTCAGCCTAGTTTATCCGCACAGATTAAAGATATGGAAGAACAGCTCGGCGCTTCTTTATTAGAGCGTGGACGCCACGGCGCTATATTGACACCCGTCGGAGAAGAAGTTGTTTCTCGCGGACGTATTATTCTGCGCCATGTGGAGGAATTAAAAGTTTTAGCCCGTGAGTCAGAAGGCACGCTCGCAGGGCGTGTTCGACTAGGTGTTCTTCCGACGATTGGGCCTTATCTTTTGCCAATGGCAACACGTAAGCTCCATAGCCAATATCCGGATTTACGATTGGCGGTAAGAGAAGAACGCACAATGGACCTTCAGGAGCATTTGTCAGATGGTCGTTTCGACATCATTATTTCGACTCCTGAGGATCATCCCGATACAAAGAGTATCCCCATCGTAAAAGAGAATATTTATATCTGCGTAGCGCCGGATGATGAACTTGCCGAGTCGCGCGGGCCTATCGGATTAGATCAACTGAAAGGGCGTGAGTTTTTAACATTAGGCTATGGTCACAAATTTACGACCGTAGTAAAAAACTTGGCAAGTCATGCAAATGCGACAACAAGCAGTGAATATGAGGGTACAAGTTTGGATGCTTTGCGCCAGATGGCTTCAATGGGTGGTAGTATTGCTGTTATGCCCAGCCTCTATGCTATATCTGAGGCAAAGAGGGATGAACAACTGATTGTCCGGCCAATTAATCACCCTTTAGCTCAGAGGCAGATTAGCTTAATTTGGCGTCACTCATCACCGCTGGCTTTTAAGTTTCAGAAGATTGGTGATGTCTTCAAAGATGTATCTAGCAAAATTATGGGCTAAGACTTCAGATTTATTTTTCTGGAAGCTGAACAATTGTCCAATAAATATCCAACATATTCATGGCTTCTCTAAAACTATCCTTAGCATCAGATTTAACGATGTAACCTGCCACATTATGCGTGTAGGCAGACGTAATGTCCTCATCCGTATCGGAAGTCGTTAGGACAAAAACAACGGACTTTTTTAACGCTTCGTCATCTCTAATGGCTTGTAAAAACTGGACACCGTCCATACGCGGCATGTTGAGATCCAAGAGGATAATATACGGTTTTTGCAATTTCTCGTGCCCATTTTCACCCCTTAGAATTTCGAGCGCCTCTACCCCATCTTTTGCACGGATTGTTGGGTTTTTGATTCTTAGTTCCTTTAGGGCGCGTTTAATGCCCATGAGGTCAATTTCGTCGTCCTCGACTATTAAAAGTGTGACTGCATTTTCCATGATATTTCCTGTGTTACAGTCTATTTAAAGTCGATTTAGGAACTGTAAAGTGAAATGCTGTGCCGCGTTCTTCTGCTTGTGATTCTATCCAGATTTCTCCACCGATGGAAAGCACCATTTTCTTCACGATAGAGAGACCAATACCACTGCCTTCAACCTCGTCTCGTGATTGTAAAGTTTTGAAAATCTGGAACACGCGATCATGAAACTGTGGTGGAATTCCAGGGCCGTCATCCTTTACCGCGAAATCGTAATGAAAATCTTTATCTTCGCAGGAAAGTTGTATGTTGCCATCTTCCATATCGTGATGTTTCACAGCATTGCTTATGAGGTTTAGGAAAATATGTTCAAGAACTGTCCGAACAGAGAATAGCTCCGGGAAATCCGATGTTTTGTTTATCGTAAATGTCTCTGGGACTTGAATCCACCCAATGACCTCGTCAACAAGCTTTCCAGTATCGACAATCTCCGGCTGGCTTAATTGGCGTCCGGCGCGTGAGAATGCCAAAATATCTTTTAAAAGGGTTTCCAGCCTCGAAATGCGACCTCGCATCAGATCAATTTTACTTTTAATGTCAGGCGTTAAAGTGTCGCCGAGATCTTCTTCAATCCAAGAGGCGATATTATCGATACCCCGGAGCGGTGCCTTTAAATCGTGTGATGCAACATACGCAAAGTGGTCAAGCTCTTCATTCGCTTCTTCTAATTTACGCGTATAATCTTCGAGAGCTTTATTCGTTTTTTTGAGTTGAGTAACGTCAGTATGGGTTCCTATCATACGAACAGCATTGCCATCGTCGTCCCATTCGACAACACGTCCGCGACATAAAACGGTTACGGTTGAGCCATCCGCATGTTTGTAACGCACTTCTTGATGGTAGGGGTGTTGGCCGCGGGTCTCGACATGTTTCTCAAAGTTCTTAAGGGCTATTTTGAGGTCGTCTTCGAAGATTATATCCTGCCATTCATCGGGGTGATGACGTTTTGTTGTATGATCAATGCCGAACATTTCCCAGAAACGTGGCGACATATATTCATAATTGTCTTGGATGTACCAATCCCAAACCCCATCATAGCTGTTTTCCAAAATCAGATTTAGCCGCTCTTCACTTTCACGAATAGCTTCTTCAGCCTTTTTGAGTGCGGTTATGTCCATTGACGATACAAATAGAAATGACTCGCCGGTGACAGGATCTGTGTAAGGGATTTTATCTGTCTGCACCCAACCTTTTGGTTCGTCTTTTGGCGTGTATTCTTCAACGATCCCGAGCATGGCTTCGCCGGAATTTATAACTTGCAAATCATCTTCATGATATTTTTTTGCCATTTCGGGGAAGAGGTCATAGGTGCTGGCGCCTTCGGCCTCTTTGACGTCAAGGCCCATAGAGTCTGCCGCGCGCTTATTGAGCCGCAAAATTGTGTTCTTATCATCCTTGTACCAAATTTTGGCTGGCACATTATCAAAGATAAGACGCAATTCGCTTTCGCGTTTTTGCTGCTCTTCACGAATGGCGATTTGGTCTGAAATATCGAAGAATGAGCCTGCAATGCGAACGGGTTTATTCTTTTCCCAGATACCTTCGGCGCGGAAACCAATCCAAATGTAACTTCCATCACCACGCTTGAATCTGTATTCTTTGTCAAATAGCCTTTTGTCTTCCAGATAGTTCAGAATATCTTTTTTAATGTCGGCCTTATCATCTGGGTGAAGGCGTGACTGAAAAGCAGAGATAGTCTCTTGCATTTCAGAGCCATCGGTCATCAAAATTTGATCAACTCGTTTTGACCGGAATAGTAAGTCTTGCTCAATATCCCATGCCCAAAAACCTATAAGTGAGGCATTTAACGCATATTCCAATACGTCATTTCCAAAACGACTGTGAACGCTTGATGTCTCTGAAAGAGAGCTGATGGGCACATCACGCAATGGCATTTATCGGCTTCCCCGTGATTTAGACCTGAGGTTTTTAGAGAGTTTGGACACTCTTCTCGCGAGTTTTATCATCATGTTTTTAGTTGTGTGCAGATTATCTGCGCTCATGAATGTGTCGTCTATGATTGTCGCACGTGTCAGGGCTTTTTGAACGAGTGAATTATATGTATCGACGGCGTTAAAGCCTTTATCGGTTAAATTGATAACACGGCTGCGACCATCACTGAAGCTCTCTGATGTGCTTACAAAACCGTGACCAATCAGCGTCACCATTGAGCGTGTGATAGTCGCAGGGTCTTGTCGTAATGTGGTCGCGATATCAGCGGCAGATATTTGCCCATTCAATTTGGCGGCGCAGGCCAGTACGCGCATCTCCCTGATTTTTAATTTATAGGTTTTTGTTATTTCGGGGATAACGGATGATTTCAGAATGTCGAGGTAATCCCGATACACTTGCTCTGCTACAATCATTGTTTCAAGCTCTGAAGATACATCTATCGCCACGACCATATGGTCGTTTGGAACCGGCTTGTTCTTCATATCATCATTCGTCAGCATATAGGCAGTCGTGTGTAGCTTTTTGCCTGTGTAAAAGCAACTTAACTGAGTATGTTTGATTCTAAGTCATAATTAAAATGAATTACACAGAAACCTCTGGATATATTGCGTGTTTTATCGTGATTTAGCTCGCCTGTTTATCAATCAGGCTTTTTGTCTTTATCATTTCTATCTTTAGTCGCTCCAAAGCAGTCAAAACGTCGTTCTGGCTTTGTCCGCTTTCCAAAATAGAAACAACATGTGCGGAATAAAAAATCTTATTGTCTTGATATTCGAAACAGTCAGATAAGATGAGGGCAAGTCTATCTTTAACAGCACGCAGGCATTTTGTTGTTCTAACACCTTCAATTAAGGTAACGAACTCATCGCCTGCCAAACGGGTTGTTAATGACCTGTGCTTATTTGACGCTTGAATAGTTTGGGAAATATGGACCAAAAGAGCGTCGCCGACCTCGTGACCATATGCGTCATTTATGCCTTTAAAATTCTTTACATCCATCAAAATTAGACCAATGTTTCGGCCTGTATTTTTGGCGCGTCGTTTCATGTAAAGATATTCATGAGACATTGCTTTAGAACTAGGCAATCCGGTAAGGCGATCTGTGTTTTTGCGATTCATGTTCTCATGAGCCGTTTTGTGCCGCAAGGCGGCGAAGGCGATCAAACGTTCTAGAATTTTATCATTGAGCTGTTGTTTAGGAAGGTATTCGTGCGCGCCGATTTCAATGGCTTTAAGAGCAGTCTCTTTTCTATTATCACCTGTCAAAACTACTATTGGTAATTCTTGATTAGCGCGTTGGATTTCTCTTAAAGTGGTTAACCCGGAAGAGTCTGAAAGATTGAGGTCTAAAAGGGCTACATCAAAATCTAATTCACTGACAAATTGTATGGCTTCTGTCATTGTCCTTACGCGCGTTACTGTAAAGTTTGGTTTTATGCGCTTTTCTAAGAGTTCCGTTGTAATTGCTGCATCGAAATCGTCATCTTCAAGCAGGAGTGCGCTTTGTTTTTTTTCTGGGGGTTTTTTAGTTTCGAAAGGATTATCAGCTTCCACAAGTCGAAGCATGGGGTGAGTTGAACTTGGTTTTGTTAACATCATCATACGAAATCCTTTCTGTATGAAAAAATAGGCCGGGGTTAGGGCAACCCCGGCCTTGAACACGCTGCATGTAAGGGAGGGGAGGGAATGCGATGCGTGTATCTTATAAAACTTTTTAACATGATGTTATGCAGCCACCCGAAAGTCATGTTGATCGACTGCGTTAGCCAATTGTCTGGAGCGCTTGTAAACTTGCTTTACTTTTGCTGTCTCGCGAGACGGTAAGAAAATCATCGTCTCGTCTGGTGTTTCAATGACTGACTCACCGCTTTGCAAGGCGCGGATAACGTTTTTGTCGCTCACGAAGGGGCCTAGTTGCTGAAGCAAGGCCCACTGCGCGTTCGGATTAGGAAGTGATGCGAAGGCTATGGCTTGCTCAAGTCCAATTGTACCATTGTAGAAAGATTGTAGGACTTTGGCGTGTAAGTTTTGAATAGCATAGGCAGAATCGACGATATCTAAATCACACCGAAATCTTTGGGCGATTGCGACAGGTGAGTGGCCTTCTTTTAGAGCGCCCAGAATAAAATGGACAAGTTCTGGAGCTGATATAAGGGCAGGGCGTTCGAGCATGTTTGAGTTCTCGATGGTTTCTTCTTCAGTAATGCAGCTGACTTTTTGTGATGGTTTATGAAAGCGAGAAGAGCGCGCGAGTAAAATAAGGGCTTTCAAGCGTTTTGTTCCATCAACAACAAGATACTTATTTTTATGAGACTTGATTACTAGCGGATTTAGAAGGCCGTCACGTGCAATACTTTTCACAAGCGTTTTGATTTTCGGATCCTTAGCCCATTTCTGAGGGCGGGGGATTCCAAAAGCGACTAGGTCACTTAATGCAACGAGTTTTATCTCCATGACAGCCTCTCTTTTCAAGTTTTGCGTCGATAATTCTTTTTTGCATATCGAATATGAACACTAAATTGGTGTTTCATTGAAAAATCAACTGAAAAATGGTTGATAAATCAAACATTAATAAGTTGATAATTCAAATAAACGCGGTATTGGTGTGTTTTATAGGGTCATGCTATGGAATTTAATGGTTAACACTCGTTAACTATTTTGGGGGTGATAAGGGCAATTTTGTTCATTTTTACAAAAAAATATAGTTTACATTGTCTTAATCAGGTAATTGCAGAGCCTTGAAAACGTCTTTACCATATGACGTGATGTCCTCCTTACCGTCTTTAGGTCCGAGGCAATGGAAGCACATCTATAGGCTTTTTAGTCTTGTCTTGTTAGCTGATGGCCGCGTCATTCCAGAGGAAATGTCTGTCTATATTCAAAAGACGATTGAGTTATCAAAATCAATTGATCCCTCTCTCGTTGTAACGGAAAAAATGTTGCTGGATTGGTTCGTTCTCAACAAAGCGCGGATTATGGCGGATATTAACAGCTTACTCTATGACAGTATAATTATTGAGACGCAGGCAAGCTTGAAAGGCTTTAAGGAGAAGCGGGCTGTTATTAGGTCGATGATTGAAATTGGAATTGCCGGAGGAGATTATTCCGCTCGTAAGCAAATGTTCGTCAGGAAAACTATGTTGTATTGGAGTATCTCACGAGCAGAAGAGATCATTATTCTTGAAGAAATCAGCAATAAACCAGGCGAGATCGTCTTGTAGGAAACCCATAAGATGGAAGTTTTCCTATGGTTAGTCAGACTTAACCAAGCTCCAAGAAAAACCGGCTAAATTTGCAGCTTCTGAAAAGCTTCCACGCATATCGGACTTCAGAATAAAGCCAGCAACGCCGTATTGATCGGCGGTTTTGATGTCTTCATCTGCATCAGACGATGTAAATACAAAGACGACAGCGTCGCTGATCGTAGGATCTTCTCTCAGTTCCTTAAGAAAACCGTGTCCATCTAGACGCGGCATTTTAAGGTCGAGGAAAATCCAAAATGGCTTTTCTATTTTGTCTTCATTATTCGCACCGCGTAAAATGTCTAATGCGACAATACCATCATCCGCAAAGCGAAGAGGGTTGGAAATGTTCATGTCGCGCAGTGTGCGCTCAATTTCGACACGGTCATTTGCGTCGTCTTCGACTACTAATATTGTTACAGTTTTATCCACTACTCACTCGGTAATCAGCTAATCACATATTTGTTCCACACATCATGTAATGCGAATCTATTTGCAAGACATTTTTCAAAACTTTCTTTTAAAATTTTGCATATTTTTGATGTAGGACAAATTTGAAACAATCCTGCGAAAAGTCTTCAATTAACAAGTTGTACTTGAGGTTAATTGATTGAATTTTCCAACAGTTAGTTGCGTACGCAAGTGATTGTAATTATTAGTGAAATTTGCCCTTGATTCTATTCTGAAACCTGTTTTTGTGTTTATGTTGAGGCAGTATAATACCTGAGGTATGGCATGACTGACTCAATTTGCTTTATAGGTAAAAGCGTTGAGAAAAGTTATGGACGAAACATATTACGAAGGCGAAGGTTCATTTCAAGATGTGTCTAATATGACGCAAGATAATACTAACCAGCACTTAACATCCAACGACATCAATCTTCTCATTCCTCGTATTGATAAGCTCCACTCCGATATAGCGAGTGAACTTAGTGATGAACAAGTTCATGACGTTGATTACGAGCAAATTGAAGCATGGGCAAAAGAGATTGATACGCTCACCAAACGTATCGATAGTCTGCCAGTTGTTAGCCTTGATATACTAAAAACTAAGATTTCATTTTATTTGTCTGAGATAGAGCAAGCGAATGGTGATTCAGTGACTATCTTGATGTATAAAAGCAAAATCATGAACGCTCTTAGTGAAGAGGCTTTGTTAATATCTAAACAAGACGTCCAAATCAGAGCTTAGATTACAAAAACTACCCGTTTTTTCCAGAATATTGTCTCAATTCGACTATTTAACTTTTCGTTTTGCATTTTAGCCATTTCTACTTACTATAGTCTCACCGTAATCAGAAGGTTACGGTTGTATTTTGTTACAAGAACGGTTTAAGTGCGTCTATCAAAGCCAAATACTCTGCCAAAAAATAGCGATTTGGGTTTTATGACCCTCGCGGAACAAATATCCCGCGACTATCAAGAGTTTTTGAAGCTAATTGTGGTTCCTCCTCTATCTGAGAGATATGGTCTTAAACTACGGGAAATACGAGTTTTAATGTGCTTGGAAGATGTGAAATCTGACCTGTCAGCAACAGAATTGGCTGATACACTACGTCAGGACCCTTCGACGATTACGAGGTCATTGATTGCGCTTGTTCGCGGAGATTTTATTGAGACGCATGAAAGTGTAAAAGATGGCCGCAGTAAACGAATCAATCTTTTGGTAAAAGGGCAGGAAGCGGCCTCATTAATTAATGACATTATCGAAACTGAACTCAATGAGATCGAT
The DNA here is from genome assembly GCA_964435725.1 of uncultured Algimonas sp. Lineage (GTDB taxonomy): Bacteria > Pseudomonadota > Alphaproteobacteria > Caulobacterales > Maricaulaceae > Litorimonas. The sequence goes on from CAYTAJ010000011.1 coordinate 18,936, forward strand.
GACGAAGAGGGGCTTGCTGAAAGCCTACGTTCAGATGCTGTCTATACTGAACGCATGTTAGAGGTCCGAGAAAGAGCAAAATTCGTTTTAAATGCTGCCAAGGGTAGAACCTAAGCTTTCTTATTGTTTCGTTTGTAAAACGTAACTCGGGTTATTTACTGGACTTCTGATGCGTAAATTAGACCTTGAAGATCGAATAGACGCAGTAAATTAACTTATAGTCATATTTACGACAGTTGTCGTTTTTTGCTTGTGTTACGACATTTGTCGTTTATATCTCAAGCTATGAAAAGACCAATAAAGCCATCTGCCGCTGAAACTGCCATTCTCAATATTCTGTGGGAGCGACAGCCCTGCAGTGTTAAAACCGTACATGAAATTCTCTGCAAAGAGAAAGATGTCGGATACACAACGACCGCAAAACAGATTCAGAGACTGTATGAAAAGGGCATGGTCACACGTCAGGCCGGAGAAGGAAAATCTCATCTTTACTCTGCGGTTGTGTCTGAAACTGAAACCAAGTCGCAACTTTTTGACCGATTTGTTGAAAATACATTTGGCAATTCTGTTTCTGAATTGGTGATGCATGCTTTGGGAAATGAAAAGGCATCGGAACAAGAGATTGAAGCCATTCGTGACTTTATCGAAAAGCTAGATCGCAACTAGCGATATAACACTTAAAGGGAAGGGACACCCTTATGAGCGTAACAGTTAATCATTTGCTCGACAGTTTAGGGTGGGCATTGCTCCATAGTCTTTGGCAGGGGGGCATTGCATTTTTGCTCGTCGTAGGTTTACGATTCGTGATGAAGAATAAAACTCCCTCGGCCCGCTATATGGCTCAGATGGGTGTTTTGGTTAGCTGTTTTGTTGCCTTTCTTTTGACCTTAACGTTATATCTGAAAACGTCAGGACTGAGTACACTTCCAACCGGGGTGGTTCCATCTGCGACAATTGCAGAAGGCATAACCGTTAATTCGTTTGAGCAAACAGTTGTTGCCGCTAGAATGGCAATCCCTAATCTGGCGCAGTACACGCCTCTTATAGCGCTATTCTGGTGCCTTGGTTTTTTGGTGATGGCCTTGAGGTATGCAACGGCTTACGCGTTGACCAACCGACTGCGCAGTACGGGCTTGATAGAACCGTCTAAAGTTTGGCGTGAGACATTCAAACAACTTTTACGTCGCTCTAATCTTAAAGGGCATGTCGATTTCTATATCTCTGAATATGTGGAAGGGCCTATGACGCTTGGTTTCTTGAAGCCTGTTGTTCTCGTGCCCGTTGGATTTCTTTCTCGTCTTCCTTCCGACCAAGTAGAAGCCATTCTTTTGCACGAAATTGGCCATATTCGTCGTTACGATTACGCAGTTAACCTTGTCCAGACGGCCATCAGAACGGTTTTCTTTTATCATCCCGCTATTCACTATATCTCTAAGCAAATTGATATTGATCGCGAACAAGCTTGCGATGACTTTGCCTGCGAAAGAACACCAAGCCCAAGCTCTTTGGTAAAAGGTCTGGCCGCTCTTTCAATTCCGGTATCTCCGAATATGGCTATGGCGGCTGTCAAACGGGATATGCCCATTCTTGATCGATTGAAGCGCTTAACCGGTTATAGTGAAACCAACCGTCGCCCGGATCACGCCATTCTCTCTGCTGTGACAGCTGTTCTTATCTGTGCGGCTTATGTAGGGGCAGTGACAAAGGCTGATGCACACCCGCCCAATGAACCAAAAGCGCCTGTGGCTTTAAAGGCTGAACTTCCTGAAACTGTTGTTCAAGCGAAGCCTGCGCAAGCACCGATTGCTCCAAAGCCGCCAAAACTTTACGATTTGCCACAGACTACGATCGATAAAACAACGTTCAAAAAATATTTAAAAAAAGATCAAGAGGCGCAAAGGAGTTTTGACAAAAAATTGGTGTCCTATGGGCAATCGCTTTGGGCCTACAGCAAAGCTAACAATCTCGACGAAGCTGTGGTTGAGGCGATGGCAGAGGAAGCAAAAACATTATCAGAGCGTTTTGAAGATAAGCTAGAAAGCCGCCGCGATGTTTTAGAAAGTCGATACGAGGCGTATGTCGAAGCTATGAACGCCAATAAAATCGAGGTCGCTAAAACGGCGGCTACCGCCAAAAGTGATAAAGTTTCTTACACAGAAAAAAATCGATTAGCTAATCATGAGCAATTTAGAGCAGAAGTAATGGGCAATCTTTACAAGGATGGCCTGATTAAGTCGAAATCGGAAACTGTATTTCTCTCGCACCCTAATAATACGATGAGTTTGAACGGAAAAGCGTTGCCCAAAACGCTGGGCGCTAAATATTGCAAAATATTAGAGAAAAACGGCATATATGACAATGATGTTGAGATCACGATTAAGCCTAAAAATATAACGGTGCTCACCGACTATGATGGAGAACGTCATACGACTAAGATTACATATGGTGAGTGGAGCTCTAAGGATGAGGTAAAGTCAAATTATGACTCTAAGGCAAAATCTTATGTTCAGGCTAATTCCACCTCAAAGCCAAACCCTGTCATCAAAAAATCAAAATATAAGCAAGCAAAGTATGTTTGGCCGTCAGACTCTCAAAAGGTGAGCGCTGAATTTGGAATTAAAAATAAGTTCTGGCCACAAAGTCACAAAGGCATTGATATCCCTGCTGCGACCGGAACACCTGTTTATGCAACGGCTGAGGGTGTCGTGGAAGCGGCTTTTGAAGACGAGAAATATGGCCTGACTATCATCATCAAACATAAAGATAATCGGGAAAGCCTTTATGCGCATCTCAATAAGATTAAAGTGAAGCAGGGTCAGCAACTTAGACGCGGACAAGTTATCGGTCATTCGGGCAATACCGGTGCATCGACCGGACCACACCTTCATTTTGAAGTCCGAGAAAATGGTCAAGCGATTAACCCCCGGACATTACTCGGAAATCAGATTTAACTGATACAAAGCGACTACAAAAAGAGACACAAAAATGAATAATTTAAGTAAGTCGCTTTTGGCGACAACAGTCGGACTCTGCCTAATTTCAGCACATAATACCGCTTTTGCGCAAAATGACGACATTGCTGGGACAGTCTTCGAAGCAAAATTTTTTGAACAATACGCACCCAGGACAGCTCTGGATATGATTTCTCAGGTTCCAGGATTTCAGTTAGATGGTGGCGAAAACAAACGTGGACTGGGCCAAGGGGGAGCGAACGTTCTCGTTAATGGCGAACGTGTAACGGGGAAAGCTGACGTCGGGAGCCAGCTCAATCGTATTACGGCTACAAATGTCACACGCATTGAAATTGTCGATGGAGCAAGTCTCGATATTCCGGGCCTTTCCGGCCAAGTCGCAAATATCATCACCGAGAATAAAGGTGTCGCAGGTACGTGGTCTTGGGCCCCCGAATGGCGCGCAAGACAAGCTGCCAATCTTGGGCATATACATCTGACAGTCTCAGGAGAGCGCGGAAATTTGACCTATGCACTGGAATTTCGAAATGAGTCCCAACGTAATGGGCTATTCGGTCCAGAGACTCTAGCTGATGCAGAAGGCGATATATTTGAAACAAGAGATGAAAACGCCCGTTTCTACAATGAGTATCCGGGCGTTATTGTTGATCTGACTTGGAAGCCAAAGCCCGGTCATACAGGGACATTGAACGCCGAATATAATCAGTTCAATCGGAATAATGAGGAAACATCTCTTCGTCGAGCGCTTACACCCCGCGGCGAAAACATAAATACGCTGTTTCAATCAGCGGAAGACGAATGGAATGCAACACTAGGGCTTGATTACGAATTTCCTTTAGGGCCAGGCAACCTGAAAACAACAGCGTATTACCGAGGAGAGCATTCGCCTCTGATAAGCCGTTTCGATGTTTTTGATTTATCCGGGCAACAAATTGATGGGTCTCGTTTCTTCCGAACGGCTGATGAGGGGGAGGGTATTCTTCGCACAGAATATGGTTGGTCTGGCAAAGAAGGCCAAGACTGGCAAGTTGCAGCCGAAGGTGTGTTTAATTTCTTAGACATTGAAGATAATTTCGTTGCTTTTGACGGGACGCTATTCGATGAGCAGCCACCCGCCGAACCCACAAGCACGCAACGTGTAGAAGAAATCAGAACGGAAGTTACAGCAACGCATAGCCGTCCACTGTCAAAGAAATGGGATATTCAGCTTTCCGCGGGCGCAGAATATTCAGAAATCTCCCAGCAAAATGGAAGTTCCAGAGATTACTTCCGTCCAAAGGGCTTTGTCTTGGCGACTTATAAACCTAAAGATAAAACGAATATACGTTTCCGCATTGCTAGAGAAGTGGGGCAATTGAACTTCTTCGACTTTCTCGCAGTCCCTGATTTGGTAAATGGTCAGGATAGGGCCGGTAACACGGGTCTTGTTCCGCAACAGAGTTGGGACGCCTCAGTTGAATATGATAAAGATTTTGGCAACGGCCTTACATTTAAAGCGAATGTCTATGGTTCGCTAATTTCTGATATTGTCGACCGTATCCCAATTGGGGATGATGGCGACGCTGTCGGAAACATTGATAACGCAAATCAATTCGGAATCGATTTAGACGCAACAATTAAAGGTGATAATTGGGGTTTCAAAGGCACACAGCTTGATTTTGAACTTGATTTCCGTGACTCAAATGTTGACGATCCTCTTCTTGGCTTCAGTCGTCGTCTCAATTTTGACAAACGCGTGTTTTGGTTAGCGCGCTTCCGTCATGATATTCCAAACACTGACTGGGCTTATGGCGCTCAGGCTAATGAATATACTGACGCACCGTCTTTTCGACTAAATACCATTGAAGATGCTACTTTTGATGGGCCCTTTGTCCGCACTTTTGTTGAACATAAAGATATTTTCGGCATGAAAGTCGTCGTAACTCTGCTTAACCTGTTGGACGGTGTTGAAGAGTATGAGCGTCTCGTTTTTGACGGTCGGCGCGATCAGGCGGATTTTTCATTCAGAGAGTTTCAACGCCGGGAATTCGACTTATTTCTGAATATCGAATTTAGCGGAACGTTTTAAAAAGCATGCAAAAGCTTTTAGAATCTGAGTATTGTTGCGCAGTCTGAATTCTTATATGTGGTGAGCGTTGTTTTGACTAATAAAGCTCGTTAAGTGCATGTATAAATCTCAAAATTTTAGCGTCAGCGTGGCGCCTATGATGGATTGGACCGACCGGCATTGTCGATGGTTCCATAGGCAGCTTACTGCGCGAACAGAGCTTTATACAGAGATGGTGGTGGCCGACGCGGTGATACACGGTCCTCGAGAGCGTTTGCTTGGCTTTGCCCCCATTGAACACCCTGTCATTTTACAAATAGGCGGCAGTGATCCTGGCAAGCTCGCCCAAGCGTCTAAGATTGGGGAAGACTTTGGGTATGACGCCGTCAATATCAATATAGGCTGCCCGTCAGATCGCGTGCAATCCGGCCGTTTTGGTGCTTGCCTTATGGCAGAGCCCGAACTCGTCGGAGAGTGTTTCCAAAAGATGCAAGAGGCTGTAGATATTCCTGTCACTGTTAAGTGCCGTTTGGGTATCGATGATCAAGCTGTTGAAGATACGCTCCCAAAGTTTTTAGATATTGTCTCTAAAGCCGGATGTAACACATTTATCATCCACGCGCGAAAAGCATGGCTTAAAGGTTTGAGTCCCAAAGAGAATAGGGATGTACCGCCGCTAGACTACGATCTCGTCCGACGCATGAAGGCCGAGTTTCCAAATTTAAACATCCAGCTCAATGGGGGTTTGACGGAAATCGAAGAAAGCCTGAAAGAAACCGACAATCTAGACGGCTTTATGTTGGGCCGTGCGGCTTATCATAACCCGTGGGTAATGACGCAAATTGATGGGCTCGTTTTTGGAGACAAGCCAGATACATTAACACGCGAAGAGGTTGTTCTACGTCTTATCTCTTATTCGGAAAGCATTGAAGAGTCCGATCGCACGACTAAGGCCTTACTGCGTCATATTATGGGGTTATATAGTGGCGAAGCAGGAGCACGGTCTTGGCGTCGGTCTCTTAGTGAAGGTGCGTCAAGCGGCGATAAGCCATCCGTGATAATAAGACGGGCGCATCAACACTATATTGAAACTGTTAAGGGTATGGCGGCTTAATGGAGCCAACAACCCTAATTTTGCTCTTTTTGGCTCTGATGAGTGTGGCTGTTCTTGCGGGATTTTCTTCTGGTTTGTTTGGTATAGGCGGTGGGGCCATTATGGTCCCCGCTTTACACTATGCCTTTAAAGCGATTGGCGTGTCGGATGACACAGTCATGCATGCGGCTGTGGCCACGAGTTCCGCCGTCATCATCGTGAATAGTTGGCGCTCTGTTAGGAAGCACAAAGCCCGTAATGCCGTTGATATGGAAATACTTCTTCCGAAACAGATATGGCGAAGTTACGGTCTTTGGATAGGATTTGGCTCTTTTATCGCTGCCTCACTCATTGCTCCGCAGCTGTCGTCTCGCACGCTTACAATATTATTCGCAATCGTGGCTATGTTAGTCGCTATGCAATTCATTCTTGGTCGTCCGGGTTTCGTTATGCTTCAATCCGTTCCGAGGGGGATGGCACCGCCATTAGTTGGGTCTTCCGTGGGCGGTCTGTCTGCTTTGATGGGGATTGGGGGCGGGTCTCTTTCGGTCCCCTTATTGTCGCTGTGCAATGTTCCTATTCATCGTGCTATCGGTACGGCTTCAGGATTTGGGCTGGCGATTGCGCTGCCGGCGACATTAGGTTTCATTTTATCGGGTTGGGGACAGACAGGACGGCCCTTATTTTCATTGGGTTATGTTAACCTCGCAGGCTTTATCATTATTGCGGGGGTGTCATCGTTGATGGTGCCGTTGGGGGTAAGAGCCGCGCACTCTCTTGACGCCAAGCGGTTAAAGCAAGTTTTTGGATTTTGTTTGCTACTGGTTTCTTTGAATATGATTAGAGAAAGCCTGATTTAACGCTTCTAAAATCGCAATGTCATCGTGTCTTTATTCGTATTCACGGATTGAAGCTCACCGAGGTAAGTCATCCCAAGAAGTGAAATATCTAATCCCTCAGGCACAATGAGAGCCTCTACATCATTCAAGGTGATAGCACCAACTGAAATGCGATCCAGCGTGACTCTTGCCGCAAAGTTTTCGCCGCCTGCTGTGCTTATCGGCTGATTATACTCTAAGTCCCGTGTTTTAATCCCCGCTTTTCTAGCATCCTGAGCCGTTAGAGCCACCATGCCTGCACCGGTATCAACGAGGAAACGAACCGTGCCTGTATTCACGCGTGCGTTTGTCCAAAATTGTCCATCCTGCGGATTTTTCCGTAGCACGACAACCGAAGCAGATTGTTTCGGTTTTGATTTTACGGATTGAGATGGGGTCTGTTGCACCTCATTGGTTTGTTCCGCACAGGCTGTCACGATTAAGCTCAAAGCAAAACCGAGAATTAATCGCTTTGTTAGCAACATTGGATAAGGGCTTTTGTCGAGTAGTGTCATAAACATGCGACAAGAATATAGGAAAAGAGTTCTAAAGCCTTTAACGTGTAAGCCCGTATATAGGTCGCGACCCGATTCTTTTCGATTTTAGTAAACAGGATATGAAATGAGTGACAGTCAATCTGAAGGACGTCCTTTCGATGATATCCTTGGCTTAATTGAAACAATGCCAACACTCAAAGAAGGTGCCGTTTATACGCTCAGTAACGCTTTATCTGAAAAATGTGGGACCCTAGCGCCAATCGGGCGCCTTTGTTCTGAATTGGCGACTATTGCGGCTTGGCAAGACTTGAAAATACCAAGCCTGAAACGTCCACTTATTGCCGTTTTTGCAGGCACGCATGGGGTTGCCGAAAGTGTTTTTGACTTTGACATTGTTAAAGCATCGCGAGACCGTGTTACAAGCCTGACTGAAGGCAAGGCGGCAGTACGTGGTATGGCCTCAGATCTCGGCGCCGCTTTCAAAGTCTATGAATTTGGCATAGAATATCCTTCCGCGGATTTTACAAAAGAAGCGTCATTAAGCGAAAGAGATTGTGCGGCTGCTATTGCCTTTGGAATGGAGGTTGTTGCGGAAGGTGCGGACGTTATCGCTCTGGGCAATGCAGGATTTGGCGCAGCGACGGCAGCCGCAGCAATCGCAAGGGCGCTTTTTGGCGGAGCCGCAGATTATTGGGCGGGTGGGACAGAAGCTTCTGCAGCGTCCAGAATAGAGGCCGTAAGCTCTGCAGCAAAGTTGCATAATAGTGATGATATGCCCGCGCCGCTAGATATCCTAAGGCATTATGGCGGGCGCGATATAGCCGGTATTGTTGGCGCAATCCTTGCGGCCAGACACCAACGCATTCCGGTCATATTAGACGGATATGTTGTTTGTGCGGCGGCGGCTGTTCTCTATAAGATAAATCCGGCTACTTTAGATCATTGCATTGCGGCACAGGTCACGGCTGAGCCCGCGCATCAGGCCTTACTGGACCGTATAGAAAAATCACCTGTCATGGATTTGGGCGTGAATATTGGAGATGGAACAGGAGGGGCGTTTGCGCTCTCTGTTTTGAAAACGGCGGCTGCGGGGATTGAAACGCTTTAAAAATATTCTGTAATCTAACGAATAAACGCAATAATTTCTCGTAATTTTCGGTTATAGCGCAAATCAGAATTGTTACTTGAGCGGTACTATGGCTGTTTTTTCGCATCCTGATTTTTCTAACCATGAAGGTGTCTACTTCGCGTCAGATAAAGAGACGGGCTTACGTGCTATTATCGCCGTACATTCGACTGTACGCGGACCCTCTGCAGGAGGCACGCGCTTTTGGTCATATAAAAATGACACGGCCGCTTTGACTGATGTGCTGCGTTTATCAAAAGCTATGAGTTATAAAAACGCTGCGGCTGACCTGCCTTTGGGCGGTGGTAAGGCTGTTATTTTATATCCGGAAGGCGACTTTGATCGAGTCAGACTATTTGAAGCTTATGGTCGTGCGTTGGAGCGTCTCAACGGGAGCTACATCACTGCAGAAGATGTGGGCGTTTCGCCAGAAGATATGGATGTCATTCATAGCCAAACCGATTACGTGGCGGGATTGACAAAAGGTGAGGCGGCTTCAGGCGATCCATCACCCGTTACGGCTGAGGGCGTCTTCAGAGGTATTAAGGCAGGCGTTGAACACATTTGGGGCAATGAGTCGTTAGAGGGCAAACGTGTCGCTGTTCAGGGTTTAGGAAGTGTCGGCTATTCACTTTGTGAGAAGCTTTCTGAAGCAGGGGCCGCCCTTTATATAGCTGATATTAATGAAACTGTTATTGAAAAAGCAAAGATTGAATTAGAGGCAAAAGTGGTTGGCGTAGATGCCATTCATGCGCAAGAGGTTGATGTGTTTGCTCCTTGCGCTCTTGGGGGAGCTATAAATGAGACAACGATCCCTGATATAAAAGCCAGGTTAATTGGTGGCGCGGCCAATAACCAATTGTCTTCAGACGCCATGATGACTTTACTTGAGGAACGAAAAATAACTTATTTACCCGATTATGTTCTGAACGGTGGTGGGATAATCAATATCGCCGCCGAAGTATCAGGCGAATATAATCCGGAATGGGTTGAACAAAAACTGGTCGGATTGAAAACAACAATCCAAGATATATTAGCAAAAGCCAAAGCAGAGGGTGTCTCGACTTTATCTGTTGCAAACCAAATTGCGGAAGAGCGTCTTAAGAGAGTTTAGAGGTGCAATCCACGGTATCAGCAGCAGGTTTTTTTGATTCACCGGCTTTTATCCGAATAACAGGGTCGGCTTCTGGATCATGTTCAACAACGACCATAACGGCTTGGCTTAAAATATCACCGGGCATTGCCGCCGTTTTTCTTTCTGCTTGATAGACGGTTTTTGGGCCGAGGTTCATTGTTGAACAGGCTAAAGCGACACCCGGCATTTGGGCGTTATTACCGAAGCGAGCAGACCCAATCATTCCACTATTTTTAACTTCAACACGAATGTCACCAATCACGTTCTCAGCAGTTACATAAAACGCACTATTGCTTGCGACGGCAAAGCGTTTCACTCCGTCGATATCATCAATTAAAACAGCACTTGCTTGGGGCTCTACTGAGAATACAACGCGATCAATAATTTGAGCGGCGGCTGGTAGACTGGCTATTTCAAGCGCCAAAACACCCAGGACGATATATCGTTTTTTTGGGCACTTAAAGTTTTTGAGCTTTTTAAGCATGTTTGAGCCTTAGACAGATTCTAATGTCCATGAATAGATGCAGTTTGTATGCCAATTATTGGCCCAGACGCTGAGGGTTTTTCTGGAAAGCACCAGTGAAAGTGTTTATGGCCGCGGTTATGGACGATCAGTCAAAAGCACTCTTACTCTTTTCTGGTGGACAAGACTCCGCAACCTGTTTGGCTTGGGCTTTGGAAAACTATGAGCAAGTAGAAACAGTTGGTTTCCATTATGGGCAAAGACATGATGTTGAAATGCAATGCCGTCAGGATATCAGGGCTTTACTCCCCAAAGTAAAATCTGATTGGGAAAATCGTCTTGGCGAAGATCATATATTGGATCTCTCAGTTCTTGGGGAGATGAGTGAAACCGCTCTGACGCGGGATGTTGAGATTGAAATGAATGACTCAGGTCTACCCAACACATTCGTTCCGGGACGCAACCTTATCTTCTTAAATTTTGCAGGGGCTTTGGCTTTCAGGCGTGGGATTAATGTCTTGGTAGGCGGCATGTGTGAAGCTGATTTCTCAGGCTATCCCGATTGCCGAATCGAAACTTTAGATACTCAGATGAAGGCCATATCTTTAGGTCTAGACAGAGAGATGATACTCAAAACGCCTTTGATGCATTTATCTAAAGCTGGGGCTTGGTCTCTTTGTGAAGCCTTAGGGGGCAAACCTCTCGTTAATCTGGTGAATGAGAAAACACATAGCTGCTACAAGGGTGATCACGAAACGCAAAATGCGTGGGGATATGGCTGCGGAGAGTGTCCGGCTTGCGAGTTACGTGCGGCGGGTTGGGCGGAATATATCGCATGAGCTATTCCGTCAAAGAATGCTATCTGACTGTCCAAGGTGAAGGTGTTCAAGCAGGACTTACTGCTGTTTTCTTACGCTTTGCAGGATGTAACCTTTGGTCCGGTTTGGAACGGGATCGCAGCAAAGCCGTTTGTAAATTTTGTGATACGGATTTTGTAGGCACTGATGGCCCGGATGGAGGCAAATTTTCCACTGCTGAAGACTTAGCGAACCATGTCGCCGGATTTTGGCCAGACGGGGGACAGCCTTGGGTGGTTTGCACAGGGGGTGAACCTGCGCTGCAATTAGATATGCCTCTTATCGAAGCCCTGCATAAAAAGGGGTTTAAAGTCGCTATCGAAACAAATGGGACAATTGCCTTGCCCGAGGGCATTGATTGGATTTGCGTCAGTCCCAAGGCCAATGCCAAATTAATCCAAAAAAACGGCCATGAATTGAAACTGGTTTATCCTCAAAAAGAGAATAAGCCTGAAGACTTTACGGATCTTAATTTTCAAACTTTCAGCTTACAGCCCTTAGATGATAAAGATCAGGCGGCTCATTCTGAAGCCGCCTTTAAATATTGTCTTGAAAACCCTAAGTGGCGTTTAAGCGTTCAAACGCACAAATATATTGGTGTTCCTTAAGTCAGGTCTTTACTGACGCGTTTAGCAAATCGGCTAATAGCGCGGTTTGCGTCTGTCCAAGTTCCACCAAATCTTGCGTCACGAATATCATTTTCGAACCACCGATACTCCACCGTTCCTAATGAGTTACCTTCTGTATCGAAGAGCTCTCCGGTAATTTCAGCGCCACCAATCCCAAAACTCTGGAATGATAACCCGGGCTCTCTTGAGAGTTGTTCAAATGTCGGACGGTTTGGCCGGGCATCTTCAAGCGTTAAAACAAGCTTTACTGGAGCTTCATCCGCAACAGAAAGGCCGACCTTTTCGAATCTCTGCTCAACTTTTTCTTCAAGACGTTCTGTAAGCTTAGTAAGTTCTTTGTCGCCATAAAATCCGTTATTGGCAAAACCGCTATTTAAACGACTAGAGCTGGACCTATCCCTTAATTTTTCAGGTAAATTATTGGCCCGATGCGCTAGGTCGTCGCTGAGTTTGACTTCGATATTTACAGGTGATGAGATCTTCGTCGTGACTGAACTTTCATAGCCTATACCGCCTGCAGACGCTGCGAGGGGAGCCGCTGTAAGAGCTGCTGTCGCTAAAAATAAGGCGCTCAGTTTCGTTGAAAATTTCATATCACACTCCTTGATTATGATACTTCATAACATAAAAGTGCTGATTTTACAATTCGTGACGTCATTTCCTCACGATATTGTAATAATATTCAAATTTAGCCAAAAGCGTCAATCATGACGCCAATAATGTTTGCGGTTGATTTAATGGCACGTAATTCAGCGTCTAATTCTGAGGCTTGGATTTGACGAGAGGTTGTTACAACCTTGCCGGTAAGGTCAACGGCTTGCGTTGTTATCGTGAGAACTTTGGTTGTCGTATCTAACGCTTTATCAGTAATCTTTACGGGAACAGAGCCAACATAATAAACGCCTTTTCCGACGGCGAATGCCGATTGTCCTGCAAATTTTCCGGTTCCGATGACTGTTTTACCTGCGACTTTGCCTGTTCCTACGACGCCCTTAGCCGTTAATTCTGTTGTTTTATAGGCCACTTTAAACGGAGCTGCGGCAACTTTGCCCGTCGTTTTTGCGACAACACATCCACTTAACAGGCTCATGGCTAGAGCGGCACAGCTCATCCGAAGTATAATGCGAGACATAATCGTTCTTCCTTACTTAGCAGGGCCTAATATCATCACATCACAAAAAAAGACTTAATGTGGTCTAAACCGAGCATATGTACACTTACAGCCCTTCACGCCACCATGCCATGGCTATGCTCATAAAGAAGAAAACAAAAAACAGAAGAGGGGGAACAAGAGGCTGCCTTTGACTGCGTGTGACGATATAGTCTTGATAAGATCGTAATCCTAACCAGGTTTCACCGGATGTATCCGCTGACAAGTTTACACGTCTCACTTCGGGCAGATTGCTATCTGCCAACCCTACCAGTTCAATAAAACCATCACTGTTTTCAGCAATGTCAGAGAGGTTTTCGGTTTTCGGCAGCAATTGATCAAATTCTTTGGGATTAAGCGTACCAATGGCTGTAATAGTGCTGACATCGCCTTGATCAATTCTGTAGGCTCCAAACCCTTCTGCAGGGATTTGGCCCCTAAACACGCCTTCTGAAACTTCGGACAGAGTAACAGTTCTTTCCTCACCAGAGGGTGTGATAACGGATACGGGCGCATTTACATCTGAGAGGCTACGCCGTTCGATAACGAGATTGTCTCCGTCCGTAGACGCACGAAGCGTTTCAGCTTCAAGATCGGGTTCACCCATCAGCCAGTGTGCCGTTCTTCTAAAGATTTCTCGGTACGGGCCACCACCATCATAGCCTTTTGACCAGAGCCAGGCTTGGTCAGACATTAACATTGCGACTCGGCCTTCACCAATTTTATCAATGACAAAGAGGGGCGCGCCAGCGGCTCCTTCCATCAAGACATCGCCACTGACCGGCGTATTATCGATTAAACGAAACCATTGGCCCCAATTCGTCTCGGTCTGTCCTCGAAAAGAACTCGTAATAGGATGACGTCGTCCCTTGTCATTTAGAGAGGGCCGAAATTTCTCAATAGCGATTTCGCCAGTGGGACGGGTCGGTAGAATACTGGCGAGGGGTGACCGGAAAAGACTATCATTTGTCGCGAAAGACGGGCCTGTTGCCAAGAGAAGAGCTCCTCCTTCCTCCACGTAATTTACGATATTATTGAAGTAATTTGGACGGATAATTGGCAAGCTACCCCCTGATCGCCCACGTGTGGCCCGTCGACGATAATGATCAAAAATTATCAGGTCGAATTCATCTAGTTTTTCTTCGAACAACTGACGGGTAGGAAATTGAATAAGAGATAACTCATTTTGACGGGCGTTTGTCGCATTAACACGTGGCATCGTCAGGATTGTAAATTGCACTAAGTCAATAGCAGGATCACTTTTCAAAAGATTACGCCAAGCCCGTCCGCCACTATGAGGCTCTCCCGTAATGAGTAGAACGCGCATACGGTCTCTAATGCCGGATATTTCGCTGACAAAGACATTGTTATTGAGCGTGAGTTCACCTTCGGCGGCGACAACATTCATCTCGACAGTATTAGAGCCGCGTCGTTCAATCTCTAGCGGAATAGAGAGAGTTTGACCGATTTGAATAGGAAAACGGGCCTTCAAAACGCCATTTAGTTTGACTTCTATAAGGGCACGTTCACCTTCAAAGCCGGGATCGTCTACGCGGAGTTCATATTCTGCCAACTCACCTACCAAACCAAATCGGGGGGCTGTTACAGCTCTTATGCGGCGGTCTCTGGCGTCAGGATCGCCGATAACAAGCGCGTGGAAAGGTACATTATCTGGTAGAACCGATGAAAGCGTCTGCGGCTTATCATGTATTTGTCCATCAGTCAGAGCAATAACCCCCGCGATACGATTGCTGCCCGCTGTCCCTAGGGCTTCAACAAGAGCAGGGGATAGTTTTGTCCCGCTTTCATCACCCTTTACATCGACTGAAACGACATCCAGTGTTTGGTCATTTTCAAAACCATCTTGAAGGCTGTCTAGAAGCGCCTTTCGCGCATTTTCTCTGTTCCCAACCTGCATAGATTGCGACACGTCATTTAAGATAATTACTTGGTCTCTGAGAGGCGTTCGGTCCTCTTCGACTTGTTGGGGGTTGAGAAGTGCCAGTAACAAAAATAAGCCGGCAAGCATTCGCCAAAAGTAACTTTTTAGGCCTGATGCGGCTGTAAAAAGCGAGGCAATGAAAATTACAAAGCCAAGTCCTATTATTGCCCAGTTGGGAATAAAAGGATCGAAAGCGAGGGCGGAGAAGAGGTCACTCATTATCGCGACCTCCGCTGACATTCGTGTCATTGCCATTCGGGGTATTAAACCCGGCGTCACGCGCGCGTTCTTGCCCTAAGCGCTCAACCAATTCCGCTGTATGCACCTGATCGGCTTTATAATTTCCGGAGAGCGTATACATGGCCAAATTAACCCCGAACCTTGCAGCGAATTCACGTTGTCGTGGTAGACTTTCATCTATGTCAATAATGGGGCGGTTATCCTCGTCCAAGGCCCAAGCGGCAGCCCAGTCATGACCGCCGATAATAACAGGGGTAACCCCATCACGTCCGGCGGCATTACTGGCAGCATCAACCCAAACTTGACCATTTGCCCATCGCCCAGGGAAGGATTGGATAAGGTAGAATGATTTCGTCAAAACATGGTCGCTTGGCACTTGTTTTAGGCGTGGAATATCAAGCGCCGCCGTTAATCTCGCTAATCCCGGATGAGGACTATTGCCTGTTATGGCTTGGTCGGCCGCATCGCGTGTATCAAACAGAATGGTACCGCCCGACTCCATATAGGCATTAAGAGCCGTCACGGCTTCATCAGAGGGTGCCGCGTCATCTCTCGATACGACCCAGTAAAGGAAGGGGTATAGAGACAGATTATCAAGCGCGGGGTCAACGCCATGAACGCCTACCACATCAATTGTTGTTCTAACGTCTAATTGCTTTCCAAGGCTTTCAAGCCCATTTTCAGTAAGCCGATCAACGCGACCATTATTTGTCTTGATATAAGCAAAGTGAAGCCCGGTAGCGGCTTCCAGTTCCTTATTGCTCGTATCCTGCGCGAATGACGTCTGAGACGTTAGAACGATAAAAGATAGAGCTATAAGGCTCGCCAAGACACGACCTGATTGAGGGAATAACTTAGGACGACGTCCCGACATTAGAAGGGCAAAAAACGCATCAAGGGCTAGACCTATCAACCCAATTGCAAGGCCGATGCCGGCCAAACTTTGTAGTTTTGTGCCGCCATATTGCTTTCGTGTTGCACGGGCAGGCATTGATAAGGCCTCTATTTCATCAGATGGCCCAAGAGTTTGAATGGCTTGTTTGCGATTGCCTTGAATGTAAAAGCCAGGCGGTGTTTGCGCAGATGCCAACGTATCTTGAAAGGTGGCATTCGCAATTGTTTTGACTTGTGCGCCGGGGCTTTCAAATTGACCGAACCCATTTAGGACGCGGTTGGCGACCCAGTCTCCGCTTTCACTTTCCTCATTTGTACCCGTCGTAGATTTTGCTAGTGGTAATATACGTCTTAGCATTTCAACATAAAGGCCACTGAGTGCAAGATTTGACCATTCCGGCCCGGCTGTCACATGGAATAATATGACGAGACCTTCTCCCTTTATGTCAGCGGTGACAACAGGAGACCCATCCGCGAGGCGTGCCCAACTGTTTGTGTCTGTTTCAATCCCCGGTTCGGCCATGACTTGGCGAGACACAGTTATTTCTTCGGAAATATCGAGTCCAAAGAACGGACTATCTGCTTCGAATGGCGCTAGATTTTGTGGCGTTTCCCAACTCAAGGCCCCACCAATAGCGCGCCCACCTGTCCGAAGAGGGACGGGTAAGAGATCATCTGTCCGTTTCGCGAGTTTTTCTCCAGCAAAGCGGATCAATACACCGCCTTCTTCAACATATTGAACAAGTCGCTCATCCTCCGTGCGCTGGCTGTCAGGCATTATGATGAGACTTGGGTTAATGGCGAGAAGGGCCTCTAAACCACCATCATATATATCGGCATAAGGTTGCAATGCCGTGCGAGCATAGAATGGTTCAGACAACAGTGGACTGGACGTATCACCTGTCCCGCTCAACAAGCCTATGAGGGGACGTCCCCAACTATCGTCTAAAAGTTTCACGGTGCCGGCAGAATTATTGCCCGACAAGCGTATATGAGTCACGCGATTGCGGAGTTGGGCGGGTAGTTCAAACCGCGCGGTCGCAGTCTTTTCGCCCGGATTGAAGTTTAAATTGGCGCGCCCCAAAACGGCATTATCTCCACTCAAGGCTAATACGGTTTCTTCAATGGGTAATGGCCCGCTTATGGCTCTCTGCCAATTCGATTCAAAGCCATCCGGGACTTCTTGTGTGGAAATCGGCAGAATGTTTTCGTTAGCACCGACTGGTGCATAAATTGAAAGGCTGTCGCTCTCTGCAAAGAGATGAACGAAATCCGACTGATTGCTTAAACCCGATGATAGTATGATGATGTCACTACCGTTCAGCGATAAATTTGAAATCTGCGCTGTAAGAGCAGATGATTCATCAATCCAAGGGTCGGGTTGTAAAGTTTCGATACGTTCCAAGGCGACTTGGGCAGGGGTAAAACTTGCCTCCAAATTCTCATCATTTGTGAACACAACGGCGACCTCGACATTTTCACGACGGGCCGTTTTTATCTGGGTTTCAGCTTCATTTATAATCTCGGACCAAAAAGGTGCAGATAGCCAGCTGTTTTGAATAACCAACACGATGGGTTTTTGTGTTTCCGCGGCTGTGCGTTGGAATATAGGTCCGGCTAATGCAAAGGTAATCAAAGCGACCATCAATATTCTAAAAAGTAAAAGCCATAAGGGTGTCTTAGCAGGCGTTTCTTCTTCGGTTTGAATATCAGCAAATAGCTGAAGCGGAGGAAAGGCTTGTACCTTCGGCGCGGGTGGGGCGACACGTAATATCCACCAAATCACGGGGAGGACGAGAAGTCCCAAAAGTGTTAAAGGCGCTAAAAACGAGAGTCCGCCCATTATGACGCATCCACGGGTTGGCCGGAGAGAAGGCCAAATAATTGGTTCAGAGCAAGCGTTGCTGGCTTATCTGTCTGGTGCCTAACCACTTGCCATCCAATACGCTTAGCGAGTTTATCAATATCCGCGATATGCTGATCAAAACGATTCTGATAACTCTCCTGTGCATTCTCAGCACGTCCGACCAACAGTGATTTCACGTCTTTTAATCCCGGCATCTTCAATTGAAGTCGCCCCTTATAAGGAAAAGCCTGCTCGGCCGGGTCAATCACATGCAGTAAAATGCCTTGGGTTGGTCGCGCGGCAAGGGTCGCAAGTTCTTTTGTCCAGTTTTCAAGTGAACCCAAAAAATCTGAGGCGATAACGACTTTTGAATGACCTTTTATATCACTGTTGAAACTATCGAGTGTTCCTGCAGATGACATGAAGTCTTCAAACAGGCGGTCTAAACCTTTGCGTCCTGTTCGTGTGCGGCCATCTTGCCCCAGAATAGCACAGCGTTCTCCGCCCTGCATGAGCAAATGAGACAAAGCCAAAGTAATGACAGCCGCGCTCTCTGATTTTAACGGGAGCGATTTTTTGGAACGCCAATCCATACCAGGCGCACGGTCTTGCCAAAGATAGACAGTATTGGCCGCTTCCCATTCATTATCGCGCACGAAGAGTTCATCGCCACGCGCTGAACGTCGCCAATCAATACGATGGGCCGCGTCAGTCAAGTCATAGGGACGGTATTGCCAAAAGGTTTCACCTTGACCGGCCTTTCTGCGGCCGTGAACGCCTGCGGCCACGATAGAGGCAACACGCTGCGCTTCAGCCAAAAGCGCCGGATAGCTATCCGCCAGCGTACGGGCTTGAAGCCTTAAGCTTTTTTTGTCTTTCAAGGCGGTCTGCGACATGCTTATCGGATGCTGTCTTTCAACTGGTTGATAACATCATCAAGTTTCACGCCATTCGCGCGCGCCGCAAATGTCAGAGCCATACGGTGACGTAAGACAGGGCCAGCCAAGTCAATCACATCATCAATACTGGG